>CADCTW010000008.1 GCA_902805735.1 uncultured Gemmatimonadota bacterium | reverse complement strand
TGTTCTGAGGCGTGAGCGTGAATGGGAGCTTAGACAACTCCATTCTGCTGCACCGAAAGGACCGGTGTCCATTCTTGTTCTACCTACCTGCAACTAAATCGACGAAGAACCTTAAATCTTTTGTTCTCGGAAGAGACGGAGCCGGAGGGCGGCGCGGTCGGTGAGGCGCTCGGCGGGCCAGCCCTCGGCGTACTCGGCGACGGCGAGGGCGATCTCGGCGCGGACGACCGCCCAGGGGGTGCGGCCCCGGCGGGTCTCGGCGATCCACCAGCCGGGGACCAGGTCGGCCAGGGCGAAAAGGTCGGCGGTGCGCTCCGGGGGGGCCATGTACCCCTCGTCCGCCAGGTACACGGCGCCGTCCGTGTCGCCGGCCATCACGTGGGCCAGCTCGTGGCGGAGCGCGAAGAAGCGGTCCGTACGCTCGGCGCGGCGGTTGACCAGGACGGGGTACACGCCGGCGCAGCGCGGCAGCGTCATGGCCACCGTGCTGGAGAGGAAGGGGAAGACCTCCACGTGGCACCCCGCGGCGGCCAGCAGGCGCGATACCTGGTCGGTGCGCATGGGCGCGGTGGCGCCCGCGTACTGCGCCTCGCAGCGGCGCGCGGCGTTCACCAGGCGCAGCGCGGCGGCGAGGACGTGCCCGTCATCAGATTTCGCCATTCTCCACGCGGTCCCGCAGCGCGTACCACCAGTCCGGGAGCATGCCGCGCGCCGTGAGCATGCGGCGCAGCCCCTCCAGCGCGTCCAGCTTGCGGTGCCGCTCCTGCCCCGCCGGCCCCATCCCCTCCACGAAGCGCGCCACCGCGTCCAGCGACGCGAACACGTCTTCCGCCCCGGCCTGCTCCGCCTCGGGCTCCGGCTCCGAGGCGCGCTCCGGCTCCGACGGCACGGGCGAGTCGCCGCGGCCCGTGCGGATCCACTCGGACGACGCGCCGCACAGCTCGGCGATACGCTCCAGGGTGTAGGCGTGCGGCACGGCGCCCCCCGTCTCCCACCGGGCGATGGAGCCGGAGTGAACCCCCAGCATCTCCGCCAGCTGCAGCCGGTCCCACCCGCGGCGCTCGCGCAGCGCCCGCAGGCGATATCCCACCGCGACCCTCTCTCTCTCACTCATCGCCCGAATATTCCCCGAAGTTGCGGTTGACACCCGGCCGTGGAGGTGTAGATTCGTTATAAGCGTCAACAACACCACGGGCGCCGTATAAAGTGCGATCCGTGTACCACTTGCGCAAGGGCGCGGAGCACGCTGCTCCCGCCCGGCGCGGACCAAAGCCTCAAAAGGAGGCAGTGATGGACCCGGACAACAATCCCCCGCTTCCGCTGCGCCGCCGGCGGATCGCGGTGGTCCCTCCCGCCGTGCCGGAGCGGACCGACGTGCAGGTGCTGCTGCGCGTCGCCACCAGCTGCCCCCGCTGCGGCACCCGCCCCGCCCTGCGCGTGACGCAGGCGATGGTGCGCGCGCTGGCCGGCTCCGAGGCCGGCGTGCGGCTGGGGACCTACCAGTGCCAGCGCCGCGGCTGCGGCGCCATCTACGACCTGGAAGCCGACGCCTACCTGCGCGCCGGGTAACGGGACCGCGAGAACCGAACACCCTCCGAAGATACATCAAGCGGCGATGACCGGGAAGAGAGAAGGACGGGAAGGGTGCGCCGGGGGCGGCCCAGGGGCACGCCGGGCGCACGACAGGGATTGACTGCACCAATTTACTGTTTTAACGTTTATCGCTTAACGACAGCTCGATACAGCCGCCACAGGCCCCGCTCGGCACAACGCCCGGGCTCGGGGCGTTTTTCTTTTGCCCCGCACCGCCAGGCTGCACGTTTGCCGGCGGGGAAGGTGTACGCCACCAGACATCACACAGAGACACAGAGGCACAGAGACGTAGGAGGCCGCGGAGTCTGGCGGCGGGAGAAAACTAGACAACGGCCGGTAGAGGCCCCCGCTCGGCGATGCGCCGGGTCTGGGGGCCTCTTCGCGTGCGTCCCACACTGGAGATCACATGACGAACACCTTTCGCTGGTTCCTGTTGGCGGGGAGCGTGCTCCTCTCCGGCGCGTCCATCTACGCGCTGCCGCCGGGCGCGGCGCCGCCGCAGGTGAGCGTGCACGACGTGAACGCGGGCGCCGTGGTGGAGCGCGGCCTGTGCCTCACCGTCGCCCTGGGCGCCGGCGCGGCCTCTGAGTGCGGCGACCTGCGCCTGGCACACGCGCTCCCCACCGTGCGTACCCTGAACC
>CADCTW010000007.1:674-29960 GCA_902805735.1 uncultured Gemmatimonadota bacterium | reverse complement strand
CGCGCCCGCCCCGGCCCGCCGAGCCGCCGCACCCACCCCACAGCATCGAGCTCGACGAGGTGGACGTGATCGATGCGCCGCCGGCACCTCCGGCCCCGGCGCCGCGGCCCGCTCCGCACCCGCGCGTGCCCCCGGCTCCGCGTCCGGCACCCATGCCGCCCACGCCCCCCACGCCGCCGTCGCCGCCCGACTTCCTGCCGGGCGGGTGGTTCGGGTTCGGGATCGGCTGCGACAACTGCGAGATCCGCCAGGAGCGCGGGCGCAAGCGCTTCACCTTCCGCTCGCTGCCGCGGGTGGAGTCGGTGGAGCCAGGGAGCCCCGCGGCCCGCGCCGGGCTGCGGCGCGGCGACCGGCTGACCCACATCGACGGGCTCGCCCTCACCACTCCGCAGGCGTGGCGCCGCTTCGGCGAGGTGGAGCCGGGTCAGCGGGTGAGATGGTCGTTCACCCGCAACGGCCAGGCGCAGACGACGGAGGCCCTGGCCAGCCGCCGCCCGGACGCACGCGCCACCGCGCGCGCGGCCTCGCCTTCGGCGGCGCAACGCCTGCGCTTCTCGGGCACCGTGGGCGACACCGAGGTGGAGGTGCGCGGCGCCCCCGTCACGGTCACGCGCGACCCGCGCACGGGCGAGACGGTGATCCGCAGCCGCGACCTCACGGTGCGGGTCCGGCCGGAAAACTGACCGGGGGTGGCACGGAGGCACGGAGAACCGATTCTCCGTGCCTCCATGTTTTTCAGCGTGAGATCGCGTCTTCGATCCCGCTTGCGAGCACCTGCGGAACGGCGCGCTCGCCCTCGCGGCCCACGGATACCTCGTAGTAGTAGCCCTGGCCGGTGAGGGCTTCCATCTCCGCCCCGGTGATCCCCATCTCGCCCGTGCCCCCGAGCACGCGCACCTCGCGCCCCGCCTCGATCTCGCGCGCGGCGAAGAGCTGGGCGAAGTAGAGCGCGCCGGGCGAGCCCTGCGTGAGCATCTGGCGCGAGGTCTCTTCGATGAAGATGCTGAGGGGGTCCATCACCCCGTCCGCGCCCGTGGGCTGGCCGTTCTGGGTACGGCACAGCGTGGCCTTGCGCTCCCCCGCCTCCAGAAACTGTATCACCGCGTACGCCATCTGCCTTCCCCGTAGCTCTGGTTGTCCGTCGTGGAGCGCGGGGCTGATGCGGGTTCCGCGCCAGGCCCCCTACAGCAGCGCCGCCGTCGAGCGGCTGTCCCGGACGACCTGCTCCATGCTGCACTGGCGCGGGTCCTTGTCGGGGCGCCAGCGCAGGAAGCGGGTGCCGTGGCGGAAGCGGCCGCCGCTGAAGTGGTCGTACTGCACCTCCACCACCCGCTTGCTGGCCAGCGGCTCCCACTGGGTGGAGCGCTCCGTGCTCCAGCGGCTGGGGGCGCCCGGCGCAGAGCCGGTGAAGCCCGGCGCCTGCACCAGCTTCTCCAGCTCGGGGGTGAGGCGGGCGCGCTCCTCTTCCGGGATCGCGCTGCAGAACCCCACGTGGTGCAGCAGCCCGTCCGCCGTGTAGAGCCCCAGCAGCAGCGAGCCGACGATCTTCTGCTTCGACGCGTAGCGGAATCCCCCCACCACGCACTCCGCCGTACGCAGGTTCTTCACCTTCACCATCGCCGTGCGCTCGCCGCTGGCGTAGGCGGCATCCAGCCGCTTCGCCATGATCCCGTCCAGCCCCTTCACGCCTCCACAGAGCCAGTCGTTGGCCTGGGCTGCGTCCGTGGTGGCGCGCGAGAGGCGGATGCGCTCGTCGCCCCCGTAGAACTGTTCCGCGAACGCCTCCAGCTTCGGGCGGCGCTCGGCGAGGGGGCGCCCAATCAGCGGGGCGCCGCGCGCGCCCAGCAGCAGGTCGAAGGTGATGAAGACGGCGGGGTGCGCGGCGGCCAGCTTCTGCACGCGGCTGGCCGCGGGGTGCAGGCGGAGCTGAAGCTCCTCGAAGCTCAGCGAGTCGCCCACGGGCACCACGATCTCGCCATCCAGCACGAAGCGGTTGGCGCGCAGCGAGCGTAGGTTCTCCACCACGTCGGGAAAGTAGCGCCCCAGCGGCTTGCCGCTCTTGGAGCGCAGGTCCACCTCGCCCCCCTGGCGGAAGGCGAGGCAGCGGAAGCCGTCCCACTTGGGCTCGTACTGCCACCCCTCGCCCGCGGGGATCTCCCCCTGCGATTCCGCCTCCATGGGCGCGTAGTCCAGCGCGATCGGCAGGTCCATCGGGGCTCCGGGGGTGCGGGCGGGGAGATTGGAGACGAAGTGCAGAGTGCCGAGTGCCTAGTGCCTAGTGCCTAGTGCCTAGTGCCTAGTGCCTAGTGCCTAGGCTCTGTCTGACGAATCGGTTCTTGCGAGCGGAGGCGCCTCCAACCTGGAGGTGCACCGATGGTCAGGCGCTACGAACTCAGTGACGAGGCATACCGGCTCGTCGAGGACTTGCTACCGCCGAATGGGAAGCGCGGTGGTCAGTGGAACGATCACCGGGCCACGCTGAACGGGATCTTCTGGATCCTGCACACCGGCGCCCAATGGCGCGAACTGCCGGAGCGCTACGGCAAGTGGAAGTCGGTCTACGACCGGTTCAACCGCTGGAGCGCGGATGGTACGATCCACCGCATGCTGGAGCGGCTCCATCTCAAGCTCGACGAGCAAGGCCGCATTGATCTGGACCTCTGGTGCATCGACGCGACTCTGGTTCGCGCCAGCCGAGCCGCGGCAGGCGCGGCGGAAAAAAAACCGGGTGAATGAGCCCGAAGACCACGCGCTGGGCCGCTCGCGCGGTGGGTACGGGACCAAGCTGCACCTGATCGTGGAGAGCCGCCACGGCATTGGCCTCTCGGCTGTGCTCAGCGCGGGGCAGCGGCACGAGTCAAAGTTCGTAGAGCCGCTGCTTCGCGCGGTACGCCTGGTGAGGCCGGGCCACCAGGGTGGACGCCCACGCATCAAACCGCGGCGGCTCGCCGGCGACAAGGGCTACAGCTACCGGACGATCCGCCGTTATCTGCGCCGACGCGGGATTCGAGCGGTGATCCCGACTCGCAAGGATCAGAAGCCGAACCCGAAGTTCGACCGAGAGACGTACCGGCGGCGCAACATCATCGAGCGGGCCATCGGGTGGCTCAAGGAGAATCGTCGCTTGGCCACTCGATTCGAGAAGCTCGCAACCAACTTCCTGGCCATGGTCAACCTCGCCCTGATCCAGCGCTGCCTGCGGCTCCTCGATTCACCAGACAGAGCCTAGTGCGTTGGGCTTGAGCGCTTTTGCCAGGACGGGTTCGCGCTGAAGGTGGCCCTCACCTCCCGTCCTCCTCCCCCAAACAGCTGGGGGAGGAGGCGATTTCCACACGTCCTCGCGACGAAGCGGCCACTGCCGATCCGCAGCCCCCGAGTGCCCGGCGCCGCTGGATGGCTGGAATGCGCCCCCCTCTCCCGTTATCGGGAGAGTGGGGGTCGGGGGGGTGAGGGCCTCCCATCAGCGCGCCGCAGCTACCTCGGTGTCCAGCCGCCGGTAGCTCACGCACTTCCCGGGCTAGCGGCCATGACCCTTTCCAACAGCTCGCGCAGCTCCACCCCGTGCAGCGAGTCCAGCCGCAGGTGGTGGTCGCCGAAGGCCAGGGCGGCGGTCACGGAGTTGGGGACGACGACACAATACATCCCGGCGCGGCGCGCGGCCAACGCGCCGTTGGGCGAATCCTCGATGGCGACGGCACGGCCGGCCTCCACGCCCAGGCAGCGCAGGGCGCTGAGGTACAGCTCGGGGTCGGGCTTCACCCGCTCCACGTCGTCTGCCGTGAGCACGCAGTCGAAGAAGCGGCGCAGCTCCAGCCGCCCGAGCTGCCCCTCCACCCACTCCCGCGATCCGCTGGACGCGACCGCCAGCCGCAGCCCCTGGGCGTGTGCGGCGGCCAGCGCCTCGCGCACGCCGGGGAGGGGGCCCTGGTCCTGGACCCGCTCCATGAAGCGCTGGCGGCGCAGGCGGTTCAGCTCGTCGCGGTCCAGCGCGCGGCCGGTGCACTCCTCCAGGTAGGCGACGGGGTCGAAGAAGCCCGCTTCGCGACCCACGCACTGCGCCCACACCTCCAGCGGCAGCTCGGCGCCGTGCTCGGCGAACAGGTCGCGCGCCACGCCGTACACGTGCGACTCGCTGTCGAAGATCGTCCCGTCGAAGTCGAACACCACCGCCTGGATCAACGCCGCGCTCCGCGCTTCGGGAGAATCACCTGTTTTGCCACCGGGCCCACCGCTTGCACGCATCGGGCCCCTCCAAAAATCGACCACAGCGGGGGAGCGGATGGCGGCTGACGAGATGTACGACGCGATCGTGGTGGGCGGCGGCCCGTCGGGGCTGATGGCGGGGCAGTGGCTGGGCCGCTACCAGCGCCGCGTGCGCGTGGTGGACGCCGGCGACGGCCGCAACGCCGTGACCTGGGGCGTGCACGGGTACTTCGGGATCTCGGACCCCAAGCCGGCCGAGCTGCGCCGCATCGGGCAGGAGCAGGCGCGCGGCGCCGGCGCCACCTTCGAGGAGGGGTGCGTGGAGCGCATCGAGGGGGAGAAAGACGACTTCTCCGTGGTCCTGGGGGATGGGCGTACGCTGCGCTCGCGGCGCATCCTGCTGTCCACGGGCCTCAAGGACATCGTCCCCGAGACGCCGGGGCTGCACGACTTCTACGGCCACAGCATCTGGCACTGCCCGGACTGCGACGGCCCCGAGGTGGTGGGGAAGCGGGTGGCGGTGATGGGGTGGGGCGAGGGGATCGCCAAGTTCTGCATGTACATCCTCACCTGGACGCGCGACATCGTCCTGCTCACCGACAGCCACCCGGCGGACATGACCACGGAGGCGATGGAGGCGCTGGAGCACCACGGCATCTCCATCCGCCGCGAGGCCGTGGTGAAGCTGGAGGGCGAGGGCACGCAGCTTCGCCGCGCCCTCTTCCACGAGGGCCCGCCGGAGGAGGTGGAAGCGCTCTTCTTCCACATCGCCAGCGGCCCCGGCTCCACCCTGGCCGCGGACCTGGGGTGCAAGCTGGACGAGGAAGGCGCCCTGGAGGGGATCCTGGAGATCGACAAGAACTTCCAGACCACCGTCCCCGGCGTCTACGCGTCCGGCGACATCACCCCCGGCTCCCGCCTCGTGATCCGCGCCGCCGCCGACGGCGCCCGCGCCGCGCTGGGCATCC
This sequence comes from uncultured Gemmatimonadota bacterium, assembly GCA_902805735.1. GTDB lineage: Bacteria > Gemmatimonadota > Gemmatimonadetes > Longimicrobiales > Longimicrobiaceae > Longimicrobium. Next base: position 24,789 of record CADCTW010000007.1, on the reverse strand, counting down.
ACAAGTCGCTGTTCGAGGACGAACGCAGGATCGGATAAACTGCAATCTCATCTTGACTGGGTATCCGCCCGCCGCTCGATGGGCGCTTCCTCCGGCCACAGGCGGTTGCGGCCCTTGAGCATCGGGGCGAGGGCCGCTAACATACCTGAAATCGTCTGAAATCTGGCGCGGGGGTCCGAGTCCAGAGCGCGGAGGATCAGCGCCTCCAGCTCGGGCGGGACCTGCGCGTTGTGCTGGCGCGGCGGCACCGCGGGGATGCGCAGTTGCGGGTAGCGCACCTCCAGCTCGCGCGTGGTCAGCGCCTTCGGCGGGCCCTCCACGTGGCGGGCCGGGGGCGGGGGCGGCTCGTCGTCCCAGTCCTCGTCGTCGTCCCAGAAGTCGTCGTCCTCCTCCGCGGGCTCCTCGTTCGGCCACCTCCCCGTAAGCAGCTCGTAGAGGAGCGCCCCCAGCCCGTACACGTCGGTGGCGGGGGAGAGCGGCTCCTGCAGCACCTGCTCGGGAGCCATGTACGGCGCCGTCCCCAGCCGGTCCGTGGGGCGGGTGGTGAGCTTGATGGGGCGCACCACGTCGAAGTCCAGCAGCACCGGCACGCCCTCGCGCAGGTGGATGTTGGCCGGCTTCAGGTCGCGGTACAGGTAGCCGCAGCGGTGCAGGTAGTGAACCGCCGCACCCACGTTCATCACCGCGCGGATGGCGTCCGGCACGTGCAGGCGGCGCTTGGGCATGGCCTCCAGCACCTCGAAGAGCGAGGGGCCGGCCAGGTACTCCATCAGCAGGTAGGAGCGCCCGTCCGCCTCGCCGCTCCCGAAGAGCTGCACGATGTTGGGATGGCGCAGGCGGTGGAGGACGCGCGCCTCGTTGCGGAACGCCACCGGCGGCCGCTCGCCCACGAAGTCGGGGTGCACCACCTTGCCGGTGAGGGCGCACCAGTGCCGGTTGCTCCACACCTGGTACAGCTCGGCCACCCGCCCCCGCGCCAGGTGGCCGATGACGGTGAGCTCGCCCAGGCGGTCGCCCACGGCCAGGGAAAATTCGGCCCGCGGGCGGGCGGGGTCGTGCGTCCAGCGCCGCGCCGCCACCAGCCCCTGGTAGCGGGCCCGCGCGATCCCGGGATCGGGCATCCGATTTCGGTCCTTCTGAAGATCCTTGCCGGCGCGGCCCGTGCGGCCGCCGGCGAACCCACCCCTCCACGCAACGCCCGTACCCCGTGCGGAACCCTGGCGTCCGCCGAGTGTAGCTTTGTAGACCCTCACCAGGAGAGATCCCCATGAAACGCCATCACGTCGCCGCAGCCGTCGCCGTGGGAGCCGTGCTCCTCGTGGCCGCCTCCCGCCCCGTCCGCGCGCAGGATTGGCGCCCCCCCGCCGGCAGCCCCATGCCCGCCATGCCCGCCCCCGGCGACGTGAACGAGGCCTGGGTGGGCCGGCAGGCGCGCTGGCTGGCCGGCGGCCCGGCCGGGATCAGCGCGCGCCCCGAGGGCGTGGCGGCGGGCAAGGCGCGCTTCGTCCGCTTCAACGGCCAGGACATGCGCATGGCCGGCGCCTGGTCGGACCGCAACGGCGACGGCGTCTGCGACATGGTGGAGGTGTACAACGGCGACGGCGCCCTCACGGCCCAGCTCCTGGACCCGGCCTACTCCGGCAAGCCCTCGGTGCTGCGCGTGTACGCCGACGGCAAGCTGGTGCGCGAAGAGCGGCTGTAGCCCGCGCGTGCCCGCTCCCCCGGAGGAGCTTCGGGCCGCGTACCTCCGCACCACCTGGTCGGTCCGCACCCCCGGGGGCACCATCCGCCTTGCCCCCGGCCGCCCCGCTCCGCGCCCGCTTCGCCCGTCCGCCATCGTCACCGCCTTCAACCCGGCATCGGCCCCGGCCCCGGCGCCCCGCAACCGCGCCGCCGCCCGCCGCCTCCTGGCGCAGGTGGCGGCGCTGGGCATCCCGTTCCTCCCGGCCCGCGCCCACGGCAGCACCCGCCCGTGGGACGAGCCGGGGCTGGCGCTGCTGGGCCCCGCCGCCCGCGCCGCCGCCCTCCGCCTGGCCGAGTCCTGGCACCAGAACGCCATCGCGGCCATCGACGACGACGGCCGCGTGGTGCTTCTCGCCACGCGGCCCGGCTTCTGCGGGCGCGCGGTGGGCGAGGAAGTTTGAACGGGGGCGCCCGGGGTTGCAGCGCGGGCGAAAGGCCCTCACCCCCCCCCGACCCCCCGCTCTCCCGATAACGGGAGAGGGGGGGCGCATTCCAACCCTCCAGCCGCACCCTCGGACCTCGAACGCCGCTGTTTCGAGAACCGCGGTTCCACCGGAGCGTCCGCGCCGCGAGACACGGAAGATGCGCCCCCCTCTCCCGTTATCGGGAGAGCGGGGGTTGGGGGGGTGAGGGCCCTCCCCGCACGCCGCAGCTCCACGCCCCCACGCACTTCACGCTTTCGCGCTTCCACAAATGCTCGTCAAACACCGCATGACCCCCGGCCCCGTGTCGGTTCCCGCGGACGCCACCCTGGGGGACGCGCTGCGGGTGATGCGCGCGCGCCGCATCCGCCACCTCCCCGTGGTGGAGGGCGGCGAGGTGGTGGGGATGATCTCCGACCGCGACCTGCGCCTGGCGATGCCCTCGCCCCTGGGGATGGAGAGCGCCGAGGACGTCGCCGCCGCCGAGCGCACCCCCGTGGCCGACATCATGGCGCGCGTGCCGATCACCGTGGGGCCGTTCGACACCGTGGAAGACGCGGCCGTGCGGATGCGCCGCCAGCGCGTGGGCTCGCTTCCCGTGGTGGACGCGGCGGGCGGGCTGCTGGGGATCCTCACCGAGTCCGACATCCTGCAGGCCTTCGTGGAGATCCTCACCGCGTCCGGGCCCTCGTCGCGGCTGGAGCTCTCGCTCCCCGACCGGCCGGGCGAGCTTTCGCGGGCCATGCGGGTAATCGGCGAGGAGCTGGGGATCAACGTGAACAGCGTGATGGTGACGGGGCGCGACGGGGCCGGGCGCAAGACCGCGGTGGTGCACCTGGCCACCATCGACCCGCGCGAGGCCATCGCCGCGCTGGAGCGGGCGGGGGTGGAGGTGGGGTGGCCCTCGCTGGAGAACGACCTGCGCGGCATGGAGGGCGTGTGAGCGGCGTGCGCACGGCGCTGGTGTGGGACCCGGCCGTCACCGCCTACCGCTTCCGCCCCGACCATCCCTTCAACCCCCGCCGGCTGGAGCTCACCGTTTCCCTGATGGAGGCGCTGGGGCTGCTGGAGGCGGAACACGTGGGGGTCGTGGCCCCGCGCCGCGCCACCGACGAGGAGCTGATGCGCGTGCACAGCGCCGAGTACGTGGCGGCCGTGAAGCGCTGCAGCGAGCGCGGCGCGCGCCCCGCCGACGGGTGGCCTTGGGGGCTGGGGACGGACGACACCCCCCTCTTCCCGGGGATGCACGACGTGACGTCGCTCGTGGTGGGGGCCACGCTGCGCGCGGCGGAGCTGGTGATGAGCGGGGAGTACACGCGCGCCTTCAACCTGGCCGGCGGGCTGCACCACGCGCACCGCGACCGGGGCTCCGGCTTCTGCGTGTACAGCGACCTGGCGGCGGCCATCGCCTGGATCCGCGAGGCGCACGGGGCGCGCGTGATGTACATCGACTACGACGCGCACCATGGTGACGGGGTGCAGGGGATCTTCTACGACGATCCCGAGGTACTCACGCTCTCCATCCACGAATCAGGGCGGTACCTCTTCCCCGGCACGGGCTTCGTGGACGAGCTGGGGGAGGGCGAGGGCTTCGGCTACTCGCTCAACGTGCCGCTGGAGCCGTTCACCGAAGACGATTCGTGGATCGGGATCTACGCGCGCCTCCTTCCCGAGGTGGCGGAGGCGTTCCGGCCCGACGTGATCGTCCTCCAGAACGGGTGCGACGGGCACGGCTACGATCCGCTCACGCACCTGCGCGCCACCACCCGGCTGTACGAGGAAACGGTGAGGATCACCTGCGAGGTGGCCGACCGGCTGTGCGGGGGGCGCGTGGTGGCCACGGGGGGCGGCGGGTACGCCATCTGGAAGACGGTGCCGCGCGCCTGGTCGCTGGTGTGGGCCGCGCTCAGCGGGCAGACCGCGCCCGACGTGATCCCCCACGCGTGGAACGACCGCTGGCAGGGCGAGTCGCCGGACCTCCTCCCCGAGCGCCTGCGCGACCCGGCCGGGCTCTTCCCCCCGGTGCCGCGCCGCGCCGAGATCGAGGCGACCAACCGCCGCACCGTCCAATCGCTTCACCGCCAGGCCCTCCCCCTCCTCCGGGGGTGGGGGCTCGGCTTCTGAGAACCGGGTGACCATCCCCGCATCTGCCGGCGATCCCCTGGCGGGGGTCCTGCCCGCGACCGTGCGCGACAAGGAGAACCGAGTGTCCGCCGTACGACCGTACCGCCCCGACGATCGCGAGTCACTGGAGCGGTTCTACACCTGCTATTCGCCGAAGCGCGAGGCGCAGGGGCTCCCCCCCGAGGGGGCCCACCGCATCGCGCGCTGGCTGGACAGCATCCTGGGCCAGGGCACCCACCTGCTGGTGGAGCACGAGGGCCGCCTGGTGGGCCACGCCATGCTGATCCCCACCGACCGCCCCGGCGTGTCCGAGTACGCCATCTTCCTGGAGGAGGGCGCGCGCGGCCAGGGGCTGGGCACCGAGGTCAACATCCTCAGCGCGGAGGTGGCCCGCACCCTTCGCATCGACCGCCTCTGGCTTTCCGTGGAGCCGCGCAACCGCCGCGCGGTGCGCTCGTACGAGAAGGCCGGCTTCCGCTTCCGCCCCGAGACCGTGTTCACGCCAGAGGTGGAGATGGAGCTGGTCCTGTAACCGATTGGGCTCACACAGAGACACAGAGGCACAGAGATCAGTTTATCTCTGTGCCTCTGTGTCTCTGGTCACCTCGATCCCGTCCACCCCGGCGGCCGCGATCGCCGTCTCGGGGCTGAGCTCCATCATCTGCAGCACCCGGCGGGACGATCCGCTGGGTACGTTCACGCCCTGCTCCCATCCTTTCACGGTGACCGGCTTGACGCCGATCATCCCCGCGAAGACGGGCTGCGAGACACCGAATTTTTCACGAAGGTGCCTGATCCGGCTGGCGTCGAACTGGGGTGCCGCCTTTGGAATCGTCTTCCGGGCCGTCACCTGACGCCGGCTGACGCGGGCGGGCTCCATCTCTCCCGCCTTGATCGCCGCCGCCTGCTCGGCGCTGCGGAGGAGCCTCGCCGCGAAGTTCTCGCTTGTCACCTTCGCCATCCATCCCTCCTATAGCGTCTGAACCCACTTCTTGAGCGCGTTCTTCTCGCCCTGCCCCAGGGTCTCCCTCACGTGCTTGGAGTAGGCGAGCAGGAAGTACACGCGGCAGTCGCTCCTGGTGTATACGTACAGCACCCGTGCCCCTCCGCTCTTTCCGCCGCCGGGCAGCGCGAAGCGCAGCTTTCGCACGCCTCCCGTTCCCGGGACGAGCGCGGTGAGCAGATCTTCCACAGAGTCCACGAACTCTGGGGTATGGACGAACTCGAGATGGGTGCAGTCCGGCATCGCGCTCGTGAGCGAAACGTAATATCAGCTATCCCACTTTTCCAGAGGACAGCTTCTCTGTGCCTCTGTGTCTCTGTGTGAGCCATGGAGCCAGGAAGACGGACCAGAACATGGCCAGGGCGATCATCACCAGGCCCTCGGCGCCGGCGAGGCGGTGGGCCAGGGCAAGGGGGACGATGCCGGCGAGCAGGGCGGGATGAGGGGCGCGGTGGATGAAGCGGCGCTCCAGGAGGAAGGCGGGGACGCCGCCGAGGACGACGCCCAGCGCTTCCCGCTCGTACTCGCCCGAGCCGAGGAGGCCGGCGGCAAGGCCCGCGAGGACGACGGCGACGCCCAGCAGGCCGGCCGCCGCGAGCGCCCGGAAGGGCCGCTTCGCCAGCCATCCCTCCAGGCGCCGCCAGAGGGGGCCGTACGCGGCCAGGAGCAGCGCGCCGATCAGGACGGCGCCCACCACGTCGGTGAGGTAGTGGACGCCCAGGTACAGGCGCGAGAGGGATACCAGCAGGACCACCAGGGCAGGGATCCAGAGCGGCACGCGCCGGCGTATGTAGAGTACGCCCCACAGCAGCGTGGCGAGGAGCACGTGGCCGGAGGGGAAGCTGCCGATCTCGATGATCTCGTAGCGGACGATGGACGGGTGGTTGGGGCGCGGTACGTCGAAAAGCTGGTTGAGCGCGAGGCTGGCCAGCGCGTTCACCACGACGACGCCGGCGACGGCGTAGGCGTCGGCGCGGCCCCAGAGGGCCAGGGCCAGGCCGATGGCGAGGACCACCCCCCAGGCGGTCCCCAGCTCGGCGATCACCCAGAACCACTCGGGGTGCCCGGGGCCGAAGAAGCGCTGCACCAAGGCGATGGGCTCGGGCTGGAACAGCTCGTTCATGATGTGCGGCCGGCGTGCTCTGAAGGTGCGGTGATGGCGGCGCGATGCGGCACTGGCAAGAGCGGCGCCGCGGAACTTTCGGCCGGTGTACGGGATATGCAGCTGCACGCCCGCTGGCCCGCGTTTTGATCCGCCCCACCGTGCGTTTTTTTGTCCGTCGGTACCCGAACAACGGAGATCGGTCTTGAGGAACCCCGTCAGCCACGCGGTCGTCTTCGCCACGCTCGCCATCGCGGCCGCCTGCGCGCCGGTGGCCGAGCCCATCGTGGCGCCGCTCCCCACCGGTGCCGCGCTGGACACGGCGGGGCGCCCGTTCGTGCAGCGCGTCACGCCCCCGCAGGAATTCCAGTCCGCCATCCAGCGGGGCACGCGCAGCGAGACCGGCGCGCCCGGCCGGCGCTACTGGCAGAACCGGGTGCGCTACACCATCCGCGCCGAGGTGGACCCGCGCACGCCGCGCGTCACCGGCTCGGAGCGCATCATGTACTTCAACAACTCGCCGGATTCGCTCCCGGTCATCTCCATGAACCTCTACCAGAACCTGTTCCGGGGAGGGGTGCTGAACACGGGGGGGATCATCCTTACCCGCTTCCAGGTGGGGGGGCAGACGCTGGGTGAGCTGTCGCAGCCGGACTACGAGGCCAACCAGCGCGAGGGGCGCCGCACCGCCGGCTACATCGTGGGCGGCACGCTGGCCCGCGTGATCCTGCCGCGCGCCGTGGCGCCGGGCGACAGCATCGCCTTCGACATCGACTGGAACTTCAAGGTGCCGCCGGGCACCGCGCCGCGCACCGGCTTCGAGGACGCGCTGGGGGGCCGCGTGCTGCAGGTGGCCCAGTGGTACCCGCAGATCGCCGTGTACGACGACGTGGTGGGGCAGGACGTGACGCCGTACCAGGAGCAGGGCGAGTTCTACCTGGACTACGGCGACTGGGACGTGCAGCTCACCCTCCCCGCGCAGTGGCTGGTGACGGCCACGGGGACGCTGCAGAACCCGGAGCAGGTGCTGACGCCCGCCACGCGCACCCGCCTGGCGCGGGCGCTGCAGTCGGACACGGTGATGCACGTGGTGACGCGGGCGGACATCCAGGAGAACCAGGCCACCCTCCCCGGCACCGGCGGCAAGGTGACGTGGCGCTTCACGGCCAGCAACGTGCGCGACTTCGCCTTCGCCACCTCCAACCGCTACGTGTGGGACGTCACCCGCGGCGCCATCCCGAACGGCAGCGGGGGCACGCGCTCCATCGCCGTGCACTCGATGTACCGCCCCGGCGCGCCCTTCTGGGACCGCTCGGCGCGGCACGCGGACCACTCCATCGAGTTCCTCAGCAAGAACTTCGTGCCGTACATCTACCCGCACATCAGCGTAAGCGAAGGGCCGATCTACGGGATGGAGTACCCGATGGTGGTGTTCGTGGGGCGCCCCACGGAAGACGAGGGGAGCCTGTACGAGGTGATCGCGCACGAGCTGGCGCACGAGTGGGTCCCCATGATGGTGGGCCAGGACGAGGCCGCCTTCCCCTGGATGGACGAGGGGATCGGCACCTACATGGAGGCGCTGGCGTACAACGACTACTTCCCGCGCGCCAACCACTTCCAGGAGCCGCGCCAGGCGTACCTGACGGTGGCCGGCAACCGGCTGGAGCAGCCGCTGATGACGCACGGCGACGTGCAGAACACGCAGCTCTACGGCATCACGGCCTATTACAAGCCGGGCACGCTGATGAGGTCGCTGCAGGCCACGCTGGGGGACGAGGTGTTCCTCCGCGGGATGCGCACCTACATGAACGAGTGGATGCTGAAGCACCCGTACCCGTGGGACTTCTTCAACACCATGGAGCGGGTGGCCGGGCGCGACCTGGACTGGTTCTGGCACCCGTTCTTCTACCGCAACGTGACCTTTGACCAGGGGATCGCCGCCGTCTCCACCGGCGCGGACTCGGTGCGGGTGACGGTGCGCGACTACGGGCAAGCCCCCGGCCCCACCTTTGTGACGGTGACGATGCGCGACGGCACCACCGCCCGCGCCACCATCCCGGTGGAGCGCTGGCTGCAGCCCTCCACCCGCCTGCAGAACGTGACGGTGCGGGTGAACGGGCCGGTCGCCCGCGTGGAGCTGGACCCGGAGCAGTACTTCCCGGACGTCAACCGCCGCAACAACGTCTGGACCGGGCGCTGACAGGCTAGCCTCACCCGGAGGCACGGAGGCACAGAGATGAAGTCGTCTCTGTGCCTCTGTGTCTCTGTGTGAGACCATTTCCCTTTCGCAGCCTCCCGCCCGCGCCTATCCTTCACCCCATGCCCCAACGCGACACTTTGCTGCGCATCTATGAATGCGGCGAGCCCGAAGGAGCGCTGCGCGAGCTCGCGCGCGCGCTCGACGGGGCGTGGTGGGTCGGGGCCGGGGGCGAGGTGTGCGCGGCGTGGCCGGCCGGGAGCGCGCCGCCGGACGGCGCGCGCTCCTTTCCGCTGAGTGGCGGGGGGACGCTGGTGCTGGCGGGGGAGGAGGGGGACGCGTCCGCGGCGGCCGAGGCGTTCGGGCGGGTGGCGGCGCGGGCCGAGCAGCTTCGCCGGGCGGAGGCGGAGCGCGACGAGCTGCGCCAGCGGGCGGAGGAGAGCGAGGCGCTGCACGTGCTGGGGCTGGCCGCCAACCGCACGCTGGACCCCGACGAGGTGCTGGCGCTGGTGGCCCGCTTCGCCCGCGCGCTGCTGGGGGCGCACTACGTGACGGTGAACACCGCCACCGACGGCTCCGTGCGCACCACCGCGTCCGTGGGGCTGCGCGCCCACACCGGCGGCGAAGACGATCCCTTCGCCCACCGGGTGGCCGGCATGGGGAAGCCGCTGGTGCTGGAGGGCGCGGAGGCCGCCGCCGAGCCCTTCCACGCCGCGGAGGGGATGCAGGCGGGGCTGGGCGTGCCCCTCTCCCTCTTCGGCGAAACGTTCGGGGCGCTGGTCATCGGCTACCGGCGCGCGTACCGGCCCGCCGCGCGCGACGTGCGGCTGGCGCTCACGCTGGCGGGGCACGCGGCCGTGGCCATCGGCAACGCGCGCCTGCACCGGGCGCTGGCCGAGCGCGGCGGCGAGCTGGAGCGCGCCAACGAGGAGCTGCGCTGGAGCACCGAAGCCAAGGACCGCTTCTTCGCCTCCATGAGCCACGAGCTGCGCACCCCCCTCAACGCCATCCTGGGCTACCAGGACCTCCTGCTGGACGGCGTGGTGGGCGCGGTGCCCGACGGGCCGCGCTCGTTCCTGGAGCGGGCGCAGCGGGCCACGCGCTCCCTCCTCCTGCTGGTCAACGACGTACTGGACCTTTCCAAGCTCGCGGCCGGGAAGATGGACCTGGTGCGCCACCCCGTGCGCGTGGGCGCGGTGGTGGACGAGGCCGTCGCCACCATCGAGCCGCTCGCCGCCGCGCGCGGCATCACCGTGGAGGTGCTCCCCGCCCCCTCGCTCCCCCTGCTGGCGACGGACGCGGACCGCCTGCGCCAGATCCTCCTCAACCTCCTTTCCAACGCCGTCAAGTTCACGGACGCGGGGGGCGTGACGGTGACGATGGCGGCGGTGGACGAGTGGGTGGAGGTGGCCGTGGCGGACACGGGGTACGGGATCGCGGCGGAGGACCAGGAGCGGATCTTCCACGAGTTCGAGCAGATCGTGGGGAGCGCGCGGCGCGGCGGAACGGGGCTGGGGCTTCCCATCTCGCGCAAGCTGGCGCGCCTGCTGGGCGGCGAGCTGCGGGTGAAGAGCACCCCGGGCGAAGGCTCCGTCTTCACCCTGCGCCTTCCGCTGGAGGTGCCGGGTGCCTGAGGCTCCGTCGAGGGCGGAGCTGGCGGCGCTGGCGCTGGCCCAGGAGCGGCTGGGGCGGTGGGACGAGTCCGCGGCGCTGTACGCGCGCACCTTTCGCGCGGCGCTGATGGCGGGGGTGGTGGCCGAGGCGGTGGACGCGCTGCGGGGGCAGGCGCGCGTGTACACCGGCGAGCAGCGCTGGGAAGAGGCCGAGGAGCTGGCCCAGCTCAGCCGCGAGATCGCCGAGCGCACGGGGCTGGCCCGCTCCGCCGCGCGCGCCGTGAACGTGGTGGGGATGGTGCGCTACGACCAGGGCGACTGGGCCGGGGCCCACACCCACTACACCCGCGCGCTGGAGCTGGCGCTGGACATCGGCGACGACGAGCTGGCCGGCCTGGCGCTGCAGAACTCCGGGATCATCGCCAACCTGACGGGCGACCTGCGCGAGGCGCGCACCCTGTACCTGGAGAGCATCGGCTCGTTCGTGCGCTCGGGGAGCAGCGCCAGCGCGGCGCTGGCCTACAACAACCTCGGCATGGTCTGCGGCGACCTGCGGGAGTGGATGGAGGCCGAGATCTTCTTTGGGCGGGGGATCGAGATCGCGGAGCGGATCGGCTACACTCCCATCCTCGCCAGCCTCCTCTCCAACCGCGCCGAGCCCCTGATCCAGGTGGGCGAGCTGGAGGAGGCGCGCGCCTCGCTGGACCGCGCCGAGGCGCTCGCGCGGGAGATCGACGACCGGTCGACGCTGTCGCAGGTGGCCCGCTACCGCGCCCTCCTGGCCCGCCGCATGGGCGCCCTGGCCGCCGCCGACCGGGAGCTGGAGCGGGCGCTGGAGCTGGCGGGCGACATGAAGCTGGAGCGCGCCGACGCGCTCCGCGAGCTGGGGGAGGTGCGGGCGGCGCAGGGGCAACCGGCGGAGGCCGCTGCCGCATTTCGTGACGCCCGCGCACTCTTTGCCTTGCTGGGCGCCGCCCACGCCGTGAGGGAGATCGACGCCCGCCTGTCACAGGTAAATCCCAGGCAACCCCAACCCTGACAAGGGGTTGGCGCGCCGCGCACCATGCGCGCTTTTTTAGCCATAGCGCGGGGGCACGTCTTCTGCTATACTGGAAACGCACAGTGCAGAAACGGGGTACCCAGGAGGACGCAATGGTCCGGTGGACACGTATTTCGGTTGTGCTGGGGGCTGTGGTTCTCCTTGCCTCGGCCTGCGGCGACGCTGGCACGCCGCTCTCGCCGTCCATGCGGCCGGCCCTGCAGGGGGGCGGCCACACCGCCGGCGGCAACGTGGTGGGGGGCGACACCACGACCACCACGAGCACCATGACGACGAGCACCGTCAACCCCGAGCCGTCCGACACCACTTCCATCGGCGGGGGCCATACGGCCGGCGGCAACTAAGAAGCAGCGCTCGCACAGAGACACGGAGGCACGGAGAAGACGTTCTTTCTCCGTGCCTTCGTGTCTTTGTTGTAACATTTCGTGGTGCGGCATGCGTGCCCCACGGCCACAGATTTACGCGACGTTCTTTACGCCGAGTGCTTCGGGGGGCGAAAAAATCCAGCAACGGCGCGGGTTTTCAGGCGGGGGATCCTGGCGGCGCGAAAGGGGCGATGCGGCACGGAATATGTACCCCGCGCCGCGCCGTGCAGCACCCGTCCCGCGAGGTACCCATGCACTCCGCAGTCTCCGCTCCCGCCCATCCCATCTCCGCCCCTCCCAGCGAGGTGGACCTCCTGCGCGCCGCCCTGCGCGCCTCCTGCTGCGACGAGCCCGCCGATTCGCTGCGCGGGCTGGCCGCGGGGCTCACCGGCACCATCCCGGTGCACAACATCCTCTGGCTGAGCCCGGCGGCCGAGCTGGTGGCGGCGTGGCCGATGGAGGTGGAGCTCTCCACCGAGGTGCGGGAGGTGGCGGCGCACGCCGTTCACCCCGAAAGCTACTCGGCGCGGTCCATGGGGGTGGAGCCGCGCTTCCCCGGGGCGGAGCTGCTGATGCTGCCGCTGGGGCGCACCGGGGCGGGAGCGCTCGTCGTGGCCGCGCCCGCGGGCACCGTGGGCGAGCCGGGGGCATGGGCGCCCGTGGCCGAGGCGCTGGCGCACGTGCACACCCGATACCGCGAGCTGCGCGAGGCCCGCGACGAGTGCGGCCGCCTGCGCACGCGGGCGGAGGAGATCGAGGCGCTGGACGTGCTGGGGCTGGCCGCCAACCGCACCCTGGACCCCGACGAGGTGCTGTCGCTGGTGGCCCGCTTCACCCGCACCCTGCTGGGCGCCGACTACGCCGCCGTGAGCACCGGCGAGGGCGGGCGCCTGCGCGCCTGCGCGGCCGTCGGCCTGCGCGCGCCCGTGCCCGCCTCCGAAGACGATCCGCTGGCGCGCCGCGTGGTGGACGCGGGGAGGCCCGTGTACCTGGGCGGCGGCGAGGAGCTGCCCGTGGCCGACTTCCCCTTCCACGCGGCGGAGGGGATGCAGGCGGGGCTGGGCGTGCCCCTCTCCCTCTTCGGCGAGCACTTCGGGGCGCTGGTGATCGGCTACCGCGGGGCGTACCGGGTGACCCGGCAGGACACGCGGCTGGCGGTGACGCTGGCCCGCCACGCGGCCGTGGCCATCAGCAACGCCAAGCTGCACCACGCCGTCGCGGAGCGCTCGCGCGAGCTGGAGGGGGCGTACGAGCAGCTCCGCGAGCTCAGCTCCATGAAGGAGCGCTTCTTCAACATGGTGAGCCACGAGCTGCGCACCCCCATCAACTCGGTGAAGGGGTACGGCGACCTCCTGCTGCGCGGCGCGGCGGGTCCACTCCCGGACCGTGCCCGTCTTTACCTGGAAAGGTCGCGGGCCGCCACGCTGACCCTCATGGAGCTGATCAACGACCTGCTGGACTTCGCCAAGCTGGACGCGGGGCGGATGGAAGCTTCGCTGGAGCCGTGCCCCCTGCGCGAGCTCATGGACGCCGCGCTGGCCGTGGCGGAGCCGCTCGCCGCCGCGCGCGGCCTGCAGCTCCGCTCGGAGGCGGGGGAGGACGCGCCGGTCCTGCGCACCGACTCGCGGCGCGTGAAGCAGATCCTCACCAACCTCCTCTCCAACGCGATCAAGTTCACGGCGGACGGGGAGGTGGTGCTGGCCGCGCGCCCGGACGGGGAGTGGATGGAGCTGCGCGTCTCCGACACCGGGCACGGCATCCCCGCCGAGCACCTGGACCGCGTCTTCGAGGAGTTCGCGCAGCTTCCCGGGTCGGAGGGCACGGGGCTGGGGCTCCCCATCTCGCGCAAGCTGGCCCGCCTGCTGGGCGGCGACCTGCGCGTGGAGAGCGAGGTAGGGGTGGGCTCTACCTTCATCCTCCGCCTCCCCGCCAACTTCCGCCTGCGCGCGGAGGAAGCCGTTGCGGGCGACTGAAGTCGCTGCAACAACAGCACGAAGTCCCCCTGCGGGGACTACACGGGTCCGCATCATCCCGTACGACCGGTCCGCGAAGGCGGACTTCGCGCGGGGGTAGCCGCGGCTTCGGTCGCGCGGCATCCCGCGCAGCCGCGGCGGGCAGTTCGCCCGCCGCATCCCACCCGCTCCCGGAGTCGCCATGCGCACGCCGCTCCACAGCAGCGCTCTCCTCTTTGTCGCCCTGGCATCCGCCACCTGCGCCACGGGGCCCATCGATCCGGAACGAGGCAGGGCGCCGGCCGCGCGCCTCCTGGTGTGCACCGCCGCCGACGCGCCCGCGGGGAGCGTGAAGGAGGTGGTGGGGCCCGAATCGGGCCGGGTGGAGCTGGACATCGTGGGCCCGCGCGGCCGGCACCGCCTCACCATCCCGCCGGGGGCGGTCACGGAGCAGACCACCTTCATCCTCAGCGCGAAGGCGTCGGAGACGGTGGAGGTGGAGGCCCACGCGGAGGGGCACACGACCTTCGCGTTCGCCAACGGCAGGCGGGCGACGCTGCGGCTGGACGCGGAGCACTGCCCGGCGGCGTTCGACCGGCTGGAGCGCAGGCAGATCTTCCGCCGCGAGGCGAACGGGCTGGTGCCGGTGGGGGGCTCCACGATCGGCATCGGCCCGCTGCGGAAGGCCGCGCTCAAGACGGAGCTTCCCACGCTCAGCGGGTACGCGCTCGGCGGAAGCTGAGGCGCCATGCAGTGCGAGGAGCTGCTGGGCCGCGCCGCCGGGCTGGAGCGCACCGGGATGTGGCCGGAGGCCGCGCAGGTGTACGCGGAGGCGTTCCGCATGGCGGCGGGGGGGCGCGACCTCACCGCCCTGGTGCGGGTGGTGCGGGGCGAGAGCAACTTGCGGCGCTCCCAGGGGCGGCACGAAGAGGCCGAGGAGCTCGCGCGGCTGCGCCTGGAGATCGGCGAGCGCAATGGGCTGGCGGACGAGGTGGCGCGCGCCACCAACCTCCTCGCCGTTCTCCGCCAGTGCCAGGGCGCGCTGGAGGAGGCGCAGGCGCTCTACCACGCCGCGCTGGAGCAGGCGCGCCAGCTTCGCGACAACGACCTGGCGGGGGTGATCTGCCTGAACCTGGGCGTGGTGGCCAATGTCCACGGCGACGTGGGCGAGGCGCGCGCGCTCTACCTGGAGTGCATCGCCGCGTCCGTGCGCTCGGGCAACAGGGGCCACGCGCTGATGGCCTACAACAACCTCGGCATGCTGTGCGCCGACCTGCGCGAGTGGCTGGAGTCCGACCTGTACTTCGACCGCGGCATCGAGATCGCCCGGCGCGTGGACGACCGGCCGATGCTGGGGAAGCTGTACGCCAACAACGCCGAGCCGCTCATCCACATGGGCGAGCTGGCCCGCGCCGCGGCGTCGCTCACGCGCGCCGAAGAGATCGCCACGCCGCTCGGGGACTCGGCCACGGTGGCGTTGGCCGCGCGCTTCCGGGCCGTGCTGGCGCGCCTGGCCGGCGACTTCGCGGAGGCGGACCGGCACCTGGCCCGCGCCGCCACCCTGGCCCAGGCCGAGGGGCTGGAGCTGGAGCGCACGGAGATCCTGGGCGGCCTCGCCCGCCTGCGCTGGGAGCAGGGCCGCCGCGACGAGGCCCGCGCCGCCCTCCACGAGGCCCGCCGGCGCTTCGCGGCCCTCGGCGCCGCCCGGGAGATCCGGCGGCTGGACGAGGTGCTGGCCGAATGGGAAACGGCTTGACTCACACAGAGACACAGAGGCACAGAGATGAACGCATCTCTGTGCCTCTGTGCCTCCCCGCATCGCCGGGGGATGAATCCCCCGGCTGGTAATACGGGAAGCCCGCTGAAGCGGGCTCGGTAGCCGGACCCATGCGAGCCCGCTTCAGCGGGCTTCCCGTGGTCCCAGCGGGGGGATTCATCCCCTCGCGCGGAACGACAAGGCACAGAGGCACAGAGATGAACTTATCTCTGTGCCTCTGTGCCTCTGTGGGAGGCCACCAGCTCCTGGATGCGGCGCACGCCCTCGGCTACGAAGCGCTCTTCGGGGCCGAAGGAGAAGCGGGCGTAGCTGCGGAAGCGGGAGGCGCGGCCGCTGCGGCGCTTTCCCGGGTTGATGTCAAAGAACTCGCCGGGGACGCAGATTACCCGCTCCTCGATGGCGGCGCGAAAGAACTCCATGCCGTCGTTGAGGGGGGGCGGGAGGTCGGCCAGGTCGGCCCACACGTAAAAGGTGCCCTCGGGCTCCAGGTCCAGCCGCATCCCGGCCGCGCGCAGCCCGTCGATCATGATGCGGCGCTTGCGGCCGAACGCTTCCTGGATGGCCCGCGTCTCCGCGCGCACCGCGTCCGCGTCCAGCAGGGGGATGGCGCTGCGCTGCAGGGGGCGGTTGCCGCCGCCGTCCAGGAACGAGCCGGTGCTGGAGACGCCCTCGATGACCGAGCGCGGCCCCACCACCCATGTGCAGCGCCAGCCGGGGTAGCGCCAGTTCTTGGTGAAGCCGTCCAGCAGCACCACGGGGTCGCTGTCCACGTCGTCCACGTAGCGCGCGGCGGAGACCATCCCCTCGTCCGCCGGGTCGGAGCCCCACTGGTAGTGCGAGTAGAACTCGTCGAATAGGAAGGTGCACTCCAGCCGCCGCGCCGCGTCCACCCACGCCTCCAGCTCGGCTCCGCGGATGGCGCGCCCCGTGGGGTTGCCGGGGTTGGAAAGGAGCACGGCCGAAAGCCCGCGCCCCGTGACCTCCCGCTCCAGCCGCTCCACGTCGAACCCGTATCCCTCCGACCCGTCTAGCAGGATGGGGATGGAGGTGAAGAGGCGGAAGATGTCCAGCAGCTCCTCGTACGCCGTGTAGTCGGGGAGGAAGTGGCCCAGGTTGATCTCGCCCAGCGCCGCCACCGTGCGGGTGAGCGACAGGCGCCCGCCCCCGCAGATGCACACGTTCTCGGCGGTGTACTTGGACTCCTTCCCCTGGCGGTAGAGCTGGTTGTACAGCTCGGCCACGGCCGCGCGCAGCTCGGGCACGCCGGCCACGGGCGCGTACTCCTGGTCCGCGGGGGTGATCTCCACCTCGCAGACGCGCGGCGGCGCGCCCGGAAGCTCGCCCGTCTCGGGCATCCCCTGCCCCAGGTTGCACCAGTCCGGGTGCCCGTACGCGTAGCCCAGCCGCGCGGCTTCGCTCATCACGTAGATGACCCCCGTAAAGGGCACCGGCCGGAAGCCGGGCGCCGTGGGAAGGGGGATGTCGATCTTTCTGCGGTCCATGAAGCCAAGTGCGTAAGTGCGTGGAGTGCGTGCGTGCGCTGCCGCGCTGCACAGGACGGGCCGGGAGGGTTTTCTCTCTGTGTCTCCGTGCCTCGGTGTGAGCCCCATGCTTGACCGGAATCACGGGCAAGCGTATTCTCGGCGCACACCTGTTTCCCAGCCATCCCAATGCAGCCAGCATCCGACCGGCTTCGCGCGCTCCGCGAGGCCGTCCGCATCGCGCCCGACGACGCGGCCATCCGCCGCCTCCTGGCCGAGTCCCTCCTGGGCGAGGGGCAGCACGAAGACGCCGAAGCCGAGTTCCGCGCCCTCCTCCGCCTGGACCCCGACGACAGGGCCGCGCGGCTGGGGCTGGTGCGCGCATTCCAGCGCCAGGGCAAGCTCTCGGCCGCGCTGGTGGTGCTGGAAGACGAGGTGCGCGCCGGCCGCGGCGGCGCGGAGACGCACCTCCTGCTGGCCCGCGTGCTCCTGGAGGCCGGCGAGGGCGAGCGCGCGCGGCGGGAGTACGAGGCCGCCGTCGCCGCCCACCCGGGCGCCGCGGACCCGGAGCTGGCCATGCGCCTGGGCGCCCTGCGCGCCACCCCCAAGCCGGAGATCCCGTTCGAAGAGGAGGACGACCTCGACGACGGCGGCCTCGCCCCCGGCACGGTGGAGCGCCCGCGCGTCAAGTTCACGGACGTGGGGGGGATGGAGGGGGTCAAGGAGCAGATCGAGCTCAAGATCGTGCACCCCATCCGCCACCCCGACCTGTACCGCGCGTACGGCAAGCCCATCGGGGGCGGGGTGCTGATGTACGGTCCGCCCGGGTGCGGCAAGACGCACCTGGCCCGCGCCACCGCCGGCGAGGTGCAGGCCGCCTTCATCGCGGTGGGGATCGACGAGGTGCTGGACATGTGGATCGGGAAGAGCGAGCGCAACCTGGCCTCCCTCTTCGCCGAAGCGCGACGCCAGGCCCCCTGCGTCCTGTTCTTCGACGAGGTGGACGCGCTGGCGGGGCGCCGCAGCGACTTCCACAACGGCTCCGGGCGCTCCCTGATCAACCAGTTCCTCTCGGAGCTGGACGGGATCGACGGGGGCAACGACGGCCTGCTGGTGCTGGCGGCCACCAACGCGCCCTGGCACCTGGACCCGGCCTTCCGCCGTCCGGGGCGCTTCGACCGCGTGATCTTCGTGCCGCCGCCCGACCAGGCCGCGCGCACGGCGATCCTCCAGATCCTCTGCCGCACCCGTCCGGTGCAGGACATCGACTACGCGCGCGTCGCCAAAGCGGCCGAGCACTTCTCCGGCGCGGACCTCAAGGCGGTGGCGGACACGGCGGTGGAGGCCAAGATCGGCGAGGCGATGCGCCTGGGCCGCCCCATCCCCCTCACCACGGGCGACCTGCTGGCGGCCGCGAAAAAGGTGCGCCCCAGCACCCGCGAGTGGTTCTCCACGGCGCGCAACTACGTTCTCTACTCCAACGAGAGCGGGCTGTACGACGACGTGAAGCCCTGGCTCAAATGACCAATTCACCGTTCCGGCAGCGCGGCGCACTGCTGGCCGAGCAGGGGCGCTACGAGCTGGCCGAGCGCGAGTACCGCCGCGCCCTGGCCGACGAGCCCGACGACGCCCTCTCGCACGCCCTCCTCGCCCTGGCGCTGGCCGACCAGGGCGGGCGCGACGCGGAGGCGCTGGCCGAGGCGCGGGCCGCGGTGGCGCTGGAGCCGGACCTGGCCTTCGCGCACTACGCGGAGGCGCGCGTGCACATGGAGGCGGAGCGCATCGACGCCGCCGAGCGCGCGGCGGCCACGGCCGTGCGCATGGACCCGGAGCATCCGCGCAACTTCATGGTGCTGGCCGCCGTGCACCTGGCGCGCCGCCGCTGGAGCGACGCCCTGGCCACCGCCGACCAGGGGCTGGCGCTGCGCCCCACGCACGCGCCCCTGCTCAACCTGCGCGCGCAGGCGCTGGTGGGGCTGGGCCGCAAGGACGAGGCGGGCGCCACCCTGCGCGGCGCCCTGGCCGACGACCCGGAGAACGCCGACACCCACGCCAACCAGGGATGGGCGCTCCTGCACGCCGGCGACCGCAAGGGCGCGCTGGGGCACTTCCGCGAGTCTTTGAGGCTGGATCCCGAGGGCGAGTGGGCGCGCGCCGGCCTGGTGGAAGCGCTCATGGCGCGCAACCCGGTGTACGCGGCGATGCTGCGCTACTTCCTGTGGATGCAGCGGCTGGACGGCCGCACGCGGTGGATGGTGATCCTGGGCGGCATCTTCGGCTATCGCATCGTGCGCACGGCGGCGCGCGACAACCCGGCGCTCGCGCCCTGGCTGACGCCGCTGATGGTAGCTTACGTCGCCTTCGTCCTCCTCACCTGGATCGCGCCGCAGCTCTTCAGCGCCGTGCTCATGGCCAGCCGCGACGGCCGCTACGCCCTTTCCGACGAGCAGCGCCTCTCCGGCCGGTGGATGGCGGCCGGCGTGGGCGCCGCGCTGGCGCTGGGTGCCGCCGCGCTCCTCACCGGCTCCCCGTGGGCGATCAACGGCACCATCCTCTTCGGCGCCCTCCTCATCCCCCTGGCCTCCGTCTTCCGCGGCCCGCGCGGCCTCCCCACCCGGAAGATGACCGCCGTCGCGGGCGCCCTCTACGCCCTCGGCGCCCTCTCCATCGCCCTCGCCGCCGCCGGCTCCGAAGGAGCGTCCCTCGCCCTCTTCGGCATCGTCCTCCTGGGCACCATCGTCACCTCCTGGGTCGTCGCGCTGCGCGGCGGGTAGGCCGATGGTTCTCGACCTCGTCCGGGAGTGGATCAACGGCGGCAGGTCCGACCTGGCGGAGCGCGAGCTCCGGCGCCGGCTCGCCGTCGACCCAGAGGACGCGACGGCGCACGCGCTCCTCGCGATGGCCCTTATCTCCCTGCGCCGCGGGGAGGAGGCGCTCGCGGCGGCGCGGGAGGCGGCGCGCCTGGCGCCCTACGACCCCCTATCCGTGGAGGCGCTGGCCCAGGTGATGGTCCGCCTGGAGCACGTGGACGGCGAAGCGGCCGCGCGGCGCGCGCTCGCAACCAATCCCGGCGCCCCGGCGTTCCACGCGCTGCTCGCGGCGGCGTTGCTACAGCGCGCCGGACGCGGCTCCCGGGCGCGCCGCCTCAACGAGGAAGCGCTGCAAGCCGCCGACGCCGGGCTGGCGCTCGTTCCCAACGACGCGGAGTGCCTGCGACAGCGGGCACAGGCACTGGTCCGGCTGCGGCGGATGCGCGAGGCCCGCGAGGCATCGGAGGCTGCGCTCCGGGCGCGGCCGGAGGAGGCGGTGTCGCACGCGGTGCATGGGACCGTCGAGCTCGCGTCTGGCAACGGCAGGCGAGGGATGGCCAGCCTGCGGGAAGCCCTCCGCATCTCCCCGGAGCATGATTCCGCGGACGAGCAGCTCGGAAGGCTGGACAACTCGCGCTTCAATGCGGCGGTCGCCCTCCAGGTGGAGGCTTGGAGGCGGCCCCTGCGCGGCGTTCTCGCAGTGATCCTCATCGCGCTGCCGCCTGCGCTGTTCCGGGACTGGACCACGCCCGGCTGGCCGCACGGCCTGTTTGCCCTCGCCTACGCAGCTCTCGCGGTGCTGCCGGCGTGGCTGGGCCACCGGCGGCCCGGGCTGGTCGGGCGCTTCCGGCAACCCGGGTCCCTCGCGCCCGACGAGGTACGGTGGGCGCGGGTCTGGCTTCTGGCTACTCTCTCCGTCTCCGTGGGCTGCCTGCTCTTCGCCTTCCTCACGTAGCGCATTCTCCGGCATCCACTCGCCGCAAGCTCACGCGGTCCTCCCAACCGTATCGCCGGATCACCCGCCTGATCGCATCCGTCACGGTGCCGATATCCTGCCTCCGGACATCGCGCACCGTGAACCGGTCCGTCGCCCGGTCCACCTCGTCGATCAGGCTCTCTGCACAGAGACCGCGCAGTGCCCGATAGACATCCTCCCCGAAATCGCGGAACTGGGGAATCATCTTCCGGTCGGGCTCGTTGAGCGCGACCTCGATCGCCGCACGCCTCATCCTCCTCTGTGTCTCTGTGTCTCTGTGTGAGCCAGCTCCGTTGTGCTCCCCGCCCCCGCACCTTACCTTGCGGTCACCAAAGCCGCCAGGGGTACCCCGCCAACGCGAGGTTGAGACAGTCCCTTGGAACCTGATCCGGTTCACACCGGCGTAGGGAGCGCGGCGTGTCGCAGCAGGGCCCCGTGCACCCGGAATCCATCCGTGCGCCGGTGTCCGAGGGCGCCACCCCATGCTTCCGGGGTGGCGCCCTTTTGCGTCGCCCACACGGATGCACACCAGCGGGAGAACAGCATGACCAACGGGGAACGGGGAACGCGGAATGGGGAACGCGCCGGCGACTACGGCGACAACTTCCCCGCCAGCCGCAAGGTGTACGTGGACGGGCGCCACGGCGTGCGCGTGCCCATGCGCGAGATCGTGCTCTCCGGCGGCGAGCCGCCGCTGCGCGTGTACGACACCTCCGGTCCGCTGGGCGGCGACGTGCGCCGAGGCCTGGAGCCGCTCCGCGCCGAGTGGATCCGCGCCCGCGGCGACGTGGCGGAGGCTGCCCGCACGTACCGCCCGCTCCCCGGCGCGCAGGTGGTGGAGATGCCGGAGGCGCTGCACCGGCCCACCCTGCGCGGCACCGGCTGCGTCACGCAGATGGCCTACGCGCGCCGCGGCGAGATCACCGCCGAGATGGAGTTCGTGGCGCTGCGCGAGGGGATGAGCCCGGAGTTCGTGCGCGACGAGGTGGCGCGGGGGCGCGCCATCATCCCCGCCAACATCAACCACCCCGAGCTGGAGCCGATGATCATCGGCCGCGGCTTCAAGGTCAAGGTCAACGCCAACATCGGGAACTCGGCCGTCACCTCCTCCATCGAGGAAGAGGTGGAGAAGCTGCGCTGGGCCACCCTGTGGGGCGCGGACACGGTGATGGACCTGAGCACCGGGAAGAACATCCACGAGACGCGCGAGTGGATCCTGCGCAACTCGCCCGTCCCCATCGGCACGGTGCCCATCTACCAGGCGCTGGAAAAGGTGGGCGGCGTGCCCGAGGAGCTCACCTGGGAGCTGTACCGCGACACCCTGATCGAACAGGCCGAGCAGGGGGTGGACTACTTCACCGTGCACGCCGGCGTCCTCCTGCGCTACGTGCCCATGACGGCCAACCGCCTCACCGGCATCGTGAGCCGCGGGGGAAGCATCATCGCCAAGTGGTGCCTGGCCCACCACCGCGAGTCGTTCCTGTACACGCACTTCCGCGAGATCTGCGAGATCATGCGGGCGTACGACGTCTCCTTCTCGCTGGGCGACGGGCTGCGCCCCGGCTCCATCCGCGACGCCAACGACGAGGCCCAGTTCGCCGAGCTGCGCACGCAGGGCGAGCTGAACCGGATCGCGTGGGAGTTCGACGTGCAGACGATGAACGAGGGCCCCGGCCACGTCCCCATGCACCTGATCCAGGAGAACATGGACCGGCAGCTGGAGTGGTGCCACGAGGCGCCGTTCTACACCCTGGGGCCGCTCACCACCGACATCGCGCCGGGCTACGACCACATCACCAGCGCCATCGGCGCCGCGCAGATCGGCTGGTACGGCACGGCCATGCTCTGCTACGTCACCCCCAAGGAGCACCTCGGCCTCCCCAACCGCGACGACGTCAAGGCCGGCGTGATCACCTACAAGATCGCCGCCCACGCCGCCGACCTCGCCAAGCGCCACCCCCGCGCCCAGGAGTGGGACGACGCGCTCAGCAAGGCCCGCTTCGAGTTCCGCTGGCGCGACCAGTTCAACCTGTCGCTGGACCCGGTCACGGCGCTCTCCTACCACGACGAGACGCTGCCGGCGGAGGGCGCCAAGATCGCCCACTTCTGCTCGATGTGCGGCCCCAAGTTCTGCTCCATGAAGATCACGCAGGACGTGCGCGACTACGCCGCCAAGCAGGCCGCCGCGGAGGCGGGAATGGCGGAGAAGTCGGTGGAGTTCAGGGAGAAGGGGGCCGAGATCTACCTGCCGGAGCCGGCGGTGCCCTGACGGGACGGCGGTCTCACACAGAGACACAGAGGCACAGAGTGAAGAACGGCCGCACCCCTTTCGTGGGGTGCGGCCGTTCAAGTTGCGCCGCTCTCGACTGCCGGGTTGCCGGAGCGGTCAAGCAGCTACGCGCAACGCCGCTGACTTCCGAGACCGCGGCTTCGGACGTACGACGATCTCCACGTCGCGCCCCAGGAGCACGAGAAAGTGGAATAGCCGTTCGAAGCTGAACTTCGACAGCTTTCCGCGCATAAGATCAGAGATCGTGGGCTGGGTGGTGCCGAGCAGCTTCGCGGCGTCCGTTTGCGTAAGATGCCGATGCCGGATAATGCTTGTGATCTGCCGGAGCAGTTCTGCCCGTGCTTGCGCCTCGGTGGCATCCTCGCGCCCGGCGTCCGCCCAAACGTTGCCGCTGCTTTTCTCGATCTCGACGCGCGTTTCCGTCATCGGGGCGTTCTCCTCGCTCTGCTGATTCATCCGCGCTTCTTCTTTCCCGAAATTGGAGAAAGTACAGGACTCGTTTTCGCGCCCGCGACGGCTTCGGCGTGGTGCTTGAGCGCCGCCTGGTGACGGATGAGGATCAGATCGACGTCAGCCTTCGGCATCGCGATCCCGCTCTTTGACTTCTTCTTGAACGCATGCAGTACATACACCACATCCCCGATCCTGGTCGTGTAGATCGCACGATAGGTATCGCTGTCGTGATCGTCCCGCAACTCAAGGATTCCGAGCCCTTTGAACTTGCCCTCCGCCAGCGGTTTTGCCGCCGCGATCACCTTAACTCCCGCCTGTGTGGGTTCTCTGAAATCTGTCGCGGTTTTTCTCTAAACTCTGGCGTGCCAGGGAGAGCTACGCTGCGTCAGAGATGTCGTCTGGTGTGAGTTCCTCCCGATGGTTGCGGGTGCGGTAGGAGCGGCCGCGGAGCACGTAGTGCGTGCCGCGCTCCAGGAGCCGGTCGAGGATGGCCTCCGCGAGATCGGCATCATGCAGCACCTGGCCGAGCGCCGCCAGAGGCTTGTTGGTGGTGACGATCGTGGAGCGGCGCTTCAGGTGGCGGATGCTCACGACGCGGAAGAGCACGTTGGCCGCGTCGGCGGCGTAGCTTTGGTAGCCGAGCTCGTCGATGACGAGGACGTGCGGGTGCACGTAGGGCTCCAGCGCCGCCTCCAAGCGTCCGGTGAGTGCGGCGTGGGAGAGGGCGCCGATCAGCTCGTCGGCGGA
>CADCTW010000007.1:0-664 GCA_902805735.1 uncultured Gemmatimonadota bacterium | reverse complement strand
GTACGCGACGGCGACGGCGAGGTGCGTCTTGCCGCGCCCGGGCGGGCCGGAGAAGATGGCGGAGCGGCCCTCGCTGACGAGCTCGGGGCCCAGCAGCGTGCCCAGCATCTGCATGCGCACCGAGGTCTGGAAGGTGAAGTCGAATTCCTCGATGGTGCGCAGGTAGGGGAAGCGCGCCCTCCTCACCGAGCGGGTGATGCGGGTCTGGGCACGGTGGGCGATCTCCTCGGCGGCGAGCGTCTCGAGGAAGTCGCGGTAGCTCATCCCCTCCGCCTCGGCGCGCAGCGCAAGCTCGGCGTGGAGGCGGCGGACGGTGGGCAGGTGGAGCCGCTTGAGCATGGCGTCGAGGCCACCCGTGCCGAGCGCGGCGCTCACGAGGCCACCTCGGCCGCGATGCGCACCACGTACTCGGCCCCGTAGAGCCGCTGGAAGAGCGCGCGCTGCAGGAGGCGGAGGAAGCGCTCCTCGCCGACCTCCTCCAGCAGCGCGAAGAGCCGCTCCACGTCGGCCTTCCAGGTGTGGGGCCGGGCGTGGATCAGCTCCGTCAGGTAGCCCTCACCGACGGGGCCCAGCTCCAGGATGCGCTCGCGCATGAAGTAGAGCCGCTTGCGGGCACCGGCCACCGCGGCGAGCTGCTCGGCCCGCTGGCCGGCGACGTAGCTGG
>CADCTW010000006.1 GCA_902805735.1 uncultured Gemmatimonadota bacterium | reverse complement strand
CTCCGACGGCACCTGAACGACGTAGAGGCACCGAGACGACTTCATCTCCGTGCCTCTGTGTCTCTGTGTCTCTGTGTGAGCCCCGTCTTCTAACGAGCCGAGATCGCCGGCTCCAGCCTCGGCGTCTTGCGCACGGCGATGAGCACGTCGTCCGGGATGTCGCGGCCCTTGAAGGATGCGTCCAGGATCATCTCCTCCTCGCCCGGGTCGCGCCAGCCGCCGTCCAGCGGGTCGCCCCACACCACGCGCGTGCCCTGCACCGCGAAGGGCTGCACCCAGAACATCCGCGTTCCCGCGCGGTCGCGGGCCTCGGCGATGAGCACCGAGCTTCCGTCCATCTGCGCCTCCAGGGCCAGGAGGAGGCGGTCCGGCTTCTTGGCCGCGGCGAAGCGGGCGATGGCGCCCGACAGGATCTCCGGCGACGCGCCGCCGATCCCGTCCGGCATCGGGATGTTGAGCGTGCGGAACTCGGGGGTGGCGTGCCCCGCCGCCTCGTGCACGCTCCGTATTCGCGGCGGCGTGTCCGAACCGCCGAGGGCCGCCTGCCCTATGTCGTCCCGCACTTCGTTGAGGAAACGAGTGGCGAAGCCAAGCGTGCGCTCCATGTGCATCATCCTGCTGCGCGCCACAGCCCCTCCCTTTTTCACTGCGAACCGGCACGACGCCGCCGCGGCCCCTCCCCCTGAGAGCGCCCCGGTGCCCATCAGCCGCCTATGCAAGGGCGGCGCCACGGGGACGATCACCGGACCCATACGCGGCACGGTGTTACAATCTTTGTGCAAGGACGTTCAGGGGAAGAAAAAGTGCCCAGTGCCCAGTGCCTAGTGCCTGGTGCCAGGTGAAACTACTAGGCACTGGGCACTGGGCACTGGGCACTTATCTTTTCTTCGCGGCCTCCCGGATCGCGCGGAGGTGACGCGGCCACACGTGCACGGCGTAGCGCAGGAAGTTGGAGCGCTCGTCCGGGAGCTCCGCCAGGAAGGCCCAGGCGGGGACGGAGCCCTTGCGCGTGTTGTCCGCCTTGCACGCCGTCACCAGGTTGCCCTCGGAGTTGTCGCCGCCACGCATGCGGGGCTGCACGTGGTCCAGCGACAGCTCCTCGGGGGGGAAGACGCCGCCGCAGTAGGCGCAGCGGAATCCGTCGCGGGCGAAGATCCGCTCGCGCAGCTCCATCGGCACGCTCATAGGGGACGGTTTCCGTGCCTCCGCGTGACCCGTGCCGTTGGACTCACTCGCGGTGCACCGAGTACCCCAGCTCGGTGAGCCTGCGGGTGAGCTCCTCCACGTGGTCGCGGCCCCGCATCTCCAGGGTGAGCGCCACCTCGGCCTCCGTCAGCCAGAGGCCGCCGTAGCCGCGGCGGTGGTCCAGGGACACCACGTTGGCGCCCAGCTCGGCCAGCGCGGCGGTGAGGGAGGCCAGCGCGCCCGGCCGGTCGCGCACGCGCACCACGAGGTGGGCCAGGCGGCCGTCCTGCACCAGGCCGCGCTCGATGATGCGCGACATCAGCGACACGTCGATGTTGCCGCCGCTCAGCAGCATCACCACGTTCTTCCCCTCCAGCCCCGCGATGTAGCCGTTCACCACCGCGGCCACCACGGCGGCGCAGGCGGCCTCCACCACCGTCTTCTCGCGCTCCAGCAGCAGGAGCACCGCGCTCGCGATCTCCTCCTCGCTCACGGCCACCAGCTCGTCCACGTGCTTTTCTATCATCTGGAACGTCAGGTCGCCGATGCGCCGCACCGCGATCCCCTCCGCGATCGTCTCGGCGGGGGGGATGGTGACCAGCTCCCCCGCCTCGCGCGAGCGCAGCGCCGCGGGGAGGGCGGACGATTCCACCCCGATCACCCGCACCTCGGGCCGCACCGCCTTGATGGCCGCCGCGATCCCCGCGATGATCCCGCCGCCGCCCACCGAGACGACCACGGCGTCCATCTGCGGGCACTGCTCCAGCAGCTCCAGGCCGATGGTCCCCTGCCCCGCGATGACCCCCGCGTCGTCGAAGGGGTGCACCAGGGTGGCGCCCTCCTCGTCGCGGATGCGCAGCGCCTCGGCCATGGCCTCGTCGTACACGGAGCCGTGGAGGACGACGCGCGCGCCGTACTTGCGCGTGTTGCTCACCTTGACCAGCGGGGTGCGCTCGGGCATCACGATGGTGGCCGGGATGCCCAGCCGCTGCGCGTGGTACGCCACCCCCTGCGCGTGGTTGCCGGCGCTGGCCGCGATCACGCCCTTCAGGCGCTGCTCGGGCGGGAGCTGCAGCATGCGGTTGAGGGCGCCGCGCTCCTTGAACGAGCCGGTGCGCTGGAGGTTCTCGAACTTGAACCAGGCGTTCCCTCCAAACATCTCGCCGAAGGTCTCGGACGGGGTGCAGGGGGTGAGGACCACCTGGCCCTGGATGCGCTCGCGCGCGGCTTCGATGTCGCGGAGTTCCACCATCGCGTGGGGCATACCCTGTGTTACGGAAACGTTGCCGAAGTGAACGGGATGTGATAACCTCTCGCCCGTCCGCGGGCAAGACGCCCCGCGCGGGAGCGTGAGAGGAGAGCCTTGGAGGATCACTGGATTCAGGGGATGGCCCGCGCCATCGCCGCCCGCCCGCCGCGCCGGGCCGAGGTGGACCCCGATGTGCCCTCCGCCTCCGTCGCGCTCCTGGTGCGCCATGGCACCGGCGGCCCGGAGCTGCTCCTGATCCGCCGCGCCGAGCGCCAGGGCGACCCCTGGTCCGGCCACATGGCCCTCCCCGGCGGCCGCAGCGCCCCCGGCGACCGCGACGAGGAGGCCACCGCCGCGCGCGAGACGCTGGAGGAGGTGGGGATCGACGTTGAGCGCGACGGGCGCCGCCTGGGCCCGCTGGACGTGCTGACCCCGCTGTCGGACCGGGCGCCGCGCATCACCGTGTCCCCCTTCGTCTTCGCCGTGCCCCCGGAGGCGGAGGCGAGGCCCAACGCGGAGGTGGCGCAGGCGATCTGGGTGCCCCTGGCGGAGCTGGCCGAGCCCGGCGCCGCCACGGAGTACCTGCACGAGATGGGCGACGGCACCGTCATGTCGTTTCCCGCCTACGGCGCCCGCGGCAACGTGGTGTGGGGCCTCACGCACCGCATCCTCACCGGCTTCCTGGAGCTCTACGCCCGCGTCGACGACGCCGAGCAGCTCCACGAAGGCCCGGGGTGACCGGGGGTGGGAGCACGCGTATCGCGCCCTGCCGGCGCGGAACGAATACGCCTGACCTTCGGCGACACGAAAGAACAGAGATCATGCCCCGCGAACCGATCACGCTGCAGCTTACCGAGCGCCAGGCCGAAGCCCTCCGCGCGCTGGCCGCGCTGGAGGAGCTTCCGCCGGAGGTGTACGCCGAGGAGGTGCTGGTGAAGCACCTGTACCACGCGTACACCCCGGAGGTCGCGCGGCGCGCGGCCGATGCCGCGTCCAGACGTTAGAGCCACCCCAACATTCCAGGCCGCTCCGATGGAAGACCGCTCGTTCCAGTTCCTCAAACGCCTGCTGGACGCCCCCGGCCCCTCCGGCTTCGAGACCGCCGCTGCGCGCGTGTGGCGCGCGGAGGCCGAGGCCACCGGCGCGCGCGTGACCTCCGACGTCCATGGCAACTCGCTGGCGACCGTGGGCGCGGGCGGCCCGCGCGTGATGCTGGCCGGCCACGTGGACGAGATCGGCGTGATGGTGACGCACGTGGACGAGGAGGGCTTCCTCTACATCGACGGCATCGGCGGGTGGGACCCGCAGGTGCTGGTGGGGCAGCGCATCCGCTTCCTCACCCGCGGGGGCGACATCGTCGGCGTGGTGGGGAAGAAGCCCATCCACCTGATGAAGCCGGAGGAGAAGGAGAAGGCCACCAAGCTCACAGACCTGTGGGTGGACGTGGGCGTGCGCGACCGCGACGAGGCCACCGCGCGCGGCATCCGCGTGGGCGACCCCGGCGTGGTGGACGCGCGCCTGGTGGAGCTGGGCAACGGCCTGATCGCGTCGCGCGCCGTGGACAACCGCATCGGCGCCTTCGTGGTGCTGGAGGCCATCCGCCAGCTCACCTCCGGCGAGCCGCTGCAGGCCGAGGTCACGGCCGTGGCGACGACGCAGGAAGAGATCGGGCACCACGGCGGGGGCGCACGCTCGGCGGCGTTCCAGCTCGATCCCCAGGTGGCGCTGGTGGTGGACCTCACCTTCAGCACGGACGCGCCGGGGAGCGACAAGAAGGTGGTGGGCGAGCACAAGCTGGGGAGCGGGCCCGTGCTGGCGCGCGGCTCCGCCATCCACCCGCTCGTCTTCGAGCGCCTGGCCGAGACGGCGGAGCGCGAGGGGATCCCCTACACCATCCAGGCGTCGCCCCGCTTCACCTCCACCGACGCGGACGCGGTGTACCTGCAGCGGGGCGGCATCGCCACGGGGGTCATCTCCATCCCCAACCGCTACATGCACTCGCCCAACGAGATCGTGGCGCTGGACGACGTGGACGCCACCGTGCGCCTGATCGCCGCCTTCTGCCGCGGCCTGGACGCACAGACGCACTTCGTGCCGGGCTGACGTGCGCACCGTAGACGAGATCGTCATGCGCGCCCCGCCGGAGCGCTGCTTCCGCTTCGGCGCGGACGTGGAGCGCTGGCCGGAGTGGCTGCCGCACTACCGCTGGGTCCGCTTCCAGCGCCGGGACGGCTTCGGCACGGGGCGGGTGGAGATGGCGGCCCGGCGCGACTTCGGCCCCCTCCCCTGGCCCGTCTGGTGGGTGTCGGAGATGACCGTGGACGAGACGCGCCCCGTGGTCCTCTACCGCCACGTGGACGGCATCACCACGGGGATGGACGTGGAGTGGAGCTTCCACCCGCTCCCCGACGGCACCACCCGCGTCCGCATCGTCCACGACTGGGCAACCGGCCCCCGCTGGCCCCTCCCCGCCCTCGCGCGGCGAACGGTCGGCGACGCGGTCATCGGCCCGGTCTTCATCCACCACGTAGCTTCGCGCACCCTGGCCGGGATCAAGCGGGCCGTCGAACAGCAGTCTCACACAGAGGCACAGAGACACGGAGGGTGATATCTTCCACGCACCATTGTCGGGTTGCGGTGTAGAGATCCACGCCAGCAGCGCGGGACGGTAGAGGTTCGCCGCCCCGCGCGGTCGTTTCATCGCCAGGCAGCGAGCACATGATTCAGCGAACGGAAGACCGGCGGCCGGCGGCGCGCCGGGTGGTGATCACCGGGATCGGGGCCATCACCCCCATCGGCACCGGGGTGGAGGGGCTGTGGGACGGGCTGAAGCGGCGCGAGTCGGCGGTGCGGCGGATCAGCCGCTTCGATCCCACCCCCTTCCGCTCCCACATCGCCGCGCAGGTGGACGACTTCGACCCCGAGGCGTACATGGAGCGCAACCGCGCGCGGCGCATGGAGCGCTACGCGCAGTTCTCCGTGGCCGCGTCGCGCCAGGCGCTGGAAGACAGCGGGCTGGACGTGGCGGGAACCGATCCCGAGCGCGTCGCCGTGCAGATGGGGAGCGCGCTGGGCGGCGTGGCGTACGGGGAGACGCAGTTCACCAGCTACGTGGGCCGGGGCGTGCGCGGGGTGGACCCCATGCTGGCGCTGGCCGTGTTCAACGGCGCGGCGTCGTGCAACGTGGCCATCGAGTTCGGCTTCACGGGCCCCAACTCCACCAACGGGATGAGCTGCGCGTCGGGCGCCATCGCCGTGGGCGACGCGTGGCGGCTGATCCGCGACGGCGAGGCGGAGGTGGTGGTGGCCGGGGGGGTGGAGGCGCCGCTGGCCCCGCTCTGCTACGGGGCTTTCGCCATCATCCGCGCCATGTCCACCCGCAACGACGACCCGGCGCGGGCGTCGCGCCCCTTCGACGCGGCGCGCGACGGCTTCGTGATGGGCGAGGGGGCGGCCGTGCTCGTGCTGGAGGAGCTGGAGCACGCGCGGGCCCGCGGCGCGCGCATCTACGCGGAGGTGCTGGGCTTCGGCACCACCAACGACGCGCACCACATGACCGCGCCCCGGCCGGACGGCACGCAGGCGGCACGGGCCATGCGGCGGGCCATGGAGCTGGGCGGGATCGGGGCGGAGGACGTGGACTGGGTGAACGCGCACGCCTCGTCCACCCCGCTCAACGACAGCACGGAGAGCCGGGTGATCCGCACCGTGCTGGGCGAGCACGCGGACCGGGTGCCGGTGAGCGGCACCAA
Organism: uncultured Gemmatimonadota bacterium; assembly: GCA_902805735.1. GTDB lineage: Bacteria > Gemmatimonadota > Gemmatimonadetes > Longimicrobiales > Longimicrobiaceae > Longimicrobium. The sequence goes on along the minus strand of CADCTW010000006.1, from coordinate 2,904 downwards.
GGGGTACCACGCGCACTGCCTGGGCGCCACCGGTGCCATCGAGGCCGCCGTCAGCGCCCTGGTCATCCAGCGCGGGTGGATCCCCCCCACGCTGAACCTGGAGGCGCCCGGCGACGGGTGCGACCTCCCCTACGTCACGGGCGAGGGGACGGAGGGGGCGGTGCGGCACGTGGTCTCCAACTCGTTCGGCTTCGGGGGGATCAACGCGGCGCTGGCTTTTGGGCCCGCGCCGGCGTGAAGCGCATTCCCTTGCGAGGCAGGCGCGCCCCACCGCAAGGGGGAGTGTAACGAAGGGGTTTACAATCGGCTATTGACAACATAGATTCGCCGACTATGAAGGGACTTCCGCAGAGACAGCCCTAGAGGGCGTCACCAGAGAGCAGCGAGCCTCGAACACCAACGGGGACTCGCTGCTTTCGTTGTTTGAAAGGAACGAGCCTACATGTTTCTAAGCTCCCGGGCACTCGACTCCTTCGACCAGTACCTGCACGACGTGGAGAAGTACCCGCTGATCGACGATCCAGCGGAAGAACGTGCTCTCGCCCACCGGGCGCGCGCGGGCGACAAAGCCTCCGCCGAGCGGCTGGTAACCGCCAACCTGCGGTTCGTCATCTCGTACGTGAAGAAGTACCAGGGCCGTGGTCTGGGTCTGGCCGAGCTGGTGTGTATCGGCAACGAAGGGCTGCTCAAGGCCGTCAAGAAGTTCGACCCGGACAAGGGGGTGAAGTTCATCTCCTACGCCGTGTGGTGGATCCGGCAGACGGTGCTGCAGGCGCTGGCCGAGCAGACGCGCTCCGTGCGCATCCCGCTCAACCAGAACTCCAACCTGGTGCGCCTGTCCCGCGTGGACACGGCGCTCACCCAGACGCTGGGCCGCTCTCCGACGGACGAGGAGATCGCCGACGAGATGGCGGAGCCGGTGGACACCATCCGCGCGCTCCGGCGCGTGGCCGCCAGCGAGCTCTCGCTGGACGCCCCGCTGGACCGCGGCGACCGTGACAGCGCCTCCTTCGGCGAGCGCTTCGCCGGCAGCGAGTCGGACGAGATCGAGGAAGAGGTGGAGGCGCAGGCCCGCCGCGAGTTCCTCGAGAAGATGTTCGAGAAGTACCTGACGGAGCGCGAGCGCAAGATCCTCTACCTCTACTACGGCCTGGACGAGGGCGAGGAGCGCACGCTGGAGGAGATCGGCTCGCTCCTCGGCGTCACCCGCGAGCGCATCCGCCAGATCCGCAACCGGGCGTTCGAGAAGCTGCGCGAGAGTCCGGATGGGGCGGCGCTGGAAGGGTTCTGGGCGGTCTCCTGAACGGAAGGCCCACACAGAGACACAGAGGCACAGAGATTGGTTCTTCTCTGTGCCTCTGTGTCTCTGTGTGAGATGAAAAACGTAAACGATTGGGACGGAATCTCATGGACGTGATTACCTCACCTTCTTTCGCGGGCACCGTCCGCGCCTCGTTCCCCGTCTTCCAGCGCCGCGTGGCCGGGAAGCCGATCGCGTTCTTCGACGGGCCGGGCGGGAGCCAGGTGCCGCGCGAGGTGGCGGATGCGGTGGCGGAGTATCTGACGCAGCACAACGCCAACACGCACGGCCACTTCCGCACCAGCGAGGAGACGGACGCGGCGATGAACGCGGCGCGCGAAGCGTTCGCGGACTTCCTGGGGGGGACGCCGGGGGAGATCGTGTTCGGGGCGAACATGACCACGATCGCCTTCCACCTCTCCCGCTCGCTGGGACGCGAGCTGGGGCCGGGCGACGAGGTGGTGGTGACGGAGCTGGACCACCAGGCCAACCAGGCCCCCTGGCGCCGCATGGCCGAGGACCGCGGCGCCACCGTGCGCGCCGTCCCCTTCCTGGCCGAGACGATGCAGCTCGACTACCAGGCCATGGAGCGCGCCATCGGCCCGAAGACGCGGCTGGTGGCGGTGGGCGGGGCGTCCAACGCGGTGGGGACCATCAACGACGTGCGCCGCGTGACGGACATGGCGCGCGCGGTGGGGGCGCTCAGCTTCGTGGACGCGGTCCATCTCGCCCCGCACCGCCGCATCGACGTGGCGGAGCTGGGGTGCGACTTCCTGGCGTGCTCGGCCTACAAGTTCTTTGGCCCCCACGTCGGCATCCTGTGGGGCCGCCGCGAGCTGCTGGAGCGCCTCACGCCCTACAAGGTCCCCCCCGCCTCCAACGACGCCCCCGAGCGCTGGGAGACGGGCACCCAGAACCACGAGGGGATCGTGGGCGCCGCCGCCGCCGTGGACTGGATCGCGGGCCTGGCCGGCGGCACGGACCGCCGCGCCGCGCTGGACCGCGCCTTCGAGATGATCGAAGAGCACGAGCGCGGCCTCTTCCAGCGGATGGTCGCGGGGATCGAGGCCATCCCCGGCACCCGCATCTACGGCGTCCCCGCGGGCGCGCCGCGCACCCCCACCATCGGCTTCACCGTCCCCGGCGCCTCCCCCGACGAGGTCGCGCGCCGCCTGGGCGAGGAGGGCGTCTTCGTGTGGAACGGCAACTTCTACGCGACCACCGTCTGCGAGCGCCTGCAGCTGGACGACTGCGGCGGCCTGATCCGCGCCGGCCTCGCCCCCTACACCACCGAAGAAGACGTCGACCGCCTGATCGAGGGAATCCGCCGTATCGTCGGCTGAATCGCGCACCTGCGGTTGCGGGCGACTGAAGTCGCGGCAACAAAAGCACGAAGTCCCCCTGCGGGGACTGGACTCCGGCTGAACCGGAGTGACCAGTCCGCGAAGGCGGACTTCGTGTAGTTGTTGCCGCGACTTCAGTCGCCGGAACAAGCCGCGCGCAAGGCACAGAGGCACAGAGATGACTTCATCTCTGTGCCTCTGTGGTGTGCCCAGCATGGGCGATGGTCCGGAGGTGAAAGTCCTCCCGGAACTTGGTCGTAG
>CADCTW010000005.1 GCA_902805735.1 uncultured Gemmatimonadota bacterium | reverse complement strand
CCCCACCGCCGCCGACTCCCCGTCCCCCGCCCGCAGCGCCGCGCGGATGGCGCGCGTCAGCCACCGCTCCGCCTCCGCGCCGACCACGGCCTCGCCCACGGCGGCCAGCCGCGCGATCACGCCCGAGCCGCCGTCCAGGTCCCGCGCGGCGCAGTACAGCGCCAGCGCGCGCTCGCGGTCGCCCAGCTTGCGGGCCAGCCGGGCCGCGTGCAGCGCCGTCGCGGACGACGCCACGTCCAGCGCCAGGGCCAGCGACACGGCGGCGTCCGCTTCGGGGAGGCGGCGGGTGCGCTCCAGCTCGCAGGCGTACTGCACGAGCGGGGCGGCCACGCGCGCGCGGGCATCCTCCAGCTCCAGCACTGCCAGCACGCGCACCAGGATCGACTTCTCCGGCGAGCGCTCCAGCCCCTCCATCTCGCGGCGGGCACGGCGCAGCACGAACTCGTCCCTCGCCCCCTCGGCCGCGCGCTCCACGGCGGCGAGCACCAGCGCACCCGCCGCCGCGCGCCGCGCGCGCTCGCCGCGTTCGGTCTCTGAGATCTGCCGGAGGGCCGCGGACTGTGGAGAGCTCATCGTCGTCCAGGAGGTCGGTTGAGAACTGTTCTCAACAATGTACCCGCACCCGCCCCCCGTGTCAAACCCGCAGAAAAGGAAAGGGCTCCCCGTGGTGGGGAGCCCTTCTCGTGTTTCGCCGCCGCGCGCCGTTTACGGGCGCGGGCGCTGCGAGCCTTCGGGCGTGTAGGTTCCGCAGTGGGCCCCGTCCGGCCCCACCCGCACCTCGATCTGCCCCGCGTGGCACTCGTGCTCCTCGTTGAACTTGCAGTCGGTCACCGTGCAGGCCGACACCACCGAGGTCTGGGCCGAGGGCTGCTCCTGAGCGTTCTGCATCGCCGTGTCTCCCTGTCGTCGAGTTCACCCGTCCCGCGTCGCCCCACCTCCAAAGCAAGACACGGGCCACGCAAACCCCTCCTCCACAACGACTTGGGAATCATTCTCAACCATGGCTCCTCCAGACATCCGCCACGCCCCCATGAGGGGATGAATCCCCCCGCTGCAACCACGGGAAGCCCGCTGAAGCGGGCTCCGGATTCTGACGGATGCGAGCCCGCTTCAGCGGGCTTCCCGTAGTTCCAGCCGGGCGTTTCAACGCCCGGCGATGCGGCCCCGCAAAGCCACAGAGGCACAGAGGAAACCCGTCTTCCTCTGTGCCTCCGTGTCTCTGTGTGAGCCTGCCTTTAGCGGTCCGACAGCTCCTGGAAGTTCTGCGCCCGCGCCTTGTACTGCGCCGCGAGATCCAGCCGCCCGGCGACCTCCTGGCCGGCGGCGAGCGCGGAGAAGGCGTAGGCGTAGTGCATCGGGATGTTGCGCGTGGCGTCGTCGGTCCAGTGCGGGCGCTGCTCCACCCCGTGAAGCTGGAACACCTCGTTCACCAGCCGCTGGTTGCGCTCCACGTTCAGGTACGCGCCCAGGACGGCGGAGTAGTTCTGCCCCGCGGGCATCGTCAGGGTGCCCTGCGCCAGGTCCTGCGGGGCCACCAGCTTGAACACCATCCCCTGCCGCTCGATGAAGGGATACAGCCCCAGCTCGAACTGCACGTTGGTGGTGCCGGCGAAGTAGATGGGCCGGTCGCCCCACGCGCCCTTGATCATGCTGAGGAGGAACTGGTCCGCCGGGAGGATGGGCTTCTGGGCCGGGATCGTGGCCTGGATCCCCCGCGCCTCGAAGATCATCTCCTGCGGCGTGTAGAACGGCTGCTGGGTCACCACCCCCAGGATCTCCTGGTCGGTGAGCGGCAGGATGCTGCGCGTGGGAGCCCGGCGCCCGTCGTACAGCTTGGGCCCGTTGGCCTGGTCGTAGGCCCGCTGGCAGATGATGCGCGTGGGGTCCTCGGCCCACTGGCCGGGGCGCTGGCACGGCCGGGTGATGTCGCGGAGCTGCCGCGCGTACCAGTCCGTGTTCAGGTACGACAGCACGATCACCGTGACGTCGCGCCGCACCCCCTCCACCTCCTGCACGTACCAGAGCGGGAAGGTGTCGTTGTCGCCGTTGGTGAAGAGCACGCCGTACGGCTCCACCGACTGCAGCATGTTGTACGCGAAGTCGCGCGCCGTGTAGTCGTTGCGGCGCGACGCGTACGGCCAGTTGAGCACCAGCGGGATGGCCGCCACCAGCAGGATGGGCGCCGCCAGGTACGCCGAGTTGCGCCGCCCTCCCAGCGCCTCGGCGAGCTGCATCCACAGCACCGTGAGCCCGATCCCCGCCCACAGCCCCCACAGGGAGAACGAGACCAGGAAGAAGTAGTCGCGCTCGCGCACCTCGCTCATCCCGGCGTCCAGGTTGTAGGCGCGCACCTGCATGAACCCGTACTTGAAGTTCATGTAGAAGACGAGGCCCACCGAGAGCGTGAAGAAAAGCGTGGCGAGGTAGGCGAAGCTCTTCCGGTCGCGCCGGTAGTGCTCCATGGCGCCGAAGCCGCCCAGCGCCAGGAAGATCATCGTGATGAAGATCCGCCCCTCGCCGAAGTACCCGTCCGCGCCGCCGATGGAGCGCGCCCACTGCCAGTCGAAGTACTGGAAGTAGTTGGACATCTGCGCCGGGAAGGGCGCCTGCCGTTCCGTGACCGGGGGCTTCTGGTACTGTTCGCGGGCCAGCGCGGCGAACAGGTCCTTGCACTCGCCCGGCAGGTGGATCTTGCCGAAGCCCACCACGCTGATGATGGCCGAGCTGAGGCTGGGGCACGACGGCGCCGCCTCGTTGATCACCGGCTGCAGGTTGGAGCGGATGGGGAGGAACAGGTGCACCGAAAGGCCCAGGAACCCGAACAGCACCGCGAACGCGTAGATCCGCCAGTTGGCGAGCACCCGCGGCTTCACCATGGCGAAGAACACGGCCAGCGCGGGCGCGGCCAGGAACGCCATCAGGTGGTTGCCCACCGAGAGCGCCAGGATGAAGGCGATCAGCACCAGCGCGTTGTCGTCGTGCCACTCCTTGCCGCGCGCGGGGCGCGGGGCCCGCCCGCCGTGGCTCTCCACCCGGTCGCGCCAAAGGAAGGCGATCCACGTCATCACGCCGATGGTGAAGAGCGAGACGGTGTACACCTTCTCGTTCACCGTGGCCTGGCTCCACACCGTGTACGCCGTGGCCGAGATCAGCACCGACACCGCCGCCCCGCCGTGCCGGAACAGCTCCCGGTCCGTGAAGGTGGTGAGGACGCGGTGCACCACCAGGTACCAGAAGAACATGGTCCCCGCCGTCATGAAGGCGGAGAACAGGTTGATGCGCACGGCCGGCGTCAGCCCGAAGGGCGTGAGGAGCACCTCCCACGCGCGCGCCAGCACCACGAACAGCGGGTTGCCCGGCGGATGCGGGATGCCCATGATGTGCGCGGTGGCGATGTACTCGCTGGTGTCCCAGAACCAGGTGGTGGGGCCCAGCGTGATGCCGTACAGCGCGAACACCACGGCGGCCGCCGCCAGCGCGTGGAGGTACGGCGGGCGCGGGGCCGCCGGCGAAATGGCCGGGGGCGCGGAGACGGGGGTCTGCGCGGTCGGGGCGACTTGGCTCATGAACCTGTGGCCGTCGGATCGGGGATGATCGGAAAAACTCTCGAAAATAACGTATGCGCGGGGGACAGGGAACGGGGGAGGGCGGACCGACACCAAAATGGGCTCACACGGAGACACGGAGGCACAGAGAAAAGCCATCTTCTCTGTGCCTCTGTGTCTCTGTGTGAGCCCCGCGGTCAGATCAGCTCGGCTTGCTCAGCGTGAAGGTGTAGGAGCCGCTGCCGCTGTACGAGTAGATCCTCCAGCGGTAGTAGTACCCGCCGGCCCCGCTGTAGGTGATGCTCTCGGTGGAGGTGGAGCTCTCCGCCGCGGCCACCTGCACCCACGACGAACCGTTCCAGCGCTGCAGGTACAGGTCGAAGTCGGTGCCCGTGGGGCCCTGCAGCTTGCCGACGTGCGAGCCCGCGTTGGCGCTGTAGTAGTAGCTGCCGTTCGGCTGGTACTGCGAGGCGCCCGTGCCGCTCAGGCTCCCCGTGTAGGTGACGGTGCCGCTGTCGCCGCCGCCCGACTCCGCCGTGAGCAGCGAGAAGAGGAGCTTGTTGGGCGAGCCGGTGCCGGCGCTGGTGACCTTGTTGCTCGTGGCGGTGCTGACGATGGCGTTGGTGACCGTGGCCGGCGTCGCCGACGGGCTGCCCTGCAGGTAGAGCGCGGCCACGCCCGCCACGTGCGGCGCGGCCATCGAAGTGCCGCTGATGGTGTTGGTGGTCGTGGTCCCCGTGTGCCACGCGGAGGTGATGTTGTTCCCCGGCGCGAAGATGTCCAGGCAGCTCCCGTAGTTGCTGAACGAGGCGCGCGCGTCCGTGTTCGTGGTGGCGCCCACCGTGACGGCGGCCGCCGCGCGGGCCGGCGAGGTGTTGCAGGCGTTCTGGTTCTCGTTGCCGGCGGCGACCACCGTGGTCACCCCCGCGTTCACCATGCGCTGGATCGCGTCGTCGATCGCCTGGCTCGCCCCGCCGCCCAGCGACATGTTGGCCGCGGCCGGCTTGACGTGGTTCTGCGCCACCCAGTCCATCCCCGCGATCACGCCGGAGTTGGTGCCGCTCCCCGCGCAGTCCAGCACGCGCACGCCGTACAGCTTCGCGCCCTTGGCGATGCCGTAGGTGCTGCCGCCCACCGTGCCGGCCACGTGCGTGCCGTGCCCGTTGCAGTCGTCGGCCGTGCCGCCGTCCACGGCGTCGTAGCCGCTCACCGCGCGCCCGCCGAACTCGGCGTGCCCAAAGAGGATGCCCGTGTCGATGATGTAGACGTTCACACCGGCACCCGTGGGGGTGTAGGTGTAGGTGCCGTTGAGGGGCAGGGCGCGCTGGTCGCTGCGGTCCAGCCCCCAGGTGGCGTTGCTCTGGGTGGCGGTGGCCTGCACGCGGGCGTCCTGCTCGATGTAGCTCACGTTCGGGTTGTTGCGCAGCGCGTTGAGCTGGCCGGCGTTCAGCTCGGCCGCGAAGCCGGTGAGCGCGGCCGTGTAGACGTGGCGCGGGTCCACCTTGGCGACGGCCGCCACGGAGCGCGGATCGGCGCCTTCCCGCAGCACCACGACGTACGAGCCCTCGATCGCGCGGCTGGCGGCGGGGCGGATGGCGACCGGGGAGCTCGCCACCGGCGACTCCGGCTGGTCGGAGCAGGCGGCGAGTGCAGCGAGAACTGCGGTTGCGGCGAGGGGCTTGAAGCGCATCAGTTCACCTGTCCAGGGGGGTGGGGAGCCGGGCGCCGTTCTGGCGGCCCGTTGGATCGCTCGGCAGCTCGTGCGACGCCGCCGAGGAAGCAGCCGCCATCACACGTCCATCCTGCTACCCACCCTGAAGGCACACCCCGGACCGAAACTCACCGAAACGCAAACCACCATCCCACAAGCACTTACGTGTTTCACCCCCGCTCTCCCGCCGCGCGAGAATGGTGCACCCTTCCCTTCCGCGCACCAGAACGGTGCGCCCGGCACACCGCGCCCCTCGCCACCCTTTCAAGAGGGTGCGCTCCGCCTCTCCGCGCCTTCGCGCCGCCACCTGGAGACGCCGTTTCCGTGTTCATGGCAGCGCATTTGCTTTCCATCCGCTCGCCCGTCACGCCCACCCCGTTCCCGTGCCCGAGTTGACCGACCTTCCCTACCCGCCGACGGCCCGCGCATCCGCCTCGCGCACGCTGGTGCGCTACGCGGAGCGCGCGATGGTGCGCTCGTCGGACGCGGGGCAGATCCCCGGCAACTCCGCGCGGCTCCTGGTGGACGGCACGCAGGCCTTCCCGGCCTGGCTGGAGGCGATCGCCGGGGCCCGCCGCTGGATCCACCTGGAGAACTACATCATCCGCGACGACATCGCCGGCCGCGCGTTCCGCGACGCGCTGGCGGAGAAGGCGCGGAGCGGCCTCCCCGTGCGGGTGCTGTACGACTGGGTGGGGTGCTGGGCCACGTCGCGCGCCTTCTGGCGCCCGCTGCGCGAGGCGGGGGCCGAGGTGCGCTCCTTTGCGCCTCCGCGTATCGCGGACCCGCTCCACTTCCTGCGCCGCGACCACCGGAAAGTGGTGGCCGTGGACGGCGAGTACGCGTCGGTCGCGGGGATGTGCATCGGCGACGAGTGGGCAGGGCTGCCGCACGAGGGGATCGCCGCGTGGCGCGACACGGGCGTGGAGTTCCGCGGGCCCGCCGCCGCCGCCATCGACCGCGCCTTCGCCCGCACCTGGCGCGCCGCCGGCCCCCCGCTCCCCCCGGACGAGGTCCCCGATCCCGCCCTGGTGCCCCCGCAGGGCGACGTCTCCGTTCGCGTGGTGGAGGGGGAGCCGGGGAAGAGCCGCATCTACCGCCTGATGCAGTTCGTGGCGGTGGGCGTGGAAAAGCGGCTGTGGATGACCGACCCCTACTTCGTGCTCCCCCCCGCCATGGTGGAGGCGCTGGCCTCCACCGCGCGCGACGGGGTGGACGTGCGCGTGCTGGTGCCCGCGTACAACAACTGGCCCATCGTGGGGGGGATGTCGCGCGCCGGGTACCGCCCGCTGCTGGAGGCGGGCGTGCGGCTCTTCGAGTGGGAAGGCCCCATGATCCACGCCAAGACGGCGGTCGCCGACGGGGTGTGGACCCGCATCGGCTCCACCAACATGAACCTGGCGTCACTCCTGGGAAACTGGGAGATCGACGTGGCCGTGACCGACCAATCCTTTGCCGCCGAGGTGGAGAGCCTCTTCCTGGCGGACCTGGAATCGTCCGTGGAGATCGCGCTGCGCACCTCCCCCGTGCCCGGGGCGGAGTTCAGGGAGCGCCGCGCCACCGAGCGCCTGGTGATGACGGACGCCGAGGACCGCCGCCGCCCCGAAGTGGCCACGGCCCAAAAGGCGCGCGCCCACTCCTACCGGGGAACCGAGGTGGGGCGCATCCTGGGCCGTCTGGCCCGCGCCGGCACCGTACTCGCCCGCGCCCTGGTGGGCGAGCGCCTGATCGGCCGCGAGGACACCGGCTGGGTCTCGGCGCTCGCCGTCCTCCTCCTCCTGCTGTCGGCGGCCGGAATCATGGCCCCGCGCCTCCTCGCCTGGCCCCTGGCGGCCGTCCTCTTCTGGCTGGCCGTGGCCGCCATCGTCCGCCTCGCCTCCCGCGGCCGCCCCGCCGGCTGAACGGCTCGGTCAACCGCCGAGCTTGTTCCCCCGCCAGCCGGGTTCTCAACGCGCGGATAGCGTCTTCATCATGTAAAGCACATAACCCACCCACGCGAGCGCCGGAGCTGTGGACAGGGCAAAGCGTCTGAGCAGCGCCTTGTATTCGCGCTTCTTCTCCGGGTCCTGCTCCTCCCGGATGACCGCTATGAACTGCAGGATGATTGACAGGGAACCGATGATTGGCGGATAGGCGCGTCCGCTGCCGCGCACCGCGGCGGTGATCCGCGACCAGCTCAGGTTGCCGAGTATCCCCGCGGGCACCATGAAGATCAGGAACACGGCGACCGTCAACTCCCACGTGGGCCATCGCTCCGGCATCAGCTTCTCGGCCAGGGGAAAAGGTGGTACAGCGCGGCTGGCGTGCACCCTCAATCTGTCCGGGACCGCCCCATGTCGTAGTGCGAGCCTCCGCCGCCGTCACGAAGGTGGCGGACAATGAATCGCAGGCGGTGTTGACCTGGAGTGGATCCGCAAACACCCCCGCACCGACGGCGTCGTCACACAGCGCCGGCGCGGCGCTCGCGACCCGCTGCACACCAGTTCTCATCGATCGCTCCTTGCAGGCGGCAGCGTGCGGCCAGACGCTGCGCCCGGGAACGGTTGCCGCCTTCCCGATCTGCTCGCATTTCCGGTTCCGGCGAGGCACGGATCCAGGGCGTCTCCGGGCCCCGATGCATCCGCGTGAGCCCCGCCGTCGGGCCCAATTCCAGCGGCAGGGTTGAATAACTCGTTGATGTGCACTATGTTACGTGCACGGAGCGGCGGCGGCGAGCCCGACTCCCAGCAAGATCCCACACTCGCCCGCTCGTAAGCATCCGCATCGTCAGGCAGTCCGCAGCACCGAGGGACCCCCCACCAAGGAGGATGCATGGAGTTCAGGACGGCTTGGCCGGTCGCGTTGTTGCTCGGCAGCGTCATGGGCGCCGCCGTGCTCGCCACCGACGGCCCTGACGCACGGACCACCACGGCGCTGCGCAAGGGGCTGTTCTCCGAGCGCGCGGGGCTCTTCGCCCCCGCCGAGGCCGATGCGGCCACCGCTTCCGCGAGCTTCGACATCCCGGTGGTCCGCAACGACGCCGTGCAGCGCTTCGTGGGGATCTTCACGGGGAGCCAGCAGGACGAGATGGCGCTGTACCTCAAGCGCTCCGGCCGCTACGAAGACATGATCCGCGGCAAGCTGCGCGACCGCGGGATGCCCGAGGACCTGCTCTACCTCTCGATGATCGAGAGCGGGTTCAACACCAACGCCCGCTCGCGGGTGAGCGCCGTGGGGCTGTGGCAGTTCATGGCCCCCACCGCGCGCGACTACGGCCTCCGCGTGGACTCGTACGTGGACGAGCGGCGCGATCCCGAGCGCTCCACCGACGCCGCCCTGCGCTACCTGACGGACCTGCACAAGCAGTTCGGGGCCTGGTACCTGGCCGCCGCCGCCTACAACACCGGCCAGGGCCGCGTGGAGCGGGTGATGAAGCAGGTGACGGGGCGCGAGCGGGGCAAGGACGGCGACTTCTGGCGCATCCGCCACCGCCTCCCGCGCGAGACGCGCGAGTACGTGCCGCAGATGGTTGCGGCGGCGCTGGTGGCCAAGGAGCCGCACAAGCACGGGCTGGGCGACGTGGAGCGCTGGCTGCCGTTGCGCGTGGACTCGGTGGACGTGCCGGCCGGGGTGGAGCTGGAGGTGGTGGCCTCGGCCATCGGGTCGAGCGAGAAGGAGCTGGCGCGGCTCAACCCGCACCTGGTCCGCAAGATGACGCCTCCGGGGAAGAAGGCCTTCCCGGTGCGCGTGCCCCGCGGCCGCGGCGAGCGCTTCGCCGCCCAGTTTGAGCGGGTGAAGGAGGAAGCCGAGGCCCGCGAGGCCGCCCGCGCCGCCGAGCGCCGCGCCGCCGCCAAGCTGGCCGAGGCCAGGCGCGCCGAGACGC
>CADCTW010000004.1 GCA_902805735.1 uncultured Gemmatimonadota bacterium | reverse complement strand
CACCTTGATCGCGCTGGCGTGCAGCCCGGCCTTGTGGGCGAAGGCGGAGGTGCCGACGAAGGGCTGGTGCTCGTCGGGCGCAATGTTGGCCAGCTCGGCGATCGCGTGGCTGACCCGCTGCAGCTCCCCCAGGCACCCGGCCGGGACGACGGGCAGACCCATCTTGGTCACCAGGTTGCCGATCAGCGCGAACGTGTCGGCGTTGCCGGCCCGCTCGCCGTACCCGTTCGCGGTGCCCTGGACGTGGGTGACGCCGGCCTCCACCGCCGCCAGGGTGTTCGCCACGGCGCACCCGGTGTCGTCCTGGCAGTGGATGCCGAGCTTCCCGGTGGTACGCGCCCGCACGTCCGCGACGACGCGGCCGACCCCCGTCGGCAGCATCCCGCCGTTGGTGTCGCACAGGACGCCCACCTCCGCACCCGCCGCGAACGCCGCCTCCAGCACCCGCACGCCGTAGTCGGGATCGGCGGCGTACCCGTCGAAGAAGTGCTCGCAGTCGAGGAACACCCGGCGCCCGTGGCCCACGAGGAAGGCCACCGTGTCGGCGACCATCGCCAGGTTCTCCTCCAGCGTCGTGCGCAGGGCCTCCCGGACGTGGCGGACGTCGGACTTCGCAACCAGGCAGATCACCGGCGTCCCGGCGTCCAGCAGCGCCTGCACCTGCTGGTCCTCCTCGACACGCACCCCGGCCTTGCGGGTGGAGCCGAAGGCGACCAGCTGGGCGTGCCGCAGCTTCAGCTCGGTGCGCGCGCGGGCGAAGAACTCGGTGTCCTTGGGCAGGGCGCCGGGCCAGCCACCCTCGATGAAGCCGACCCCGATCTCGTCGAGCAGCCGTGCCACGGCCAGCTTGTCGGCCACGGAGTAGCTGACGCCCTCCCGCTGGGCCCCGTCGCGCAGGGTGGTGTCGAACACGTGGAAGTCGAGGTCGGTCATCGCTGCTCCCGGAGGGAAATCATGGCCCGAACACGAAAAAGACCCCCCGGGTACGGGAGGTCTGCGCGCGGTCGGAGAGGTGACTGCGCGCTAGGTGATGAGAATCGTGCGGGTGCTGTCCATCGCGACCAGTACAGCACAGGGCCCCGTGGAGCGAACACCCCTACGTCCCGAACGCCCGCCCAGTGACCCGCTCGGCCGCGCACCGGCATGGGCGGGCCGCTCCGATCAGCCGCCGGCGAGTGCGGCCAGCCGGTCGCCGACCTCGGTCGTGCGGACCCCGCCGCCCTGAACGCGGGTCGAGAGGTCGAAGGCGACGGCCGCGTTCACCTTCTTCGCCTGCTCGGCCCGCCCGAGGTGGTCCAGCAGCAGCCCGACGGAGAGCACGGTGGCCGTCGGGTCGGCGATGCCCTGGCCGGCGATGTCGGGCGCGGAGCCGTGCACCGGCTCGAACATGCTCGGGTTGGTGCCGGAGACGTCGAGGTTGCCGCTGGCCGCGAGCCCGATGCCGCCGGTGACCGCCGCTGCGACGTCGGTGACGATGTCGCCGAAGAGGTTGTCGGTGACGATCACGTCGTAGCGGCCCGGGTCGGTGATGAAGAACATCGAGGCGGCGTCGACGTGCTGGTAGGCGACGGTGACCTCGGGGAACTCGGCCGACACCTCCTCCACCGTGCGTGACCAGAGGCCGCCGGCGTGGGTGAGCACGTTGGTCTTGTGGATCAGCGTGAGGTGCTTGCGCGGCCGGACCACCGCGCGCTCGAAGGCGTAGCGGACCACCCGCTCCACGCCGAACGCCGTGTTGAGGCTGACCTCGGTGGCGACCTCGTGCGGGGTGTCCTTACGCAGCACGCCGCCGTTGCCGACGTAGGGCCCCTCGGTGCCCTCGCGCACGCACAGCATGTCGATGGTGCCGGGGTTGGCGAGCGGGCTCGTGACGCCGTCGAACAGCCGTGCCGGGCGCAGGTTGACGTGGTGGTCGAGCTCGAAGCGCAGCCGCAGCAGCAGTCCGCGCTCGAGGATGCCCGGCGGCACGCCGGGATCCCCGATCGCGCCCAGCAGGATCGCGTCGTGGCCGCGCAGCTCGTCGAGCACCGTGTCGGGCAGCAGCTCACCGGTCCGCTGCCAGCGCGTGGCACCCAGGTCGTAGTGGCAGGGCTCGACGTCGGGGGCGACCTCCCGAAGGACCTTCAGCCCCTCGGTGACCACCTCGGGACCGATGCCGTCTCCGGCGATGACTGCCAGACGCATGGCGGAGAACTCCTGGCTCAGCGGGGATTGAGGTCGGCGGAGCGCGCCTGGCGGGCGCCGATGTGCGTGGCGATGTCGCCGAGCAGC
>CADCTW010000003.1 GCA_902805735.1 uncultured Gemmatimonadota bacterium | reverse complement strand
AAAAGATGGGCCTACCCCGGCTGGCACCGCACTGACCTCAACTTTCCGAACCGCCGGATGCGGACCCGCATGTCCGGTGGTGTGGGAGGGGTGCAGCCGGGATCACCGGCTGCCCCCTATCCCGATTTCCCACCCCTCCGTTCGACCGGGTACCAGGCGTCCTCTGCACCCCTGCAGTAGCGCCTGGCGGTTCCCCGGCAGGTAGACAGCGTTACGGGGTTGCGACAGATTTGTTCGCTCCCACTTTCCACCTGCACAGTTCAGCCGAACTCCCCCCCGCGGATGATGGACGCGAAGCCAGAGCAGGAGCTGTTCGCCTACGAGCGGCTTGTCGCGGATCTGAGCGCCCTGGTCGAATCGGGCACGTTACGGGCCGGAGACAGAATTCCCTCGGTGCGTAAGCTGAGCGAACAGCGTGGAGTGAGTATTCCGACGGTGCTTCAGGCGTACCGGCTGCTCGAGGCTCGCCGGGTGATCGGGGCACGTCCGAAGTCGGGCTTCTACGTGCTGCCACGCGTGCGCACGCACCTGGTCGAGCCAGGCGAAACATTGAGTTCGCTCGGGGACCCCGGCGAGATCGCGACGGGCGACCTGATCATGCGGGTCATCGAGATGGTCGCCAACCCTGACCTGATCCCGATCGGCACGGCGCTGCCGGACCCGGACTTCCTTCCCACGGGCGCGCTGGGGCGCCTGCTCGGGCGGGCGGCGCGGCGCCAGACCCGGCGTAGCGTGGCCTCTGTAGCCCCGTCCGGAACCCCGGAGCTCCGACGCGAGATCGCGATCCGTGCGCGCGAGGCCGGGGCGGCGGTGACGGCCGATGATGTCGTCGTGACCTGCGGGTGCGCCGAGGCGCTTACGCTCTCCCTGCGGGCACTCACCCGGCCCGGTGATACGGTTGCGGTGGAGTCTCCCGCCTACTTCGGCGCTCTCCAGGTCCTTGAGGTGCTTGGCCTCAAGGCGCTCGAAATTCCCACCGATCCGGGTACCGGTCTCCGCGTCGAGGTTCTCGCCGACGCACTGGCTCGCGGGGGTGTCGCCGCGGTGATGGTCACGCCCAACGTCCACAATCCACTCGGCTGCGTCATGCCCGACGAGCGGAAGGTCGAGCTGGTTCGGCTACTCGCGGCGAGCGGAGTGCCGGCGGTGGAGGACGACACCTACGGCGAGCTGTACTTCGGCTCCGCACGTCCGCGCTCGTTGCAGGCCTTCGACAAAGCCGGTTTGGTCCTCTCCTGTGGGAGCTTCTCCAAGACGCTGGCTCCCGGCTTCCGTGTAGGATGGACGATCCCAGGCCGCTACCGCGAGCGTATCATCCACTTCAAACTCGCCACGACGGCCGCGACGGCGATCATCCCGCAGCTCGCGCTGGCAGACTACCTGGCCTCAGGCGGATACGACCGGCACCTGGCCCGATTGCGGCAAACCTTCCGGAGCACCACCGACCGGCTGTCGGACGAAATCTCGAAGCGATTTCCCGAGGGCACCCGGATCTCCCGCCCCGCGGGCGGCTTTCTCCTCTGGGTACAGCTCCCGAACGGCACAGACACGGTCGGCCTTCAGCGGCGGGCGATCCGCCGAGGCCTGAGCGTAGCGCCCGGTCCCGCCTTCTCGGCCAGCGGGCTTTATTCCAACTACATGCGCATCAATGCCGGCTACAGTTGGTCGGAGCGCACTCGCTATGCACTCGACGTGCTCGCGGACCTGCTGAAAGAGGGCGCGAGGTAGCGCGTTGCCTGCACGAGGTGCCCGAGCAGGATCCGGGCGGGCAGTTCGGCGCGGTCTGCGCGCGTTCGAGGTCCTCGCCTTCGCGAACCAACGCCATTCGCGGCTCGGCCACCGTCCGCCTTTGTCCCTGGCCCCCCCTTACGCCGCCCCTCCGGTTTGCTCGGTGACGTTTTCGGCTCCAGGTCGTGCCTCCGTAGTCCCCCCTCACCTCCGCAGGTACGGCGCGACGTTGCTCGCAATCGTCTGCAGCTCGCTCGGGGTGAGCCCGGACTTTTTGCGAAGTGCACGCCAGTACTTTGCAGCTGAGACGTTGCCACCGGTCGCCGCGTCTGATCCGTAGAGCAGCCGGCCCAGGCCGATCTGGCGCATGCGGGCCGTCATGAACTCCACATCCTCTGCCGGGCTGTCGGGATGGATGTTCGTTGCGACGTCGAAGTAGACGTTCTTCATCGCGGCGTCCCCGCGCGCCGCCGCTTCCGCTAGCACCACCATGGCTTCCTTCGTGCCCGGGTCGAGCATCGGACCGGAGCCGCCCATGTGGGCAATCTGGACAGTCACGTCTGGTGCCATCGGAAGCACCTCGTTGATGAACGTCCGGGCATCGCGTCCTTGGAACGGGCTCAGGATCTTGTCGTCTCCGGTCCAGACATGCGCCACGATGGGCATCCGGTGCTTGTTCGCGGCCGCGAACACGCGGCGAAGCTGAGCGACGTGTTCGGCAGTCTCCAGGTTCACCCGGGAGTTGCCAAACTGCATCTTGAGTCCGTTCCGCAGCCGCGGGTCAGCGGCACAGCGGTCGATTTCGGCAAGCGCGTAATCGCGCAAGGGATTGACGCTGCAAAACGCGATCAGGCGATCCGGGTACCTGGCCGCCTGCGCGGCCGTCCAGTCGTTCTCGGCGCGTACCGCCCCGTATTCATCGGCGGGCTTGCGCGAGAGTCCCGGACTGCCCCACGCGTATGCTAGCGACAGGATCACGGCCGATCGAATACCGACTTCGTCGAGGCGCTGAACCAGGAGCGCCGCGTCCAATGGCTCCTCCTCCCATGTCTTGGCGAGCGCGGGGCTGAGAAGATGCTGGTGATGGTCGATGCGGGGAACGATCCCGCCAGAAGAGCTCTCGCATCCGGCGGTCAGCAGGACGAGGCTACACAGGAAAACGACGGAGCTGGCCAATGTGCGGCGATCTCCTTGCAGGCGCATCGGCAGCGGGAGCGTAAAACAAGCTGGTGTCGATTTCAACTTGGCCTTTTCGGTTACGAGTGGGTGGGGTTTGGCATTCGGCGACGGACACACCGGCTCGCAGCCTCTGCACGCGTCAGCGGATATACGGCGGCTCATCGCGTCTCCCCCGCATCGGAGGGGAACAGAACTGGTTGTGACGTGCCGTCGATGAGGCACGGCGCCACGCCCGATGTTCTCCTTCACAGGAGCAGCGCGCTACGGACGCTGCGGAGCGCTTCTTCCGGGTGCTCCTCGGCCACCCGGGCGCTGCACCGGAGCGGATCAACACGGACAAACTGGGCAGCTACGCGGCCGCTCTCCGTCGGCTCCCCGCGCTCGAAGGCGTGGACCATCAGCAGGTGCGCTCTGCTCGGCGCTACAACAACAGAGTAGAGCAGGCGCACCAACCCACTCGGGTCCGGGAGAGGCGCATGGGCCGGTTTCGGTGCCCCGTCCCGGCTCAGCGCTTCCTGGATGCGTTCACCCGTACGCGGAACCTGTTCCGCCCACGTCGCCGCTCCTTCACCGCGCCCGAGTACCGGGTTGCGCTGCAGGAGCGCTTCGCGGCGTGGCGGATCGCGGCCGAGTTGCGCCTGTAATCCGCCCGGGAGGAGCCGGCCTGCCGCAGGTGCGCCCTTCTCCTCCGCTCGACTCCTCGAGTTGACACAGCCGGAGTATCTGGCGGACCTCCTGGAGTCGCTTCGGTAAGCCGTCGAGGACGCCGAGGCCGATCTCCGGAGCGCACGTCGGCGATTCCTCTTCCGCAGCGCGCGAGAAGGAGCGGAGCGACAGATTGGAGTTCGTCGTCTCTGCACCCCCGTTGCACGGCCAGAATGCCTACCACCGCGAGTGGAGCCTGCGGACGGCGGTGGAGAAGGGGAAGAACCTCCAGTTCGACGACATCGCGCCGCAACGGGAAGCGAGGAGTGAAGGATGAGGAGGAGGGGCCGGCATCGCTCGCGTTTTCACTATTCGCTTTTCGCCATCCGTTACGGCGCCGCCGGCGGGTTCCGGACCCCTTCGACATTGGCGCCGTTGAGGGTGACGTTGAACTTGGCCGCCTTCCCGTTCACGACGGTGAAGGTCAGGATGAAGTCCGGGGTCTCCTCCAGCTGGAGGCGCTGCCTCCCCAGGTTCACCAGGCGGCTCTCATCCTCGTCTCCCTCGGCCTGCCCGAATAGCTGGCCATCCCGGTCGTGGATGTGCAGGACCATCTTCTGCCCGTTAGGCATCGAGACGGTATAGCTACCCGCGTAGAGCTGGCGCTGCTCCGGCGTCAGCGCGGGGGCAGCGGCGCTCGCGGCGGCCGGCGCGGCGGTTTGCTGCTGGGCGGACGCCGCGTTGGTCGCGCGCTCTGCCGATAGTAGAAGAGCGTCCAAGGCAGCGCGGTCGAAGTAGCGGCCGTTCAGTACGACCCCGTGGATCTTCCTCGTGTTGTTGATGTCCTCCAGCGGGTTGGCATCCAAGAGTACGAGGTCGGCGCTGCGCCCGCTCGCAACCGTGCCCGCCGTTCCCTCCCCAAGGAAGCGTGCGGGATTCAGGGTTGCCGCTTGCAGCGCCTGGAGTGGCGTGAGGCCAGCCGTCTCCACCAGTAGCGCGAGTTCGTCGTGCGTAGTGAAACCTGGGACAACCAGCGGAGCTCCGGCATCACTTCCGACCATCACCCTCACCCCCGCCGCCACCAACTCGCCAACGTTGCGCACATCGTTTCTGTAGAACGTCGTATAATCGACCGGAGTTTCCAGGCGCCGCGCCTTCGCCTCGTCGAGCCAGCGCCGGCGTGTCCGCGGAAGAATGTAGCGCAGGCGGGGATCTCCGCCGCTGGCGAGCACCCGGAGCGAATCGCCGGTGAGCACACGTCCCTGCAACGCCACCAACGTGGGGACGATCGCGGTGCCGTTTGCCGCAAGCTGGCGATACACGGCGTCACGGTCCGCACGCGATCCGGAGATCGGTGGAAAGAAGCCGTGCTCGAAGCTTGCCATCCCGGCGGCCGACGCCTCTACGGCGGACATCCCACTATGGGTATGCGCGACCACTGGTAGTCCGCGCTGCCGCGCGCGTTGCATCAACGCGCGGAGAACCGCGGGCGCGGGGTAGTTGCGCACCTTGATGTGGTCGGCGCCGAGTGCGGCCATCGAGTCTACGAAGGCGATTGCCTCCGCCGCAGTTGAGGGCCCAAAGCGGTGATTTAGCCACTCCGTAGGGATCCCCTGGCTCTCCTCCATCTTCCGTACAGCAGCGATCCAGCCCGGGTTCTCCACCACGGGGGCGGCGATGCGCATCCGCGGGCCGATGCGCAGTCCTGCCGCGATGCTGTCGCGCCACCCGCGCACAGCCGCAAAGTCATCGGCACCCATGTCCCGGACGCCCGTGACGCCGTTCGCCACGTAGAGCAGGAGCGACGCGGGCCCGGTCGAGTGCACGTGGGTGTGCATATCCCACAGCCCGGGGATCAGAAACTTCCCTGTGGCATCGACTACGCGTGTGCCTGGACGAACGCGCTCCGCCGGGCCCACTCCCCGGATACGGTTCCCAGCAACTACCACAGTTTGGTCCGCGAGGAGTCGCCCCGTCTCCACATCCACCACCGTCACATGCGTGAAGGCCACGGTGTCCGGCGCTTCCCAAGCGTCGGCGACCGCGGGGCTGAGAAGATGCTGATGATGGTCAACGAGTGGGACGATCCCGCCGCCCTTCGAAAAGCTCGCGCACGCGGCGGTCAGCAGGGCGAGGCTACACAGGAAAACGACGGACCTGGCCAGCGTGCAGCGATCTCCTCGCAGGCTCATCGACCGCGCCAGGGCGAGGTAAGTCAGTCTCGATTTCATGTCGGCCATTTCTCGGATACGAGTTCGAGGGGTATAGACGTTCGGCGACGACGCACCGGCTTGCAGCCTCTGCATGCGTCAGCGGATATACGGCGGCTCACGGTCCGCGGTGTTCCTGATCTCATCGTCGGTCAGGGGGAGCGCAAGATCGTCTTCCGCCACCCGTCGCGGGGTGATGGGTTCCAGGGCAGGGGTATGTCGGTGCCGAAGCGAATCCGGTGCATCCCGACTGCCCTCATCAGAGGCCCAGGGCTCCGCGGGGACGAGCTCCTGCCGGCCGGGGCGCCCGCTCCCCGTCCCCGGACGGGGAGCGCCAGGCATGCGGCGCCCACCACCACCCAGAGGAGCGCCGCGGTTGCCACCGGGACGTCCAGAGGGGCCTGGAGATCGAGTACCGGGAGCGCCACCACGGGGAGCCACGGAGCCACGCCCCCGGCCACCGCGCCGGAGAGGAGGTAGAGTGCGGCCAGCGCCAGGCGCAGCCGGCGCGCGAAGTGTGCGGGGAGGCCCATCTCAGCGCTCCTGGTGGCGGTACGCGGCGGCGACCACACCCGCCGCGCCCAGCGCCAGCCAGAGGGGCATGGCCGTGAGCCAGGCGCCCAGTGCCGGCATGCTCAGCGGCAGCTTCATCTTCCCGTTGGGCGTGGTGATGGTCTCCGTGGTTTGGAACGTCCCGCTGATGGCCGACTCCACGCGCAGGGGCCCCTCAGCCAAGCTCTCCAGCCAGGGCACCATCCCGGACTGCGTCAGGTCGCCCAGGAGGAAGATGAAGAGCCCGATCCCGGCGTACCAGCGCCAGGGGTGGTCGCAGGAGATCACCACGATGCTCCCGAGAAGGTAGGTAATGGTGGCCCCGGTGAAGGGGGCCAGCCACTGCCACGCGGGGATTGTCCACCAGACCATGTGCAGGTCAGCCCCGGTGGGGCGCGCGCCCTCCGGCAGGCCGATCCCGTCCACGCCGATCTCGCCGCCGGTCAGGATCGCCATGCCGAGCGCCCAGAGCAGATGGATCCCCACCAGCACCATCAACCACGCCCATCCGGCCACGGTCTTGGCCAGCGTATGCCGGGCCCGGTCCACCGGCATGGCCCACAGATACGAGCGGCGCGAGGGCTCCTCTCCCTTCCACACGCCCATGGGGGCTAGAAAGCCGAGGAGGATGAGCGGGAAGGCTACGGCGGGAACGAAGTCGATGTGCTCCCGCGGATAGCGGAGCTCGGCGAAGACCATCACCAGCGTGCCGCCCGCCAGCAGGAGCGCGAGCAGGGCCACCTCGCGGCGGACGGCGATCCCCACGGTGCGGAACAGCTCCGCGAGCACGGCGGACCAGCGGGGGACGGTGTGAACGGAATGGATACTCATTTACGACTCCTTTCGGCTGAGGAGGGCGAGGGCGGCGTCTTCGAGGGTCAGGGGCGCGGCGGCGCGTACGGTGGCTCCGGCGCGGGTGAGGCGCTCCACCACTTCGCGCTCCTCCCCCCAGATGCTCCACTGGATCTCCCGGCCAATCCCCCCCTGCCGGAGCACGGTGCCGTTCAGTCCGGGCGCGCCGCTCCACCCCTCGGGAACGTCGGCGCGGTAGCGGCGGAGCATCCGGTGCATGAGGTCGCGCTGCGCCTGGATCACCAGCCTCCCGTCGCGCATCACCCCCAGGTGGTCGGCCAGGCGGTCCACCTCGTGGACCACGTGGGTGGAGATCAGCACGGTGGTGGGGGTCTCGGCGATGTGCTCCGCCAGGAGCCCCAGCGTCTCGTCGCGCATCACCGGGTCGAGGCCGTCGGTGGGCTCGTCCAGCACCAGGAGGCGCGGGCGGTGCGCCAGCGCCAGGGCGAGCTGGACGCGCCGGGCCTGACCCTTGGAGAGCTTCCCCAACTTCCGGTCGAGCCGGAGGTCGAAGGCGCGCGCCAGGTGGACGGCGTACTCGCGGTCCCACGTGGGGAAGAAGACCGCGTGGTGCTCCATGAGGCGCCCCACGCGCATCCAGCCGTACCCCCAGTCGTGCCGCTCCGGGACGTAGCCGATCTGCGCCCGCGCCTCCGGCCCCCGGGTGCGTGGGTCGAGGCCGAGCACCTCCGCTCTCCCCTCGTCGGCGCGCAGCAGGTCCAGGAGCACCCGGAGGGTGGTGCTCTTCCCGGCGCCGTTCGGGCCTACGAGCACGTACACCGCGCCCTCGGGGACCTGGAGGTCCACGCCGCGGAGCGCGGTCTCCCGCCCGAAGCGCTTGGTGAGTCCCTGTGTAGCCACGGCGAAGGGGCCGTCGGCCAGGTGAATGGGCAGCGCGGCTGTCATGCGTGCTCTCCGGGGGTGCGGGTGGGGTGCGCGTCCGCGGCGTCGCGGATGGCGTCGATCAGCTCTTCCGCGCCGATCCCGTTGCGGTGGGCGTCGATTAGCGCCCGCTCCGCCACGCCGCGGGCGAGGGCCTGGCGCTCATTGCCGTTGGGGTGGACGGCGGCCACGAAGGTCCCCTGCCCACGGCGCACGTAGACGATTCCGGTGCGCTCCAGCTCGCGGTAGGCCTGCGCCACCGTGTTGGGGTTCACGCGCAGGTCGGAGGCGAGCTGCCGTACGGAGGGGAGCGGATCCTCGGGGACGAGCGTCCCCAGCACCAGGGCGCGCCGCACCTCGTCCATGATCTGGAGGTAGAGGGGCCGCGGGTCGGCGGTGTTGATGGAAACCTGCATATGCGGCTCCAGGTGGCGTGGTGTATCGGTACACTGGTACAGTATCGTGCGATGGCGGCGCCGTCAAGAGTCTTGCTTCGAGATCCGCGGAAGCTCAGCAGATAGAGCCACACGGCGTGCGCGATCACCTCACCGGGCAAGCGACAGCCGCAGTACACGTCTGGACGTTGGGCGGTGCGGGTCATCCTCGCTACTGGATTCGGGATAGGCGAGGTCGCACCCCAATCTGTCTCCCGATCCGGCGAGCGACGTCACTCGCTCGCTGCCCAAGTTGACACAGCCAGTGACGGATGAGGAGGAGGGGCCGGCATCGCTCGCGTATGCCGTCCCCTCCTCTGCTTTTCACCATTCGCTTTTCGCCATCCGTTACGGCGCCGCCGGCGGGTTCCGGACCCCTTCGACATTGGCGCCGTTGAGGGTGACGTTGAACTTGGCCGCCTTCCCGTTCACGACGGTGAAGGTGAGGATGTACTCCGGGGTCTCCTCCAGCTGGAGGCGCTGCCTCCCCAGGTTCACCAGGCGGCTCTCATCCTCGTCTCCTTCGGCCTGCCCAAATAGCTGGCCATTCCGATCGTGGATGTGCAGGACCATCTTCTGCCCGTCAGGCATCGAGACGGTATAGCTACCCGCGTAGAGCTGGCGCTGCTCCGGCGTGAGCGCGGGGGCAGCGGCGCTCGCGGCGGCCGGCGCGGCGGTTTGCTGCTGGGCGGACGCCGCGTCGGTCGCGCCCATGGCGAGCGCGGCCGCGGCGATCACTGCGAGCAAAAGAGTGCGACGGAACGGAGCGGGCATGAGGCTTCTCCTGGTGGGATGGAGGCGTGTGGTCCGTATCGGGCAGGGACACCCGACGGTGTACTAGTCGTCTGGTACACTAATGCGCCAGAACAGCTCTGTCAAGAGTCTTGCTGGGGCATTACTGCTAGCTGGTGATGGCCACACGGTTGCTGGTGCGGAACCCGCCGGAGTAGAGCGGCCCCAGAAGGGCCAGGTTGCCCACGCCGGGCTGCCGGAGCTGGCGGTCTGCGCGGCTGCTGTAGTCGACGCCGGTGGTTCCGTTGACCTGGAGCCAGGTGGTCGGGCGGTAGTCGGCGTTCACCGAGACGTTGGCGCGGCGCACGCCCGGGTCCACACCGATCTGCTCCAGGAACTCCGGCCGCGTGAAGTAGAAGGCGGCGTTTGCGTACTGCGTGGTGTCGCCCTGGCCCAGCAGCCCATTGCGCAGGGTGCTGAACAGGTTGTTGTCGTTCTGCGGGGCGTTCTGCGCGCTCCCGATGAACCCGCTGTTGACGCGCAGGTTCAGGTTGTCACGCACGCGGCCGGTGAGGTTGGCGCGGAACGAGCCACGGCGCAGGTCGTTGTTGCGGCAGATGCCGTTCTCACGCTCGAACTCGCCGGACACCAAGTACGTGGCCGCCTCGCTGCCGCACGGCACGTTCAGGCCCGCCTGCGAGCGCCCGCCGTCGCGGAAGGGCGACGTCGACGGGTTCTTGAGCGGGTTGCAGCGGACAAGGCTGTCCTCGCGTACGGTGCAATCGCCCTCGGCCTGCAGGGCTGTGTCGACCTGAGGAGTCGAACGGGGGAGAAGGGCGCCCTTGAGGTAGGGCGGACCTCTCCCGGGCGGATTACGGGCGCAACTCGGCCGCGACCTGCCAGGCAGCGAAGCGCTTCTGGAGCGCAGCCCGATAGCCCGCGGCGGTGGAAGGGTCGGCGATGTGGGCGGAACAGATTCCGCGTACGGTGAACGCATCCAGAAAGCGCTGAGCCGAGACGGGGCACCGAAACCGGCCCATGCGTCTCTCCCGGACCCGAGTGGGTTGGTGCGCCTGCTCGACTCTGTTATTGCACCGTTGTGCGGAGCGCACCTGCTGATGGTCCACGCCTTCGGGCGCGGGGAGCCGGGCTGTGTCAAGTTGCGGGACGCAGGCGTAACGTCGCGCGAGGAGGACCGGAGAGACAGATTGGAGTAGGTCCTCTCCACTCCCAACCAGAGCGGTTCCGAGGGCGCGGTGTTTCCCTACCGCTCGCGGCACTCGCGGAGGGACTGGAGCGCTGCCGAATCAAGGTACCGCCCGCCGGCGGCGACACCTTCGATTTCTCGGATATTGCGGATATCGCGGAGCGGATCCTGCCGGAGCAGGACGAGGTCCGCCCGCATGCCGGGGGCGATGAGGCCGACATCTTTCTCCAGCCCCAAGAAGCGGGCGGGGTTCAGAATGGCTGCTTGAAGCGCCTCAAGCGGGGTAAGCCCGACTCGATCTACGAGTAGTACCAGCTCCTCGTGCAGGCTCGATCCGGGATACGTGAGGAGAGTGCCTACGTCCGTCCCAGCGAGGAGGGGAACCCCGGCGCGATGAGCGGCCTGTACAAGGCCTATTTCTGCAGCAAAGGCACTGTCATGGGTCGCCCGTACCGGCTTGTTGCGACCCTGCATCCCCGACCTCCATACGTCGAGCTGATGAGCCGAGACGTTGCGACGACGGGGGTCGATGCGTCCGGCGGAATCCGCGATGACGGCCAGCACGAGACTGTCGGGTGCCCACATCCCATCCGAGACGAGCGTGGGCGTCACGAACATTCCGCTCCGTGCAATGCGGCGATACTGTTCGGCGCGCTCACTCGGCGACAGATGCGAAAGAGAGGAGAGATTCGCCCCGTGCTCCAGGCTCCGCAGTCCCGCCTCGGCTGCATCCGCCAGGGTGATGTCTCGGGGTGCGTGTCCCGCCACCGGGAGACCGCGTCGGTTCGCCTCGGCAAGGAGAGCGCGGAATGCATCCGCGCGAAGGTTTCGAAACTTTACCACACCCATTCCCGCCTTTACGGCGGTATCGACGGCCAGAGCTGCATCCGTTGGAGACGCCATCGCAAAGCGGGGCGACCACTCCCAGATGGGGAAATCCTCGGGAGGCCTCCTCCCCCGGATCCGATCGATCAGGCTCACCTCCTGATGTTCCGCCCGGATCTGATCGATCATGTTGATCCATTCGGCGCTCTCGATGTTCAGCCCGGCGAGATGGATCCGCGGCCCCACCATCCGGCCAGCCTCGACCTCCTGTCTCCATCTCGCACCCTGGGCTGGAGGCCCGCCTAAATCCCGGATCGAGGTTACGCCATGCGCGATCAGGAGAGGTAGGGCGCACGCGCCCGGATAGGAGATGTGTGTATGTGCATCCCACAGACCCGGGAGCAGGAACTGTCCCTGTGCGTCGACCACCGTTGCCCCTTTCGGCACCGGCACCTCGCCGGATCGGCCCACCGCGGCGATCCGATCGCCGCGCACTATGACCGTCATGTTGCCCTGGCGAGCCTTCCCGGAGGGGTTGACGACCGTTGCGCGGGTGAATGCAAGCACGTCAGACACACGGGTCTGCGCTACCGGGATGCCCGGCGAAAGATGTGGCGCGGCGTCGTTGGCGATCGGCTTCTCGGGAGCATCCCCGGTGCACCCGGCGGTGAGCAGGACGAGGCTACACAGGAAGACAACGGACCTGGCCGACTTGCGGCGATCTCCTTTCTGGCGCATCGGCAGCGGCACTGCGAGGCAAGTCAGTCTCGGTTTCATCTTGGCCTTTTCTCACTGGAGGTTCGCGGCATGTGGCAGCGTGCCTCAGCGCAGGTAGGGCGCGACGTTGGCGGCGATCGTGTCGAGCTCGCCGCCGGTCAATGGCATACACTTCTTGAACTCCTCCCAGTGCTGACGGGGCGGCACGCCGCCCCACTGGGGCCCGTCGGATCCATACAGCATCCGCGCGAACCCGATCCGGCGCATCTGCTCGGCGATCCGCGCGCGGTCGTTGTCCGTCGGCGGGGCCATGTAGATCTGCGCGAGGTCGAACCAGAGGTTGCCGACCCTCGGATCCATGCGCTCGAACGAGTGGGCGAAGACCGAGAGCGCCGAGTCCGCGTCTGGCCCGTACCGGCCGCCGCCCCATAGGTGGTTGATGGTGACCGGCACGTCGGGCGCCGCTGGAAGGATCTCGCCCAGGAAGGTGCGCGCCTGCCGCGCGCCGAATTCGGCTTCCGACCGCAGGTGGGCGACGACCGGCAGACGCAGGCGGTTGGCGGCCGCGAAGGCCCGACGCACGCCGGCGACGTGCGTGGGATCGCCGAGATCGACGCCCGAACCGCCGAAGTGCAGCTTGAGCGCCCTGAACCCGCCCGACGCAGCGCACCGCTCGATCTCCGCCACCGCGTAGCCACGCCTCGGGTTTACGCTGCACGCGGCGAACAGCCGGGCCGGGTGCCGACGCACCTGGGCAAGTGTCCAGTCGTTCTCGGCCCGCACCTGCTCGTACTCGCCTGCCTGCTCGATGGCGGGATGCGCGAAGTAGTAAGCGTTGGAGAAAACGAGCGCCTTCGCGATGCCCGCCTCGTCGAGCATCCGGACCATGCGAGCGGCATCTACCAGTGGCTCGTGCTCCGCCTTACGCGCGTAGGAGGTATCGCCGATGGTGCGGAAATTGGTGACGGTCACGGCGCGCGCGCCCTCGCTCAGCAGGTGCTGATGATGGTCGATCCGCAGCTCGACTGTCCGCGACCCCCGCGTAGTATCCCGGTCGGCCGTGCAGGCGACGGGGTGTGACCCTTGAGCGCAGGCAGCGAGGAGGAGCAGGAGGGGAGCCGTCGTCCATCGATGCGTCACCACGAGGCCCCCGCGATGATGGCCGGTGGCCGGTTCGCCATACCGGCGGGGCATCCAGCTTCCTGGCCGTCTCCTCGCCGGCTCATCGGCACCGCCAGCGCGAGGCAAGTCAATGGGGAATTCATCCCGGCTTTTTCTCACGGACGGGTTCGAGGGGCGTGGACACTCAGCGGCGCCGAGCGCCTGCCAGCGATCCTCACCGGGAGGGGCGAATCGCTGTCCAGGCTCCCGCAGCCGAGGGGATAATCAGTACGGCGCATCGGGCTGTACGTCTCATGGCCAGTCGCGCCTCCTCCGCGCGTTGTCAGGGAGCAAGCTCGCCCGCGCCTGGCTGGGGACGGACCTCGGCGGACGTTGCCGCGGTCGCGTCAGATATACGGCGGCTCAGCGCGCCGCACCGGCGCCTGCCCCAGCGAAGAGGCGGGTGACGGGGGCGCAGATCGGCCGCGGCTTGCCTCACCTGAGTGAGCTGAGGTGCCTCTCCGTCTCGCGGGAGAAGCGTCCCACGATGTCCGGGTGCTCGCGGTACAGACTGACGTACTGGAGGAAAAACTCCACGGGCCGTTGCTGGAGCAGGCGGCGGATGCACGCGGCCCCGCAGCGGCGCTCGATCTCCTTCGCCATCTCCCTGCCCAGGGCATAGAAGCGGGGGTCGCTCATGAAGCCCCGGTCCAGAACCTCCCGCCAGCCGATGCCACCGCGGACGGCCTGCTGGAAGGTGGTGTCGAAGAGCGCGAAGTTCTCGCGGACGCGCGTGGGCTCGGCATCGCGGCCGAAGCGCTTGCGCTGCATCGCGATGATGGCGCCGTTCCCGCCGAACCGCTCCGGGTCGGATACCAGGTCCGCCGTACCCTCGTGGACCACCGCGGCCAGGGTGCGCTCCGGCAGCGGGAGGCTCTCCACGTCGGCGACGGCCGCCAGGGCAGGCACGCGGCGGAGGGCGGCTTTCTGAACGAGATGGAAGACCTCGTGCGCGATGAAGGACATCGCCCCTTCGCGGTCGCCGGCGGCGTCCGCGAGGTTGAAGTAGAAGACGTCGCCCTCCGCGGTCGTGCGGACGAAGCCCGTGGAGGTGCCGCCGTTCATCAGGTACGCTTTCAGATGCAGGGGCCCGGTCTCCGGCGTGTAGGGCGCCATTGCGGCGAGCGTCCGCTCCAGCACGGCCTGCTCGTTCTCGCGGATGTAAGTGAGGAGCGCGCGGGTGCCCTCCCGCTGGGAGCGAGCCTTCTGGAGGTTGAAGGCGACGTGCTCGCCGGCGACCTCCCCCGTTCGCACGAACCTCTGGATGGCGGTGCGGAAATCGGCGCGGCCCACACCAGGGACCAGGCGGACGACGTTGTCCACCATCATGCTCACCCCGTGGATCTCCAGGAGCGAATCCACCGCCGCGTCGGGGAGGGAGTCGCGCTCGAGAGCCGCGATCATCGCCTCGGCGCCGGCGTAGTCGATCCGGAGGGTCACCTCACCGGGTCGCGGGGCGGGCGCGGCGGCGGGCGCCCCACGGGGCATGGCCTTGCTCCTGTGGGCACAGCCGGAGAGGGCGATCGCGACCAGCAGGTGAGTCGCGACGTGCAGTAACCTGTGCCTGACCATCGTGGTGCCTCGTTGGGAGGGGACCGCATACGGCCAACGGGAGGGCGCGACCGCCTTCCCTACGGCAACGGAAAACGTTCTACCTGCCCTCATCTGAAATCCCGGGTCGGAGGACGCCGCGTTCGGGACAGCCGGTGCGTGTTCTCGTCGGCGGCGCAGTGGGATGAATCCCCAACGTCCCGTCCAGCCCCGCAAGGAGCCTCCCCGCACCCGCCAACAACTCGCAGCCCCGGTACACGCTAGGGGAAATACGGCGGCCTGTTGTCGGCGATGTCCCTGATCTCGTCGTCAGACAGGGGGAGCGTAAGGATCGTCTTCCGCCACCACTCGCGCGGTGATGGGTTCCAGGGGAGGGCCATGTCGGTGCCGAAAAGAATTCGGCTCATCCCGACCGCCCGCATCAGAGCGGCCATCTGGGCCCTCTTCTCAGGGGCCACCGGCCCCCCGATCCCGCTGCCTCCAGGGTTCCCGAACGTCCACAAGTCCTCGATCGTAAGTGCCTGGGTCCAGTCGAACCAGAGGTTCTTCGTACCGGGCTTGCCGGCTGCGATGGCGTCCGCGAACACCTTCAAAGTGGACATGCCGCTGCCCATGTGCGCGATCTGGATTGGCACGTCGGGCGCTTCGGGCAACACTTGATCGATGAAGATGTCCGGCCGGTCCCCCAGATGCATGACGATGGCGAGCTTGTGCTTGTTCGCGGCTCGGAAGAACTGCTTGAGCTTCTCCAGATCCCGTGGGGTGGCGACGGTGAACCGCGAGTTGCGGTTGTGGATCTTCATGCCCCGAACGCCCAGGGCCGCGCAGCGCTCCAGCTCCGCGATCGCGTAATCGGCGATGGGGTTGACCCCGCAGACGGGGATGAGACGGTCGGGGAACTTCCCTGTCTCGGCGATGACCCAGTCGTTCTCGGCCTGCGTCTTCTCCTGGCGATGACGATCCTCCACCTGTTTCTCCGGATCGCCGAACCAGTACGCGACCGACAGCACGGAGGCGTACCTGATCCCCGCGTCGTCGAGTGACGCGATCACCGTTTCGGCGTCGATTACGGGAGCGTACGTCGGCGGCGAGATCGGCTGCTTCATCTCGGACGCGATGCGCCAGCCACCGTCCGCGCCTTTTCGGAGACCGAGCACGAAGTTGTGGGTGTCCTGCCCGGAGGCGACCCGCAGCACTCCCGCCACGAAGCCCGCCGATCCGTCCAACGCGTAGCTCGCCGGCACGAACTGCCGCCCGGCGCCAAAGCTGCCGAGGGCACCCAGCACGCGTTCCTCGCCGGTCCACCAGCGACCCTGCGCCTCCGCATAGATCATGGCGTCCGGAGCGAACAGCGCGGCGTATCTCTCCTTGTTCACTCCCTTTTCCCGCGCGCTCAACAGTTCCACGAGTGCCGGCGGAACCGCGACGGCCGGCGGCGACGGCTGGCGGACGTTGAGCGCCATAGCCGCCGGGCTCATCAGATGCTGATGCGCGTCCGCGATCGGCACGATCTGGTTCCGTGGCGTGACGCCGACGGGAGCCTCGCGCCGCGGCGCGTTCGCGGCACCGGCGCCGAACGCGGGCATCGGCTGCGCACTGCGCCCCGCACACCCGGCTGCCACCGCGCCGAGGACGACAACGGAAACTGTCTGACGTGCCCGCATTTGAGACCGTGGGTTCATGGCTCGGATGTTGGACCGCTGTGGAAGTTTAGCGATTCGCTAACCGCCGGACAGACACAGTTTCTGTTGTTCTGGACCTGTACAGTTTTCCTAACTCTGGACTAATGTTACTCAAGCCTCTACGAACTGTGTCCGCGTCGCGCTCGACGCGGGCCGACGGATAGCGGTCGCCCAGACGCAGCCCTACGGCTACGGGTGAAGTTCTTGCCACACGCGGCTGGAGTGGCGACATCCTCCGAGGCATTGGCTCGGTGGCTGCGGTATGTGACACGTTCACGGTCGGTGCCGCATGCCGACGTATTCGGGGACCGGCGTGGAGGTGGCGGGGCCGCGCACGCGCTGGGGGCGCCTGAGCGCCCCCGTGGGGACGGTGAGATGAACGGCGGGGTTCACACAGAGGCACAGAGGCACGGAGAAGAGGTTCGCTGGGAGACGCGGAGGATTGGAGCGGCGCCGCTCCTCCTGGCGATCCCGCAGGCTGCGATGCAGATGCCGGCGGTGCTCTGGTTCCACGGATTGAGCGTGGACAAGGAGACGCACCGCAAGGAGCTGGAGCGGATCGCGCGGGCGGGGTTCCTGGCCGTGGGCGTGGATGCGGCCGGACACGGCGAGCGGCGCCTGCCGGACCTGGACGCGCGCATCGACGTGTCCCGCGAGGAGACCATCCGCTTCATGCTGGGGCTGGTTGAAGAGACGGCGCGCGAGGTCCCCGGCATCGTGCGAGCGCTGGTGGACGAAGGGCTCGCGGACGCGGAGCGCGTGGCGGCGGTCGGCATCTCCATGGGCGGGTACCTTCTGTACCGCTCGGTAATCACCACGCCCTCGCTGCGCGCGGCCGTCGCCATCCTCGGCTCGCCCGAATGGCCGGAGGGCGACAGTCCGCACCTGCACCTGGACGCCCTCCGCCGCGTCGCCCTCCTCTCCATCACGGCAGAGAACGACGAAAACGTGCCGCCCGGCCCCGCGCGCGACCTCCACCGCCGGCTCGGCGGATCAGATCGGGCGCATTACCTGGAGCTCCCCGGCGCCGTGCACCTGATGTGCGAGGCGGACTGGGAGCGCACGATGCACGAGACCCTCCGCTGGCTCGCCCTGCACAACCGCTGAGCGGGAATCCCACGCCTGGGCGCGAGGGGATGAATCCCCCCGCTGGAACCACGGGAAGCCCGCTGAAGCGGGCTCGCGTCGGTCAGGCCACCGAGCCCGCTTCTCTCTGTGTCTCTGTGTCTCTGTGTGAGCCCCGCGGTCAGTGATACAGAAACACGCGAAACGCCAGGCAGGAGCTACGTTGAAGATGCTTCTGGCTCGGTATCTGCACATTTCCGAAACGTGAGTTGAAGGACTCCCCGCTCCATTCCAGAGAGCCCCATCGATGAAGCTGGTGATCTTCGGCCTGACCATCAGCTCGTCGTGGGGGAACGGCCACGCGACGCTCTGGCGGGGGCTCTGCCGCGCGCTGGCCGCCCAGGGGCACCGCGTGGTCTTCTTCGAGCGGGACGTTCCCTACTACGCCGACAACCGCGACCTCCACGAGCTCCCGGGCTGCGAGCTGGTGCTCTACCGGAGCTGGAACGAGGTGCTCCCCGCCGCGCGGCGCCACGCGGCCGAGGCGGAGGTGGCCATGGTCACCTCGTACTGCCCGGACGGGATCGCCGCGAGCGAGCTGGTGCTGGACTCGCCGGCCCCCGCGCGCGTCTTCTACGACCTGGACACCCCCGTCACCCTGGACGCGCTGCGCAGCGGCGCCCCCGTGGCGTACATCGGCGAGCGCGGGCTGCGCGACTTCGACCTGGTGCTCTCGTTCACGGGGGGCGCCGCGCTGGAGCAGCTACAGACGGCGCTGGGGGCGCGGCGGGTGGCGCCGCTGTACGGGCACGTGGACCCGGAGGTCCACCGCCCCGTGCCGCCGCTGGGCGCGCAAGTGGCCGACCTGTCGTACCTGGGCACCTACGCGGCGGACCGCCAGGCGGGGGTCGAGGCGCTGCTGCTGGAGCCCGCGCGGCGCCTGCCGGAGCGGCGCTTCCTGATCGGCGGCGCGCAGTATCCCCAGGACTTCCCCTGGACGCCCAACCTGTTCTTCATGCAGCACCTGCCGCCGGCGCAGCACCCGGCGTTCTACTGCTCGTCGCGCCTCACCCTCAACGTGACGCGGCGGGCCATGGCGGAGATGGGATACTGCCCCTCCGGCCGCCTCTTCGAAGCCGCCGCGTGCGGCGTCCCCATCCTCACGGACACGTGGGAGGGGCTGGACGAGTTCTTTGTGCCGGGCGAGGAGATCCTGACGGCCCGCACCACGGAGGAAGCGCTGGCGGCGCTGGCGCTGGGGCCCGACGAGCTGGCGCGCATCGCGCGGGCCGGGCGCGAGCGCACGCTGGCGGAGCACACCTCGGCGCGGCGCGCGGAGGAGCTGGTGAGGGCGGTGGAAGCGGTGGGGGCGGACCAGACTCTGGCGATGGAGGTGTGACGATGTGGGGGATCATACCGGCCGCGGGCGCGGGGACGCGGATCCAGCCGCTGGCCTTTTCCAAGGAGCTCCTCCCCGTGGGGAGCCGGTTCGACGACGGCGTGGAGCGCCCGCGCGCCGTGAGCGAGTACCTGGTGGAGCGCATGATCCGCGGCGGCGCGGACAAGATCTGCTTCGTGATCTCGCCCGGGAAGTCGGACATCCTGGGCTACTACGGCGGGGGGATCGGCGGCGCGCACGTGTGCTACGCCGTGCAGCCCAAGCCGGCGGGGCTGTGCGACTCCATCTTCCGCGCCCTCCCGCTCCTCGCGCGCGACGAGACGGTGCTGGTGGGGCTCCCGGACACCATCTGGTTTCCCGAGGACGGGCTGCGCGCGCTGCCCGACGGCGCCTTTTCCTTCCTCCTCTTCCCGGTGGAGCGCCCCGAGTTCTTTGACGCGGTGGTGACGGACGAGGCGGGGCGCGTGCGCGAGATCCAGGTGAAGCAGCCGGGCGCCGGGAGCCACTGGGTGTGGGGCGCCTTCAAGCTTCCCGCCGCCGTGCTCCACGACCTGCACGCGCTGTGGGTGGAGCGCGGGCGTCGCGACGAGTACATCGGCACGCTGGTCAACGCGTGGCTGCAGCAGGGCGGCGAGGCGCTGGGCGTACGTGCCGGCGAGGCGTACGTGGACGTGGGTACCCTTCACGGCTACCGCGAGGCCATCCACGTGCTGGAGGCCCGCCCCGCGCCGGCCGCGCACGACATCCCGACCGTGGCGGTTTCCGCCGTTCCCGCTTCTCCCCAGGAGGTGACGCTTTGAGCGCAGTCGGCATGGCCGCGACGGATATGACGCCGCGGGAGATCCGGGAGCAGGTGGAGCGGCTGGGGCCCTGGTTCCACAACATGGAGCTTGGCGGGGTACGCACCGCGCCCCACCACTTCCTGGGCGACTACCCGGCGATGAAGTTCCGCAACTTCGCCCACGCCATCCCGGCGGACCTGAGCGGGAAGTCGGTGCTGGACGTGGGGTGCAACGCCGGCTTCTACTCCATGGAGATGAAGCGCCGCGGCGCCGCGCGGGTGGTGGGGATCGACAGCGAAGACCTGTACCTGGAGCAGGCCCGCTTCGCCACCTCGGTCAACGGCATGGGCGACATCGAGTTCCACAAGATGTCCGTGTACGACGTGGCGGCGCTGGGGGAGAAGTTCGACTTCGTGATCTTCATGGGCGTTCTCTACCACCTGCGGCACCCCCTGCTCGCCCTGGACCTGCTGCGCGAGCACGTGGTGGGCGACCTGATGCTCTTCCAGAGCATGCTGCGCGGGTCCACGGAGGTGGAGCCGGTGGCCGCCGACTACGATTTCCAGGAAGAGGAGCACTTCGACCGCCCGGGCTACCCCAAGATGCACTTCATCGAGCACCGCTACGCGCACGACCCCACCAACTGGTGGGCGCCCAACCGGGCGTGCGCCGAGGCCATGCTGCGCAGCTCCGGCTTCGAGATCCTGCAGCAGGCGGAGGACGAGGTGTTCCTGTGCAGGCGAGCGGAGATCATCGATGGGGAGCCGAGGGCGGTGTACCCTCGAACTGCTTGACTCACACAGAAACACAGAGGCACAGAGATGAACTTTTTTCTCTGTGCCTCTGTGTCTCTGTGTGAGCCCTGCAACTTTTTCAGGCCCGGCTACGTCCTACCCTGCGTGAAGGACGTTGAACCCAAACCTGAAAGAGGATGTCATGAGCGCCAAAGTGTTCAGCACCGCCCGCTACGTGTTCGCCGCCACCATGGTAACCGCGCTGGCCTATGCCGGGCTGGAGTCCGCTGCCGCGAGCCCCGAGCGTGTGGGGATCCGGAGCTGTGGCTGGGAAGGGAATCCGTGCGAGCTCGCCCCGCTGGTGGTGACCGCGCAGCGCC
Source organism: uncultured Gemmatimonadota bacterium (assembly GCA_902805735.1). Lineage (GTDB taxonomy): Bacteria > Gemmatimonadota > Gemmatimonadetes > Longimicrobiales > Longimicrobiaceae > Longimicrobium. Next base: position 9,758 of record CADCTW010000003.1, on the reverse strand, counting down.
CCCCGGTGGTGGAGCGCGCCCCCGAAGCCGCCGCGGTGCTGATTGCGCAGCGCTGACCCGCGGCGCGGCCCCGGCGGCCGGCCGAAACGACTGCCTCCACCCTGAGCGGCCCCCTCCACACGGCGGGGGCCGCTTCGTTATGTTGCGCGCCCACCCGCTCACCAAAGGGAGAGATGGAGCGCGTACTGATTGCGGGATGCGGCTACGTGGGCTCGGCGCTCGCGGCGCGGCTCGCGGCCGAGGGGCACCAGGTGTATGGGATGCGGCGCAATCCGGCCGTGCTCCCGCCCGGCGTGCGCCCCATCGCCGCGGACCTGCGCGACCCGGCGACGCTCGGGGTGCTGCCCGCGGGCCTCACGACGATCTTCTACACCGCCGCGGCCGATGGGGGGTCCGACGACGAGTACCGCGCGGCGTACGTGGACGGCCCGCGCAACCTGCTCGCCGCGCTCGTGGCGCGGGGGGAGCGGCCCCGGCGCGTCGTCTTCACCTCCAGCACCAGCGTGTACGGGCAGGGGGCGGGCGAGTGGGTGGACGAAGATTCGCCCACCGAGCCGGAGGGCTTCGGCGGGCGGAGGATGCTGGAAGGGGAGGGGATCGTGCGCGGCGGGCCCATTCCCGGCGTCGTGCTGCGGCTGGGCGGCATCTACGGGCGGGGGCGCACGAGCTACATCGACCGGGTCCGCTCCGGCGCCGCCGAGTGCCCGGCCGAAACCACGTACACCAACCGCATCCACCGCGACGACTGCGCCGGCGCCCTCCGCCACCTGATGCTCCTGGACGCGCCCGACCCCGTCTACCTCGGCGTCGACCGCGCCCCCGCCGACACCTGCGAGGTCATGCACTGGCTTGCAGCCACCCTCGGCCGCCCCGCGCCCGCCCGCGCCACCACCGCGTCCACCCGCCGCCGCGGCAACAAACAATGCCGGAGTGACCGCCTGGTAGCGTCCGGGTACGAGTTCATCTATCCGACGTACCGCGAGGGGTTTGCGGCGCTGCTGTGAAGGGGGCCCTCACCCCCCCGGACCCCCCTCCCCCAAACTGCTGGAGGAGGGGGGCGCATCTTCCGTGTCCGCGCGACGGAGGAGATGCGTTGGGGTTGCGACCGATGCCGGGGAGTCGTCCCCTCTCCCGCGCGGCGAGCGGGGCGGGGCGGGCGCGATGAATCGCACCCCCGCGTGGCGTACAGATCTGTGGAAATCGCCCCCCTCCCCCAGTGGTTTGGGGGAGGGGGGCCGGGGGGGTGAGGGCCCCCCGCCGCTCACGACGCTTCCTCGAACGCCTTCTTGAGCAGCGAGATCTGGGCGGTGTGGGCGAGGTTGTGCTGCACGACGCCGTGGAGGAGCACGTAGTACGAGTCGCCGCTGCCCAGCGGGGCGTCGCGCGCTTCGCCGAGCGGCTGGTCCAGGCGCTCGGGGGGGAACGCGCGCACCGCGTCCAGGAGCTCGCGGTGGGCGGCTTCGAGACCGTCCAGGGCGGCCCGCCAGGCATTGTCGGAGGGAGGGGGAGGGGTGGGCCAGTCGCCGTCGGCGGGGTCGGCGCAGGCGCCGGTGCGCAGGCGGTGCAGGACCTCGCGCTGCCACGAAGTGATGTGCAGCACGATTTCCCAGATGTTGTGCGCCTGGGAGATGGGGCGGCGCGCAGCCTGCTCGGGCGTGATCCCGCGCAGCACCACCCGCGTGGGGGCGCCGTACCACGCGTCGCCGTCGTGGGCGCGCGCGAGCTGGTCCGCGAGCCGCTCGACCTCGTTCATCGTCAGCCGGGCTGGAGGGAGGTGAACACGACCATGGCGCAGAAGGCGGCCAGCAGCGCCACGTTGAGCGCGGCGTGGTAGCGGGGGGAGCGGACGAGGGCGCCGCTCAGCATCAGGACGAGGAAGCCGGCTTCGAAGGGGCGGTCTTCGGTGAGCAGCGGCGCGTTCTGCACGGCGACGTTGCGCACCACATTGGCCAGGACCGCCGCCGCGCCCACGCCGAAGGCCCAGGGGCGCACGGAGTAGTAGTGGTCGTACATGGAGACGGTGGCCAGGTCGTCGTCGAAGTCCGGGAAGACCAGCACCGCCATCAGGTAGAGCAGGATGGGGGCAAGCAGGAAGACGAGGAACGAGAAGAAGTTGCCGAGGATCGCCTCGTCGTAGCCGTACGTGGACCACCAGAACTGGATGTGGGCCAGGAAGATGACCGCCGCCGCCATCAGCGACACCCAGTACACCCTCACCCGCGCCCGCGCGATGATCAGCCGCCCCGCGCTGGAGAGGAGGTGCGACAGTCCCATCCCGATGACGATGGAGACGAGGACCGACAGGTATTCGGCTTTGTTCATGGGTGTGAGGGTACGCGACTCCCGGGGCCCGCGCAACCTCCTGGAAACGCGCGAAGCCCCTCCACCGCCGATGCGGTGGAGGGGCTTCGCGCGTGCCCGCCGGCGCCGCTTCACTCTTCCGGCGGCTCGTTCGGGATGGGGTTGCCGTTGGCGTCCAGCGGCCGCTTGGACAGGTCTTCGCCCGTGTACTCGGCGTCCAGCATCTTCTCCAGCCAGCCCCGCAGGCGGTCCGCGGAGGCGGGGACCTCGTCGGGGAACCGTTTCGCGAGCTCCACGAGCCGCTCGATGTCCGCCCGCGCTTCGGCATGGCCCTCGGGGAGCATCTTGCTCAGCGGCGGGAGCGGCTTCGGTGTGCCGTACGGCTTCCCCTTCTCAGCCACATACCCCCACGGGTTTTTCGACAGGTAGTACAACGCGAGGGGCCGCACGGTGGAGCGGTCCGGCTGGCCGATGCTGATTCCGAACTTGCGGATCGTCTCCGGCACGAGCTTCTCCCCCGTAAGCTTGGCCACCGCGGCCGCGATGGTGCGCAGCGAGCGCTGTTCGCGGTACCAGGCCCGGAGCACCTCCACCGGAATGTCCTGCCAGCGGTGGCTCCGTTCGTACCCTGCCGTGCCCTCCGGCGGGTCGGGCTCGTCCGGCCGTCCACTATGACCATTATTGTGGTTGTTCATGGGAAATGGTAAAGGCCAGTCCCCACAGTTGCAAGAGTGGACGCCCCGATCGTGCGAACTTCGCCACCGGACGAACACAGAGGCACAGAGATGAACCAATCTCTGTGCCTCTGTGCCTCTGTGTGAGCCCTGCCGTTTACAGGTTCTCGGTCACCCAGTTGGTCATCAGGGTGAAGAGGTGCTGCGAGGTGTTGCCGCCCGAGATGCCGTGGTTGCGGTTCGGGTACATCATGAAGTCGAACTGCTTGCCGGCCGCCTGCAGGGCGTTCACGAGCTGGGTGGTGTTCTGGAAGTGGACGTTGTCGTCCCCTGTGCCGTGGATCAGCAGGAAGCGCCCCCGCAGGTTGGCGGCGTTGCTCACCGGGGCGTTGTTGCGGTATCCCGCGGCGTTCTCTTGCGGGGTGCGCATGAAGCGCTCGGTGTAGATGGTGTCGTACAGGCTCCAGTCCACCACCGGCGCCACGGCGATCCCGGCCTTGAAGGGGCTCCCCGGGGCGAACATGGCCGAGGCGGTCATGAAGCCGCCGTAGCTCCACCCCCAGATGCCGATGCGGGTGGCGTCCACCCAGGGCTGGCCGGCCAGGTAGCGCGCGGCCTCGATCTGGTCCGCGGTCTCCACCGCGCCCAGCTTGAGGTAGGTGGCCTTCTTGAAGGCGCTGCCGCGCGCGCCGGTGCCGCGGTTGTCCACGCTCACCACCACGTAGCCGCGCTGCGCCAGCATCTGGTGCCACAGGTAGCGGGTGCCGCCCCACGCGTCCAGCACCGTTTGCGAGCCGGGGCCGCCGTACACGTACATCAGCACCGGGTACTTCTTGCCGGCCTCGAAGTTGGCGGGCTTGATCATGGACCCGCGCAGCTCCGTGCCGTCGGCCGTGCGGAAGCTGAAGAACTCCGGCTTGTGCACGCCCAGCGACTGCACCGTCTGCCGCACCCGCGCGTTGTCCACCAGCGTGCGCACCACGGCGCCGTCCGCCGTGTTCTGCAGGCGGATGACCGGCGGCGTGCCGGCGCTGGAGTACGTGTTGAGGAAGAACGGCGAGTTGGTCGCGATGCGGGCCGAGTGCGTGCCCGGCTCGCGGGTGATCTGCTGCTGCCCCGTGCCGTTCAGCTTCACGCGGTACAGGTGCGTCTGCTCCGGGCCCGGCGCGTGCGCGCCGAAGTACAGCGTGCCGCTGCGCTCGTCCACCGCCGTGATGGAGGTCACGTCCCACCGGCCGCGGGTGAGCTGGCGCACGTTGCGGCCGTCGCGGCTCACCAGGTACAGGTGGTTGAAGCCGTCGCGCTCGCTGGAGAACAGGAAGTCACGCCCGCCGTTGATCCACCGGAAATCGTCGTCCACCTCCACCCAGGCGGGGTCGGTGTCGGTGAAGACGGTGCGGCTGGCGCCCGTGCGCGCGTCGGCCAGCATCACCTCCAGCTTGTTCTGGTGCCGGTTGAGGCGCTGGATCATGATCTCGGTGGGCGACTCCGCCCACTCCATCCGCGCCAGGTACACCTCGGGATCGTTCCCGGTATCCACGAAGCGCGGCGTGCCCCCGGCCACCTCCACCACGCCGATCCTGGCGATGGCGTTGGGGGAGCCGGCCTTGGGATAGCGCAGCGAGATCACGCGCGAGTAGGCGCTGTCCGTGTCGTTGAGCCAGTGGAAGTTGCGCTCGCGGCTGGCGTCCAGGCGCCAGAAGGCGATGCGCGCCCCGTCCGGGCTCCAGCGCCACCCGTCCTGCAGCCCCAGCTCCTCCTCGTACACCCAGTCGAAGGTGCCGTTGATGATGGCGTCGCTGCCGTCGTTCGTGAGGCGCGTCTCCTGCCCCGTGGCGACGTCGGTGACGTAGATGTCGTTGTCGCGGACGAAGCCCACGCGGCGCCCGTCCGGCGACAGCTTGGCGAACATCTGCCACCCCGGCCGCGTGGACACGGGGGTCACGCGCCCCGAGTCCAGGTCGTACAGGTAGTACGTGCCCTTGGTGTTGGCCCGCCACACCGGCTGCGAGTTGGTGTAGACGAGCAGCTTGCGCTCGTCCGGCGACCAGGTGTAGTCCTCGATCTCGATGGGCTTCTGCTGCCCGGGCGCCACCAGGCGCGACCCATCCACCAGGCGCGTCTTGGTGCCGGTGCGCGCGTCTTCCGCCACCAGGTCGGTGACGCCGTTGGTGCCTTCCTGCACGTACGAGTAGCGCTGGCCGTCGCGCATCCACTGCAGGGCGGGGAGCCCCTGCATGCGGAAGTCGCGGCTGGCGAAGATGCGCTCCACCGAGAGCGTCTGCTGCGCCTGGAGGGGCGCGAGTGCGGCGAGCGCGAAGATCCCGGCTGCGATGGCCGGGCGGGCCCGTGTCAGCATGTGCTTCCTTGCTCGGGTCGGTGTGGTCGTTCCTGGATCGTTCCCATGATGCGGGTTGGTACGGCGCCGCGCCAGAGAGGTTCCGTGTTCGGTGCTATTTTCATAGCATGTAGGTAAACTGCAATCTCACACAGAGGCACAGAGACACAGAGAGACGTACCGGCGCGCCGCCGCGTGGAAATCGCCCCCCTCTCCCGTTATCGGGAGAGGGGGGTCGGGGGGTGAGGGCCCTCCGCGGACGCCAGCGACGTCCACGCACTCACACACTTCTGTCGCCATCCGCCGCTCCGTCTTATCTTCGCACGAACATCCCCTTCCACACCCCCCCACACGAGATCGCATGGACATCCAGGCTCCCCGCGGCGCGGCGCTGCCGGACAACGACCCAGGGCCGGGTACGGACCGGCTGCAGCGGCAGCTCGGGCTGTGGAGCGCGGTGGCGGTGCTGGTGGGCTCCACCATCGGCAGCGGGATCTTTCGCGTGCCCAGCACCATCGCGGCCCAGGTCGGCACGGTGGGGGCGATGGCGATGCTGTGGATCGTGGGGGGGATGATCGCCCTCTTCGGCGCCCTGACGCTGGCGGAGCTCGCGGCGCTCTTCCCGCGCTCGGGCGGGATCTACGTGTTCCTGCGCGAGGCGTACGGCCCGCTCCCCGCCTTTCTCTTCGGGTGGACGGAGCTGCTGGTGATCCGCCCCTCCGCGCTGGGCGGCATCGCCATGCTCTTCGCGGAGTACCTGCGCACCTTTGTGCCGCTGGGCGACGGCCAGGTGCGCGTGGTCGCCATGGCGGCCATCCTCACCCTCGCCACGGCCAACATCGTCTCGCTGCGCTTCGGGGCGCTGGTGCAGAACGCGTCCACCGCCGCCAAGGCCCTGACGCTGGTGGGGCTCGCCGTGACGGCGTTCGTGCTGGGCGACTACGCCGGCGGGAGCTTCGCGCAACCCGTCCTGTGGTCGCCCACCACCTGGGGCGGCTTCGGGATCGCGCTGGTGGCGGTGATGTGGGCGTACGACGGGTGGGCGGACCTCACCTTCATGGCCGGCGAGGTCCGCGACCCGGACCGCACCCTCCCGCGCGCGCTGCTGGGCGGGACGGCCGCGGTGGTGATCATCTACCTGGTGGTGAACGCCGCGTACCTGTACGTCCTCCCCTCCGCCGAGATGCCGGGCAAGCCCCTGGTGGCCGCGGACGCAGCGCGCTCCATCTTCGGGCAGGTGGGGGCCTCCGTGGTGGCGGCCATGGTGATGCTCTCGGCCTTCGGGGCGCTGAACGGCTCCACGATGACGGGCCCCCGCATCTTCTACGCGATGGCGGAGGACGGGCTCTTCTTCCGCCCCATCGCCGCGGTGCACCCGCGCTTCCGCACGCCGTTCGCGGCGATCGCCCTGGCGGCCGCGCTGGGGATCGGCTACGTCTCGTTCCGCTCGTTCGAGCAGCTGGCCGACGCGTTCATCCTGGGCATCTGGCCCTTCTACGCGGCGGCGGTGCTCGCCGTCTTCACGTTGCGCCGGAAGCGGCCGGAGCTGGAGCGCCCGTACCGCACCTGGGGTTACCCGTTCGTACCCATCGTCTTCCTGATCGCCTCCGTCGCCATGCTCCTGAACGCGGCCTTCCGCGAGACGGGGCAGACGCTGTTCGGCTTTGCAATCATCCTGCTGGGGATTCCCGTGTTCTACGTCTGGCAGGGGATCAGGAAACGCGGCTCACACGGAGACGCGGACGGACGGAGAAAAGATCCTTAGCGGGACAGGATGCGGATGCCGAAGGCGCAGAACTCGGTGCGGCAGCCGGCCATGGTCACCGCGAGGAGGTGGGGGCCGGTGGCGTCGGCCACGAAGGTGAGGACGGGGCGGGCGTCGGCCTCGGTGTCCTCGTCCAGCACGGCGTCGCCATCCGCGGCGAAGGCGCGCAGGTCCAGGTCGTCGCAGCCGGGGCCGCAGCCGGCGACCACGCGGTAGCGGCGGCCCGCGCGCAGGCTGACCTCCAGGCGCACGGAGCCGTCGCGCGGGAGCTCGCCCACCATGGACTCGCGGCCGATGGCGCGCGCGTCCGGCACGTAGCCGCGCGAAGCGACGGCGTGGGCGGCGGTGTCCAGCTCGGCGAGCACGGCCTGGCGCGCGGACTGGGCGGATGCGGGGAGCGCGGCGAAGGCGGCCGCGGCCAGGGCGGCGGCGCAGAGGGTGCGTCTCATGGAACGGGAGCAGGGGTGGAGCGGCGGCGAGAGGGTACGCTAACGCTCTCCTCGGACGCCGGGCAAGGGGCGTGCTTTCCAGTCGGCGGGCCGTCCGCTACGTTTCGCCCCCGAACCCCTTTGCGGAGGAAGACCGAATGAAGCGCTGGTCCCCCACGCTGGCCGGTGCGCTGCTCGCCCTTGGGGCCGCGGCCCCGGCCGCGCAGGCGCAGAGCCCCGCCCACCCCGCCGGCACGGTACGCCGCGCGATCCCCAACCCGATCGTGGTGCCGCGCGACTTCCAGCGCGCGGTGGCCCGCGGCACGCGCACCACCACGGGCGCGCCCGGCGCGCGCTACTGGCAGCAGCGCGCCGACTACCGCATCCGCGCCACGGTGGACGCCGCGGCCAAGACGCTCACCGGCAGCGAGACGATCACCTACCACAACCGCTCGCCGGACACGCTGCGCGTGGTGTGGCTGCAGCTCATGCAGAACGTCCACCAGGCCGAGGCGCCGCGCAACGAGCCGGCCGAGGTCACGGGCGGCTACCAGTTCACGCGCGTGGCCGCGGGGGGCCAGGCCGTGCGCGAGAGCGACGACCTGCGCGCCGGCCCCGGCTACTCGGTGGACTTCACGCGCATGGCCATCCGCCCCGCCACCCCGCTGCTGCCGGGCGACTCCGTGCGGCTGGAGCTGGACTGGAGCTACAAGATCCCGCAGGCGGGCGCGGGCGCGCGCATGGGCCACAGCCGCGACAACCTGCTGTACCTGGCGTACTGGTACCCGCAGATGGCGGTGTACGACGACGTGGTGGGGTGGCAAACCGACCCCTTCCTGGGCGGCGCCGAGTTCTACCAGAATTTCGGCCGCTTCGAGTACACGGTGGACGCGCCCGAGGGCTGGGTGGTGATGGGCACGGGGACACTGGCCAACGCCGAGTCCGTGCTCCCGGCCGACGTGCTCACGCGCTGGCGGCGCGCGGCGCAGAGCGACACGACCGTGCACGTGCTGACGGCCGGGAACTTCGGGGCGGGGAAGGCCACCCTGCGCGGCGCCAACGGCCGCCTGCAGTGGATCTTCCGGGCGGACAGCGTGCGCGACGTGGCGTTCAGCATGACGCGCGAATCCAACTGGGACGCGGCCCGCACTCCGGTGGGCGACCGCAACGGCGACGGGCGCACGGACTACGTGCTGATCCAGTCGCTCTGGCGCTCCACCGCGCCGCGCTGGGCCCACTCGGTGAAGTACTCGCAGCAGTCCATCACCCACCATTCGCAGTTCACGGGCGTGGCCTACCCCTGGCCGCACATGACGGCGGTGGAGGGCGAGGACATCATGGGCGGCGGGATGGAATATCCCATGATGACGCTGATCGGCCCGTACACGGCGCAGGGCGACACGGCGCTCTACAACGTGACGTCGCACGAGCTCGGCCACATGTGGTTCCCCATGATCATCGGGGTGGACGAGCGGCGCTACGGGTGGATGGACGAGGGGACTACGAACTTCAACGAGAACGAGGCGCACAACGACTTCTTCCGCGGCGCGCCCAACGCGCACCAGCGGGAGCAGGCGCAGTACGTCAGCTTCGTGCGCAACGTGGGCGACCCGGAGCTGCTGCGCTGGACGGACCTCCAGGAGCCGAACCTGGGCGGCTTCGCCACGTACACCAAGCCGGCGACGATCCTGCAGACGCTGCGCGGGGTTCTGGGCGAAGAGACGTTCCTGCGCACGTACCGCAACTACGCGCGCACCTGGGCCTTCAAGCACCCCAAGCCCTGGGACTTCTTCCACGCCTTCAACACGGGCGCCGGCCGCAACCTGGACTGGTTCTGGTCCTCCTGGTACGCCGAGGCGTGGACGCTGGACCAGGCCGTCGCCAGCGTGTCCGACGCCGCGGGCGGCACCACCATCACGGTGGAGGACCGCGGCACCGCGCCCATGCCCGCCCGCCTCCTGATCACGCGCCAGAACGGCTCCACCGAGCGCCGTGAGGTGCCGGTGGAGACGTGGCTGAGCGGCGCCCGCACGGCTACCGTCTCGGTGCCCGCGGGCTCCCCGGTGATACGCGTCGAGATCGACCCCACGATGTCGTTCCCGGACGTGGACCGGGGCAACAACACCTGGAACAGATAGGCTCACACAGAGAATCGGGATAGGGGGCAGCCGGTGATCCCGGCTGCACCCCTCCCACACCACCGGACATGCGGGTCCGCATCCGGCGGTTCGGAAAGTTGAGGTTAGTGCGGT
>CADCTW010000002.1 GCA_902805735.1 uncultured Gemmatimonadota bacterium | reverse complement strand
CTGCCGCGCTGCGCGACCGCCTTCGCGCCGGGGCCCCCCAGGCGCTGGTGATCGGCGCCGATCTGCCGGATGCCGACGCCGCCGCGCTGGTGCGCGAGGTGCGCGCCATGGCCGCCGCGCTCCCCGTGCTGGTGGTGGACGCGGCGGACGCGCGCCGCCGCGTGGAGCTGCTGGGTGCCGGCGCCGACGTCTGCTTCCCGCCCGACGCCGACTTCCTGGAGGTGCGCGCCACGCTGGATGCCCTGCTGCGCCGCGGCGAGGCGACCTTCCCCCGCGAAACGCCGCTGCAGCTGCTGGAAGAGCCGCGCGCCGCCGAAGCGGGCCGTCCCGCCGTGCGTCCCATCGCCGCGGGGCAGGGGGCCTGAGAGCTGACCCGTGATTGGAACGACGAAGCACCCGGAGTCCGCCGTGGCGCCCATGCCACCTGATGCCGCACCCCCGGAGACGGGGGCGGGGCTGGAGGTGGTGCGGGCGCTCCTCGGCGGGCCCGGCGCCGGGTGGCCCGCCCTGCTGGTGGCGGCGGGCCCGCGCGCACGCTCGGAAGGGTGGGGTCCCGACGGCGCCATCGCCATCGCGGCGGAGGCCGCGGCCGGCGGGCGGCCCGTCGTACTGGCGGACCTGGACTACGCCGCTCCCACGCTCCACCACCTGCTCGGCCTCCCCAACGGCGAGGGCGCGGCGGACGTGGTGCTGTTCGGCGTGTCCGTGCGCCGCGCGGCCCAGCCCATCGAGGAGCTGGGCTTCGCGTTCCTGTCGTCCGGCGAGGCGTTCGATCCCGAAGAGGTGATCGCGCACCCGCACTGGTCCGCCGTCGCCGCCGAGATGGATCGTCTCGGCGGGGTGCTCATCCTCTACGTCGCGGCCGGCGCCGCGGGCGTGGAGGAGCTCGCCGCGCGCGCGGGCCACGCCCTCGCCATCGCCGTACCCGCCGAGGCAGAGGCGATCCGCGTTGCGCTGGGGCCGCACTGCGAAGTCGACGCGGTGATCGCCCCGGCCGCGGCCGATGTGGCTGCGGCGGTGCCCGTCGTGGACGCCGCTCCCGTCGTGGCGGCGCCCGCCCTCGCGGAGGCTGCACCGGCGCCGCAGACCGCGCTGGAGACTGCGGCAGCGGCGGAAGCAGCACCCGTCCCGGACGCTACCCCCGTCCTGGACGCCACGCCTGCCTTCGCGGCGGACGCTGCCGCTGCGCGCCCGACTCTCGCGTCGGAGGCGGACGCCGCCGCCGCGACGGACGCAGTATCCATCCCGGAAGCCACGCCCGTCCTCGCGGCGGACGCAGTACCGGCGCTGGACGTTGTGACCGCGACGGACTCCGTTTCCGTCCCGAACGCGGCCGCGCTGGAGGACGTGAATCCGCCGGTGATGGAAAACGCGTCCGCACAGGCCGCGGAAGCACCGCCCGTTGTAGATGCCACACCCGCGCACGCCGCGGAGGCGCTGGGCGAGGTGGAGGCCGCGCCCGTGCTGGCCGCCCAGGCTCGGGTCGCGGACGAACCGCCCGCAGCCGAAGCCGCACGCGGGCCGCTGGCGGATGCTGCGACGCCGGTCGTGGAGAGCGCAGCCGCGCCACTGGCGGAGGCGCCCGCGCCGGTCCTGCAGAGTGCAGCCGCGCCACTGGCGGAGGCGCCAGCGCCGGTCGCGGAGAGCGCAGCCGCGCCACTGGTGGAGGCACCCGTGCCGGTCGTGGAGAGCGCTCCCGGGCCGCTGGCCGAGGCCGCGCCCGCGCCGGCGCTGGAAAGCACGTCCGCTGAAGCCACGCCCGCGCCCATTACGGAGCGCACGCCCGCTGAGGCCGCTTCCGTCGCCGAAACCGGGTCCGTGCCGGTGGTGAGCGCGTCCGTTCCGGTGGACGAGACCTCGTCCGCGCCCGTAGTGGAGCCCGGACCGCTGGCGGCGGACGACCCGGCAGCGACCGAAGCGGAGCCCCCGCTCGCGGTCACGCCGGAACGGAGGCGCCGGGGCCGGCGGGGCGTGCGGGCGGCGGTGGAGGTGGCGGGGGACCCGCCGATTCCGCCGGCGAAGGTGGCGACGCGGTACTCGGTGCCGCACCTCCCGGAGTGGCAGGAGTGGATCGTGCGGGCGGTGGCGGTGGTGATGCTGGCGTACGGCGTCTACTACATCGCCTGGCGGTGGACGATGACGCTGAACCCGGACGCGCTCTGGTTCTCCATCCCGCTGGCGCTGGCGGAGACGTGGGGGCTGCTCACGGCGTTCATCATGGTGCACTCGGTGTGGCGCCTCAAGCACCGCACGCCGGTGCCGCCCCCGCCGGGGCTGAACGTGGACGTGTTCATCACCTGCTTCGACGAGCCGCTGGAGGTGATCCGGCGGACGGCGGTGGGAGCGCGCGCCATCCGCTACCCCCATCGCACCTACCTGCTGGACGACGGGAAGCGCGACGAGGTGCGGGCCATGGCCGCGCAGCTCGGGATCGGGTACCTGCGCCGCGAAGGGAACGAGCACGCCAAGGCCGGCAACATGAACCACGCCCTGGCGCACACGCGGGGCGACTTCGTGCTGCAGCTGGACGCGGACCACGTCCCGCTGCCGCACATCCTGGAACGGCTCCTGGGCTTCTTCGTGGAGGACCCGAAGCTCGGCTTCGTGCAGGCGCCGCAGGACTTCTACAACACCGACGGCTTCACGTACGACGTGAGCGAGTGGTACCAGCGGATCTGGGAGGAGCAGCGCCTCTTCTTCTCCGTGATCCAGCCGGGGAAGGATTCCATCAACGGCGCGTTCTTCTGCGGCTCGTGCGCGGTGTTCCGCCGCGAAGCGCTGGAGTCCGTCGGCGGGTTCGGCACGCACAGCATCACGGAAGACATCGAGACCTCGCTGCTGCTGCACGCGGCCGGGTGGCGCTCGGCGTACTACGGCGAGAGCCTGGCGTACGGGATGGCGGCGGGGTCGGCCACGGCGTTCCACATCCAGCACCTGCGCTGGGGGCAGGGCGCCATGCAGGTGATCCGCCGGTTCAACCCGCTCACGCACCCGGGGCTCAGCCTGGGGCAGCGCGTGTCGTACTTCGGCTCGCTCACGGCGTACGTGGGCGGGGTGCAGAAGCTGGTGTTCTACTCGGCGCCCATCGTCTTCTTCCTCACGGGCGCGCTCCCCATCCGGGCCATCGACCGCGAGTTCCTGGTCCGCTTCCTCCCGTTCCTCCTGCTCTCGTTCGTCCTGTCCGAGCTGGTGGCGCGCGGAACGGCGAACACGTGGATGAGCGAGCGCTTCCAGATGGCGAAGTTCTGGACGTACACGCGGGCCGTGATGTCGTACTTCTGGCCGCGCCCGCTGAAGTTCAAGGTGACGCCCAAGGGCCCGGGCCACGTGCCCTTCCGCACCTACGCGCCGCAGGTGGTGCTGATGGTGACGACCCTGGTGGCGCTGGCCTGGGCCACGGTGGCGCACCGCAACGGGTGGATCGACTACGGGGTGCCCGGCTGGGCGTCCGCCGCGTTCCGCGCCAACCTGCTGTGGGCGTCGCTCAACTTCATCCTGGCGGCGTCGGTGGTGGGGCTCAGCCTGCGCGTGCGGCAGCAGCGTGGGGACCACCGCTTCCGCGACCAGTTCCCCATCTCGGTGCGCACGCGCGCGGCCGGCGGCGGAAAGCTGCGGGCCTCGATGGCGCTCACGGAAGACCTCAACCCCACGGGGATCGCCTTCCGCACGGCGGAGCGGCTGCCGGTGGGGAGCGAGGTGCGCATCCGCCTGCCGCTGACGACGGGGATGGTGCGGGTGCGGGGGCGCGTGGTGCACGCGGTGGAGGTGGCGGACTCCGGGCACACCATGTACCGGACGGGGGTGGCGTTCGACGGGGTGCCGCTGCGCGTGCGGGACGCCATCGAGCTGCACTGCATCCAGCACGCGGTGCCCCTGGAGCGCGCGCAGTACAGCGGCACGCGCGACCTGCTCACGCGGACGCGCGAGTGGACGCGCAACGTGCGGCGCGAGCGGCGCGAGCAGGTGCGCCTTCCCGCGCGCGTGTGGGTGCGCCGCGCGCCCGGGGCGCCGGAAGAGGTGGGGCGGCGGATGGCGCTGCTGGCCGAGATCAGCGCGGGGGGCGCGCGGCTGGTGATGGACGAGCCCGTGGAGCCGGGCTCGATGGTCCGTTTCTCCGTGCCGGGGACGCGGATCAGGGGCGTAGGACGCGCCGTTTTCTCGCACGCGACCGAGACCCCGATTGGTGTGCGATTTGCTATCGGCGTGCGGCGGAGTGGGGCGGAGCCCCCGCGCCAGAAACCTGTTCCGGAGAGGAAGATGGCCATTCCGTACGTGCTGAAAAGAGCGGTTTCGCTCCTGTGGGTCCCTGCCGCGCTCGCCCTGGCTTCGCCGGCGGCGGCGCAGCTGCAGGTGGTGGCGTATGGCGGGGCCGAGCTCGACACGGAAGACCTCGCGCTGTTCCTGCTGGGCGCCTCGGTGCACACCACGGGGCTGGGGCCCGGCGTGGGCGTGGGCGTTCTGGGCTACAACCTCACCTTCCCGGTGGCGGGCGAGGAGACGGAGTCGGTGAACGGGGTGCAGCCGCAGGTGGAGCTTCGCTACGGCTTCCCCACGCACTCGGTGCAGGCCAACATCGGCTACCTGTTCATCGAGGGGAAGGACGTGGTGCCCATCGGCGCGCCCAGCGGCGCGGAGGAGGGGCTGGTGACGGCGCTGCAGGCCAACTACTGGGGCTCGGAGGGCGGGCGCAGCGGCGACGCCATCGCCAGCTACAACTGGGGGGGCGCGTACTTCTGGGGCCGCCTGCGCGGGCTGCAGCGCGTGACCGGGCTGGGCGAGCGTGGCGGCGTGAGCCTGGGCGCCGAGCTGGTGGCGCAGGGCACCGCCGACGACGACACCTACCGCGCCTTCCAGGCCGGCCCCGTAGTCGAAGTGGGCTTTTCCCCCGCCTTCCGGCTGATCGGGGTGGCGGGCGCCAAGACGGACAACCGGTTGGATGCTCCGTCCGTCTTCCCGTACTTCAAGCTGGAGTTCGTGGCGATTCCCGGCCTGTAAAAAGCGGGCTCACACAGAGACACAGAGGCACAGAGATCGTTTTTCTCTGTGCCTCTGTGTCTCTGTGTGAGAGATTGACCGCCCGCCGCATCCGCCGCATCTTTCCGGGTATGATGAGGATCAACGAAATTTCCGCTGTCGTGGAGGGCGGGGGGCGCATCTCGGCGGAGGACGCGCGCGCCCTGTGGCTGCACGCGAGCGACGACGAGCTGAAACGCCTCGCCGGGATGGTGCGGGCGCGCTACCACGCGCCGGACCGCGCCACCTACATGGTGATGCGCATCATCAACTACACCAACGTGTGCGTGGCGCAGTGCGACTACTGCGCCTTCTACGTGCTTCCCAACCAGGCGGGCGGGTACGTGCTCACCCGCGAGGACGTCTTCGCCAAGATCGACGAGCTGCTGGTGGCGGGGGGCGACCTGGTGGGCTTCAACGGCGGGTTCAATCCCAAGCTCCCGCTGCACTACTACTGCGACCTGTTCGCCGCCGTGCGCGACCGCTACGGCGACGCGGTGGAGTTCTACGCGCTCACCATCGCCGAGTTCATGTTCCTGGCCGACCGCGCGGGGCTTTCGTACGCGGACACGGCGGCGCGGCTGCGCGAGGCGGGGGTGCACTGGGTGACGGGCGGCGGCTCGGAGATCCTGACCGAGGACTTCCGCAAGCGCCACGCGAAGTTCAAGTACACGGTGGAAGAGTACCTGAAGGCCCAGCGCGCCGTGGTGGACGCGGGGCTGCGCACCACGGCCACCATGGTGATCGGCTTCGACGAGACGCTGGACGAGCGGCTGGAGCACCTGCAGCGCACGCGCGACCTCCAGGACGGGTGCCTGGCGGACGGGCTGCAGGGGATCTTCTCCTTCCTCCCCTGGAGCTACAAGCCGTGGGGCACGGCGCTGGGGGGCAACGAGGTGAGCCCGCGCGAGTACTGGAGGCACGTGGCGCTGTCGCGCATCTTCCTGGACAACATCAAGCACGTGCGCACCTCCGTCCTCACCCTGAACGAGGACGCCTTCCGCGCCCTGGAGTTCGGCGCGGACGACTTCGACCTGCCGCTGGAGGACGAGGTGACGCAGAAGGCGGGCGCCACCATCGACCTGGACTTCGAACGCCTGCTGGCGGTGCCGCGCGCCATGGGCTTCCAGGTGGAGTACCGCCACGCCGAACGTCCCCCCGCGCTGGCCCCGGCGTGAAGATCGGCGACCTGCTGCTGGACCTCTTCGGCTTCGAGGAGCCGCGGGCCGCTCCGCAACCCGAGCCGCACGCGCCGGAGCCGAGGGCCAGGGCGGCTCCGCGGCCCGAGCCGCGCGCCAAGGCCGCTCCCAGGCCCGCCCCGCGGGCGCCGCGGCCGGAGCCGAAACGCCCTGGTGAGCGGGGCGCGGACGAGGTGCTGGGCATCGTGCGGCGCGCGGGCGGGGCGTGGGAGCGGGTGGTGTTCACGAGCAACCGGCGGATCATGGCGTCGGTGGCCAACCGGGGGCGCGACCTGCGCCTGAACGAGGCGTTCGCGGCGGCCCCGCGCGAGGTGCTCGTAGCCGTGGCCGAGCTGTTCTCCGCGCGCACCGCGCGGAAGCGGGAGCGGGCCAGGGAGGCGCTGAGGCGCTTCATCGCGCAGATCCCCCGCGCTCCGGACGCGGCGCCCCGCCCGCGCACGCGCAGGGCCGCGGCGGGCGACCGGGCGCAGCTCGCGCGGATGCAGGCGGAGTTCGACCGGGTGAACGCGGATC
Organism: uncultured Gemmatimonadota bacterium; assembly: GCA_902805735.1. GTDB lineage: Bacteria > Gemmatimonadota > Gemmatimonadetes > Longimicrobiales > Longimicrobiaceae > Longimicrobium. Next base: position 66,334 of record CADCTW010000002.1, on the reverse strand, counting down.
GCTTCGGCGGGGCGCTGCCGCGCGTGCCCATCCACCTGAGCGGGCGCATGAAGCGGCGCAACGGGCACTTTTCCGTCACGCCGCTGGAGATCGTGATCTCGCGCCGGCTCTGCGCGCAGGGCGCGGCGGGGGAGGCGGAGCACACCATGCGGCACGAGATGATCCACCTGTGGCAGCACGTGGAGGGGCTGCCGGTGGACCACGGGCCCGCCTTCCGCAAGATGGCGCGCCGGCTGGACGTGCATCCGCGAGCCACACGAAGCGTGGAGTGGATGGACAAAGACCGGCGCGGCTGACGGACGGAAATCTCACACAGAGACACAGAGGCACAGAGGAGAACTTCTCCGTGCCTCGCTTATTTGCATCCGCCCGGAGCGCGGGATAATTTCCCCGCCTTGCGAAGCCTCCCATCTGATCGACGGATCCAGGAAATGGCGGACACCGAACTGTTGGACAAGCTGGTCTCCCTCTCCAAGCGCCGCGGGTACGTCTTCCAGTCGTCCGAGATCTACGGCGGCACCGGGTCCGTGTGGGACTACGGCCCGCTGGGGGTGGAGCTCAAGCGCAACGTCAAGGAAGCGTGGTGGCGCGCCATGGTGCACGAGCGCGACGACATCGAGGGGCTCGACGCGGCCATCCTGATGCACCCGCGGGTGTGGGAGGCGTCGGGGCACCTGGCCAACTTCACGGACCCGCTGGTGGAGTGCGGCAACTGCCACCGCCGCTATCGCGAAGACACGCTGCAGGAGCAGGCCGGCACGGCCGAGATGGCGCAGGTGCAGTGCCCGGCGTGCGGAACGCGCGGCAAGTGGAGCGAGCCCCGCCAGTTCAACCTGATGTTCAAGACCTTCATGGGGCCGGTGGAGGAGGACGCGTCCACCGTGTACCTGCGGCCGGAGACGGCGCAGGGGATCTTCGTGAACTTCCTGAACGTGCAGACCAGCGCCCGCCAGCGCGTGCCCTTTGGCATCGCGCAGATCGGCAAGGCGTTCCGCAACGAGATCACGCCCGGCAACTTCACCTTCCGGACGCGTGAGTTCGAGCAGATGGAGATGCAGTTCTTCGTGAAGCCCGGCAGCGACGACGAGTGGTTCGAGCGGTGGCGCGAGGAGCGCTTCCGCTGGCACACCGAGGTGCTGGGGCTCTCGCCGGAGCGGCTGCGCTATCACCCGCACGAGAAGCTGGCGCACTACGCGCGCGCCGCCGGCGACGTGGAGTTCCACTTCGGCGGCACCATCGGCGAGGGCGGGTGGGGGGAGATCGAGGGGATCCATAACCGCACCGACTTCGACCTCACGCAGCACCAGCAGTTTTCGGGGAAGAAGCTGCAGTACGTGGACACGGTGAGCAACGAGAAGTACGTGCCCTACGTGATCGAGACCTCGGTGGGGGCCGACCGGGCCACGCTGGCCGTGCTGGCCAACGCGTACCGCGAAGAGGAGGTGGAGGGGGAGACGCGCGTGGTGCTGGCCATCAAGCCGTCGCTTGCCCCGCTCAAGTGCGGCGTCTTCCCGCTGGTCAAAAAGGACGGGATGCCCGAGCGCGCGGACGCCATCCACCAGGACCTGCGCCGCCGCGGCATCCCCAGCTTCTACGACGAGGCGGGCGCCATCGGCCGGCGCTACCGGCGGCAGGACGAGGCGGGGACGCCCTTCTGCATCACGGTGGACGGCGAGACCATGGAGCAGGGCACCGTGACCGTGCGCGACCGCGACAGCATGCAGCAGACGCGGATCTCGCAGGACGAGGTGGCGGGGTTCATCCAGGAGCGCATCCGCTGAACGGCGGGCTCACACAGAGACACAGAGACACAGAGGGAAGGTTCTTCGCGCCGGAACGGGACGTGCGGCTAGGAGGGCAGGACGGCACAGGAACTCACACAGGTGACGGGAGGAAGCATGCGGCGGGAAGAGGGCGACGATCAGGATCAGGAGCAGGATGACGAGCCGACTGCCAACGAGAAGTCCGCGTCGGCGCTCACCGACAGCGTGCGCGACCGGCTCTTCAAGAACCGCACGCTCATCATCAGCGGCGCCATCAACCAGCAGCTCGTCTCCAACGTGATGGGGCAGCTCCTGGCGATGGCTTCCGATTCGGACGAGCCGATCAACATCTTCATCAACTCGCAGGGCGGGCACGTGGAGTCGGGCGACACCATCCACGACGTGATCCGCTTCATCAAGCCCCGGGTGCGGATGATCGGGACGGGGTGGGTGGCCAGCGCGGGCGCGCTGATCTTCGTCGCGGTGCCGCTGGAGGACCGCTTCGCCCTTCCCAACACGCGCTTCCTCCTGCACCAGCCGGCCGGCGGCGCGGGCGGCACGGCGGCGGACATCGCCATCGAGGCGCAGGAGATCGTGCGCATGCGCGAGCGGATCAACCGGATCTTCTCCGAGCAGACCGGGCAGTCCATCGAGCGGATCGAGAACGACACGCGGCGCAACTTCTGGCTCAACGTGGAGGCGGCGCGGGAGTACGGGCTCGTGAAGCACATCGTGCGGAGCATGGACGAAGTCAAATAAACAGATGGGGGTCACACAGAGGCACGGAGGCACAGAGATAAGCTTTTCTCTGTGCCTCTGTGTCTCTGTGTGAGATCGAAGAAATGACTTTCGACGAGTTCGAGCGGCGGGCGCGGGAGATCTACGAGGGGATCCCTCCGGAGCTTCGCGAGGGCGTGGCGTACCTGCAGGTGTCGCGCGAGACGGTGGCGCATCCCACGCTGCCGGACGTGTTCACGCTGGGCGAGTGCGCGACCGGGGAGATCGACGCGGAGCGCTCGGGGGTGCACCTGTACTATGGGTCTTTCCTCGAGCTTTCCAGGTTGTACGAGGAGTTCGATTGGGAGGGAGAGCTGTGGGAGACGGTGACCCACGAGGTGCGCCACCACCGCGAGTCCGCCGCGGGGGAGGACGACCTGGAGGAGATGGACTACGCGGAGGACGAGAACTTCAAGCGGCGCGAGGGCGAGCCCTTCGATCCCCTCTTCTTTCGCGCCGGGGAGCCCGCCGGGCCCGGCCGCTGGCAGGTGGACGGCGACCTGTTCGTGGAGCGCGAGATGGACGCGCGCGAGTTCGCGTCGCTCACCCAGCTGCGCGTGGAGCTGGACGGGGTGGAGCACACCATCCCCCGCCCGGACGACCTGGGTGACGTGCACTTCATCTACCCCCTCGACCTCTGCGGCGAGGAGCACGACGTGGCGCTGGTGCTGGTGCGCCGCCGCGGCGCGTGGGAGTCGCTGAGGGGATTCTTTTCCGGCGCGGCGCCGGAGGTGCTGGAGACGGAAATCGGGTCGTAAACACCTGATTGTCGTTATCGGCAGCGACGTGCCGAAATCAGCTCTTTACCCGAAAATATTTCGCGGGATATTTAGAGCGGCGGCACTAGCCAGGTGCCACCATTTACTCTCCTCTGGGAGGTCGTCATGCAGAACGTGCTCAAGCTTCAGATGTTCCCCGACAGCAACAACCCGTCCTGCACCAACTCGGACGTCAGCTGCCCGTCGGTGGTGAGCTGCGAGTCCAACAAGAGCAGCGCCGGCGAGGAAGCGTACTTCTGAAGTGGTTCCGCCCCGCGCCGGCACGCCCGGCGCGGGGCACCCTCCTCGGCCACCCCAACCTGGTTCCCGGGACCCAAAGCAATGAGAAGCGATCAGCCGCGATTCCATTTCACGCTCCTGGACCGCGAGTTCTTTGAGAGCCTCGACCGCTACCAGCCCGGAGACGAGCTGATGGCGGTGGTGCGCGGGCAGGTAGGAGACGGATGGGTGCTCACCCCCGGCGGGTTCTGGTCGTACTCCACGCCGCGCGGGTATCGGCACCGTGTGCAGGGGTGGAAGATCCACGTCTCGTCCACGCGAGGGAACGCCGGGGAGACGCTGCGGCGCGTGGTGCCCGTACTGGTGGAGGAGGAGACCCCCTTCAAGTTCTGCTCCGACACCCGGATGGTGGCGCTCTCCACGGGAAAGAACTGGCCGCGTGCGGGGGCGGGAAAGTTCATCACCGTCTACCCCAAGAACGACGAGCACTTCCTGATCCTGCTGGAGCGGCTTCACGAAGCCACCGCGGGGCTGTACGGCCCGTATATCCTCTCCGACTGCCCGTTCCGCGAGAGCGGGGTGGTGTTTTACCGCTACGGAGAGCACGTGGGCGCGCCGCGCATGCAGCCGTCCGGGCAGATGCAGCGCGCCATCCTGAGCCCCGACGGGACTCGCTACTCCGACGAGCGCAAGGCTCACTACACGCTCCCCCCGTGGGTGCAGGACCCCTTCGCCAGCGAGCCGCTCCCCTCGGACAACGGCGGCGAGGTGTGGCTCAAAGACGGCCGGTACCGGGTGACTCGCGCCCTCAAGTACTCCAGCGTGGGGGGGATCTACGAGGCCGACGACACGCGGACCGGGGAGACCGTCGTGATCCGCGAGGCGCGCCCTATGCTGAGCGAGCGTGACGAGGCGACCGACGCCGTGCGGCTGCTGGAGAAGGAGGGCCGCATCCTCTCGCGGCTGCAGGGGACGGGATTGGCCCCCCGATTCGTGGACCTGTTCCAGGAGTGGGAGCACACCTTCCTGGTGCAGGAGAAGCTGCAGGACGTTGAGTCGCTTTGGGGATACGCGATCGGCTTCACCCAAACTATGGAGCGCGAGCGCACGCCTGCGGAGGCGTTCGAGGTGATCCGCGCGACCATCCGCGAGTTGATCCGCGGGCTGGAGACGATCCACGCGCACGGCGTAGTGCTGCGCGACATGACCAAGACGAACGTGATGTTCACCCCGGACGGGCGCGTGAAGTTCATCGACTTCGAGTTCGCCTTCGAGCTGGACCGCGACGACCCCTCGGTGGCCGGTTGGACGCCCGGGTACGCCTCGCCCGATCAGCTGCGCAACCAGCGTCCCACCCCCCAGGAAGACCACTACGCCCTCGGCGCATTGATCCTGGACAGCCTGTCGTTCACCGCGTCCGGGCTCCCGCTCCATCGCGAGGGGATCCTGGACGGACTCTCGCTGGTGCTGGACGACCAGGGGCTCCCCGCCGAACTGCGCACGGTGGTGGCGGGGCTGCTGGAGCCCGAGCCGGAAACCCGGTGGCGCCCGCACCAGGTGCTGGCGGCGCTCGACGAGATCGCTCCGCCGCCCCCCGGCCACACCGGGGCCGTGCCGCGCGAGCCGGACGCCGCGTTGCGAGCCGAGCTGGCCGCGACCCTGGACGGGACGGGCGCGTACATCCGCTCTCACCTGGACCTGGGGCGTGGGGACCGGCTCTGGCCGGCCTCGGGCGAGCTGTTCCTGACCAACCCCATCAGCCTGCAGTTCGGCGCGGCGGGAACGGGGCTCTTCCTGTTGCGCGCCGGCGGGGGCCTTCCAGACGGAGTGGCCGACTGGGTGGCGGAGCGCGCGCGGCGGATCGCCTGCCCGCCGGCGCTCTACACGGGGCTTTCCGGGGTGGCGCTCTTCCTCCTGGAGGCCGGCCGTTCCGAGGAGGCCGCGGAGATCATGACGCTCTCCGACCGGCCGGACGAGATCCACGAGGTGGCGGGGCTGCACTGGGGAGCGGCGGGGTGGGGGCTGGCGGCGCTCACCTTCTGGCGGCGCACCGGCGAACGCCGCTGGCTGGACCGCGCGCTGGAGGTGGGTGAGCGACTGCTCGAGGACGCGCGCGAGGAGCCGGAAGGCCTCTGCTGGCCCACGCCGGAGGAAACCCCGGTGGGGCTGGGCTTCGGCGCCAGCGGTGTGGCCGCTTTCCTCACCTACCTGTACGCCGCTTCGCCGCACGCGCCCTTCGTGGAAGCGGCCGAGAAGGCGCTGGAGTTCGAGCTGGCGCAGGCGCAGGCGCTCAACACGCGCGTGCTCTGGTACCCGCGCGTGGGCGCCAAGCTGGACGCTCCCAAGTCGCCCCACATCCGTCACGGATCGGCCGGCGTAGGGAGCGCGCTCCTGCGCTTCTACGCGCTGACCGGCGAGGAGCGCTACCGAGGATGGGCGGAGCGCTGCGCCGCGACCTGCACGCAGCGCACCTCCAACAAGCTGTGGTACGACTACGGGATGAGCGGGTACGGGCACTTCCTGCTGGACATGCACCGCTTCCTGGGCGACGAGCGGTACCTGAACGACGCCTTCCACGTGTCCACGGCGCTGCTGCCGCACCGGATGCGGAGGGAGGGCGGGATCGCCTTTCCGGGGGCCGAGCTGATCCGCATCTCCTGCGACTACGGGATGGGATCGGCGGGGATCGGCGAGTTCCTCCTGCGCCTGCTGAATCCGCGGGCTCCCCACCTCTTCTTCCCGGACGAGATCCTGCTGCGTAATGCGGCCCCCGCGGCGGGCGGTGCGGAAGCGGTGGTCGCGCCCGCCCTGGTGCTCGCGTGAGGCGGCGGTGATCCCCCCGGCTCCCACGCCCGCCCGCTCCAGGGTCCGCCTGGCGCGGCAGATGGGCCGCATCCTGGCGCTGGCGCGTCCGTACCGGACGCGGCTGGGGGTGGTGATCTTCCTCTCGCTCTTCGCCGTGGCCGCCTCGCTCGCCATGCCCATGGGGCTGCGCGCCCTGCTGGACTCGGTGGTGCGCGGGGGGAGCCGGGGCATGGTGGACCGGATCGCGCTGCTGCTCCTGGCCCTGTTCGTGGCGCGGGCGGGGATCACCTTCGCCTTTCAGTACCTGCTGCGCGTGACCGGCGACCGCATCACCGCGGACCTGCGCACCCGGGTGTATGCGCACCTGCACACGCTGAGCGTGGGCTACTTCGCCAACCAGCGCACCGGCGAGATCATCTCCCGCCTCACCAGCGACGTGGGGTCGGTGCGCATCGCGGTGACGGACGCGTCGGTGGCGGTGATCTACCAGCTCGCGCGCTTCGGGGGAGCCCTGGCCCTGATGCTCACGCTGAACTGGCGGCTGGCGGTGTGGGTGGTGCTGGTGCTTCCCGTCGCCTCGGTGGTCTCGCGCACCTTTGGCCGGGTCGCGCGCGAGCACTCGCGCCGCGTGCAGGACCGGCTGGCCGAGACCACTGCAGTGGCGGAGGAGGCGCTTTCCGCAGTGCGGGTGGTGAAGGCCTTCGGGCGCGAGGCGCACGAGGTGGGGCGTTATCGAGGCGCGGTGGAAGCGCTCGTCGGCGCCGCGCGGAACTCGGCGCGGGTGTCGGTGCTCCTCACCTCCGTGGTGGAGATGCTCTTCTACGCATCCACCGTGGCCATTTTCTGGTACGGCGGGCGCGAGGTGCTGGCCGGGCGGCTCACGGTGGGCGACCTGGTGGCCTTCCTCTTCCTCTCACAGCAGATCTCCGGCAGCGTGGGTGAGATGGCCACGGTGTACTCCATCTTCAACTCCGCCGCGGGCGCCTCTGAGCGGCTCTTCGAGCTCCTGGACACCCCGCCCGACGTGGCCGACGCTCCCGGCGCCGTGCCCTTGTTCGCCGCGCGAGGCGAGGTGCGCTTCGACGATGTGCGGTTCGGCTACGATGGGCGGCCGGTGGTGCACGGCGTCTCGTTCCGAGCGAACCCGGGGGAGACGGTGGCGCTGGTGGGGCCCAGCGGCGCGGGCAAGACCACGCTGCTGAACCTGATCCCCCGCTTCAGCGACGTCACCTCGGGGTGCGTGCGGGTGGACGGGCACGACGTTCGCGGGCTCACGCTGGAGTCGCTGCGCGCACAGGTTGCCGTCGTCGCGCAGGAGGTGCACCTTTTCGCCGGCTCGGTGCGCGAGAACATCCGCTACGGCCGGCTCGGCGCCAGCGACGCGGATGTCGAGGGGGCCGCCCGGGCCGCCAACGCGCACGAGTTCATCGACGCCCTCCCTCTGGGCTACGACACGGAGGTGGGGGAGCGCGGGGTGAAGCTCTCCGGCGGACAACGGCAGAGGATCTCCATCGCCCGGGCCTTCCTCAAGGACGCGCGCATCCTGCTGCTGGATGAGGCGACCTCGTCGGTCGATTCCACCTCCGAGGCGCTGATCCAGCAGGCGGTGGACGCCCTGAAACGGGACCGCACCACCTTCGTCGTCGCCCACCGCCTGGCGACGGTGCGCGACGCCGACCGCATCCTGGTGGTGGAGGACGGAAGGATCGTGGAGGAGGGGACTCACCACGAGCTGCTGGCCCGGCGCGGCAGCTACCGCGCCCTGGCCGCGCACCAGTTCCGCGACGTGGACGCGCAGGCGCCCCCGGCTGCGCTGATCGCGTGATCGGACTTGTGCGGGACCGCGTTTCGTGCGAGAGTGCACACGCGGTCTATCGTGTGTATGATGCCATTGGTCGAGGGCGGCAGTGCGAAGCGCGGACTCCTGGGTGCCTAGTCCCTGGCGCCTGGCAATCGCGGTTCAGCACCTGGTGTTTGCGCTTCGCGGTCACGAAGCCGCACTCGGCACGTCCGCCAGGATGTAGCCGGGGTTCCCGTCATCGGACTAAATCCTTCAACGCCCCGCCCGGGGCCGGCCGAAATGGAAACGCTGCTTGCGGACCTCCGCTACGCCCTGCGCACCCTGCGGCGCTCGCCGGGCTTCACGACGATCGCCGTGCTGACGCTGGCCGTCGGGATCGGGGCCAACACCGCACTGTTCAGTGTGGTGCACGCCGTGCTGGTGCGTCCGCTCCCGTACGAGGATGCCGAGCGGGTGGTGCGGCTGGACGACGTGCCTCGCGAAGCCGCGGTGGAGACCGAGACGCGCACCTCGTATCCGAACTTCGCGGATTGGCGCGCGCAGGCCCGCTCGTTCCAGGCGATCGCGGCGTACGACGGGTGGAGCGCCACGCTGGAGGGCGCGGGCGACCCCGAGCGGCTGGACGCGGCTTCGGTGAGCGCCTCCTTCTTTCGCGTGCTGGGGGTGCGGCCGGCGCTGGGGCGCTTCCTGGTGGACGAGGAGGACGCGCCGGGGGCCGTCCGCTCCGTCGTGCTGAGCCACGGCCTCTGGCGCGAGCGGTTCGGCGCGGACCCGGCGGTGCTGGGCCGCGAGCTGCGGCTGAACGGCACGGGATACACTGTGGTGGGGGTGGCCCCCGCCAGCTTCGAAGACCCGCGCCTGGGCGTTGGCGCGGCCGGCGAGCCGCGCCTCTGGCGCTCGCCTCCCGCTTCCTGGACCGAGGAGGGGCGCGGGCGGGGAACGCGCTTCCTGGCCGTGGTGGGCCGGCTGGGCGAGGGGGTGCCGCTGGCGCGCGCGCAGGCGGAGATGGCGGGTGTGATGCGCCGCCTGGAGGCGCTCGATCCCGCCGCCAACCGCGACCGTGCCGCGCGGGTGGTCTCGCTGAAGGAGGAGATGGTCGCCCCCGTGCGCCCAATGCTCCTGGTGCTGCTGGCGGCGGTGGGCGGGGTGCTGCTGGTGGCATGCGTGAACGTGGCCAACCTCCTCCTGGCCCGCTACACCGGGCGCCGCCGCGAGCTGGTGGTGCGCGCGGCGATGGGGGCTTCGCGCGCCCGGCTGGTGCGGCAGCTCGTCGTGGAGAGCCTGCTGCTGGCCGTGCTGGGGGGAGCCGCGGGGGTCGCGCTGGCGTGGGCGGCCGCCGGCGCGCTGGTGAGGCTCGCCGCGGGGGAGCTGCCCCGCCTGCAGGCGGCTGAGCTGGACCCTCGGGTGCTGGGGTTCGCGCTCCTGCTGTCGCTCGCCACCGGCCTGCTGTTCGGCGCGGGCCCGGCGCTGCACGCGGCCCGCGGCGACCTGCACTCGGACCTGCGGGAGGCCGGCGCGCCCACGGGCGGCCGCGGGCAGCGCCGCCTTCGCCAGGTTCTGGTGGCCGCCGAGGTGGCGCTCACGGTCGTGCTGCTCTCCCAGGCGGGGCTCCTGCTGCGCGGCCTCTGGCGCCTGCAGCAGGTGGAGACGGGGATCGCCCCGGCCGGCGTGCTCACGCTCTCGCTCTTCCCGCCCGTGAAGGGCTACGAGACGGACGAGCGGATGGCGGGCTTCTACACGGAGGTGCTGGGCGCCCTCGACGCGCTCCCGCGGGTGGAGTCCGCGGGCGCCGTGAACGTGCTGCCGATGGGGGGGGGGTTCTGGCAGACGGGATTCGAGATCGAGGGCCGCCCCGCCGCTCCCCAGGAGGGCCCCACCGCCGCGCTGCGCGCCGCCTCGCCCGGGTTCTTCCACGCACTGCGCATCCCCGTGCTGCGCGGCCGCGGCCTGGCGCCCTCCGACGCGCCCGGCGCCCTGCCGGTGGCGGTGGTCAACCGCGCCGCCGCCCAGCGGTACTGGCCGGCAGGCGATCCCGTGGGAGCACGGATCGTGGTGAGCGGGAAAGCCCGCGAGGTGGTGGGGGTGGTGGGTGACGTGCGCGAGCGCCCGGACGCACCGCCCGAGCCGGCCCTTTACTTCCCCCACGCGCAGGCGCCCTCCTGGCTCACCCGCTTCTCGTCCGTCGTGGTGCGGGGCCCCGCCGACGCCGCGTCGCTGACGCCCGACGTGCGCCGCGCCGTGTGGAGCGTGGACGGCCGGGTGCCGGTGGGCCAGGTGCGGACCATGGACGCCGTGATTGCCGTGACCCTGGCGCAGCCGCGCTTCCGCACCCTGCTCCTGGTCGCCTTCGGCACGGTCGCGTTCCTCCTGGCCGTGGTCGGCGTGTACGGCGTGATCGCCTACGGCGTGGCCCAGCGCACGCGCGAGATGGGCGTGCGCATGGCCCTGGGCGCGCACCCCCGCGACGTGCGCCGGCTGGTCGTCCTGCAGGGGCTTCCGCCCGTCGTTGCGGGCCTGGTGATGGGGCTCGTGGGCGCGGCGGCGGCGGGGCGGCTCGTCTCGCGGCTCCTCCTGGGTGTCGAGGCGAACGACCTGCTGATCTTCGCGGCGGTCCCGCTGGTCCTCCTCGCCGCGAGCTTCGCGGCGGGGTGGCTGCCCGCGCGCCGCGCCGCGGCGATTGACCCGATGGTCGCGCTGCGCGACGGTTGACTGAAGCGGCCAGGGCCGCCCGCGCGGCATGCCGGGCACGGGCAGCCGCGCGGGCGTCTTCCGAGGTGCGGGTGGAGTTGTGGGGAGGCAGCGTGCGAGGCCTGACTCGCCCCTACGGAGACGCGGCGGACGCGGGCAAGCCGCGCGAGGGAGCGGGCGGGACGACCCGCGCCCCCGCACCATATCTTCGCGCCTGAGAAGTCTTGGCGTTCGGCCGGATAGCGGCGCGCTAGGAAAGAGGATGCCCCCTCTCGCACGGCGAGAGGGGGCGCCGCGCGTCAGGGTGGGGCGTTGGTCCGCCGCAGGTTGGCGTTTCGAGTCGCGCGGCCGAACCAGAGGGAGAGGAGGGGCTCGCACCCGAGCATGGAGCGCACCTGGCTGGGGCGGCACCCGAATGCGCGGCGGATGCGGTGCACCAGCGGCGTGGGCTCGGCAAACCCCAGTGTGTCGGCGGCGCGGTGGAGCGGCAACTCCGGGTGGCGTTGGAGGAACAGCACCGTCTGCAGCTCATGCCCCAGGTTCAGCCAGGCGCGCGGCGACGGAAGCCCGAGCTGCTGCAGGCGGCTGCGGCGGGTGCGCTCCACGACCTCTGCCTCCACCGCCAGCCCGCCGAGCGTGCGGCAAAAGGGCGCGGCCTCCAGGATCACCCGCAGCTCCGCCTCGGCGTGGGCACCACGCACCCGCCCGGAGTCCACGGCCCAGCGCACCACGTGCGAGGCCACCCCGATGGGATCCGTGAGCTGGCGGCGAATGGAGGCGGGGTCCGGCGTCGAGCCCGCCAGCACCGCGCGCACGCCCAGCTCCATGGCAAGGTGGGCAACCGCCAGGACGTCCGCCGACGGCGCGGAGCTCCACAGCGCCACCGCGTGCGCTGGACGGGCGCGGCGCAGGGCCTTCACCGCCGTGGCGGCCAGAACGCCCTCGCGCTCGGGATCGGCGATGTGCACGGCCATCACCGCGCCCTCGGCCGGAGCGGCCGCGCGGAGGCTCGCCGAAACTCCCGCTGGCTCCAGGCACCGGTACGGCGGCGCGAGGACATAGACGGGGAGTTCCTCGCTCATGGCGTTCTGGGCCGGCATACCCGCGCTCCCCTGATCGAGTGAGAAGGCGATCGCGTACGATTAAAATGGCGGTTAAAGATCATTAACAGCTTCTTGTCTGCCCAACAACCCCCTGTGTCGCCCTGTTTGGCCTCAAACGGGGCGAAACTGAAACACGCGGTGCAAACCAGCAGTCGGCTGCGACAGAAAGAGGCACCCTGAGATCAATTTCATCCCAGCGTGCCTCTCCGGCTCAGCCGGCGCCCGCAGACGAACCTTCGACGTCGTGCGGCGCCGCTACCCGCTGGTGCAGGGGACGCTGAGGGCGAAGATGGAGCCGCGCTCGGGGAACTCGGCCCAGACGCGGCCGCCGGAGGCCTCGATGGCCTCGCGGACCAGAGAGAGGCCCAGGCCCGTGCCCTCTTCGCCGGTGACGGTCTCGTGGGCGCGGAAGAAGCGCTGGAAGAGGTTGTCGCGCCCGTCTTCGGGGACGCCGAGGCCGTTGTCGCGCACGCGGACCACGATCTCGCACGCGCCCCCCGTGTTGCGCAGCTCGCCCTCGATGCGCACCCAGCGGCGCGGCTGGGCGGGGTCGCGGTACTTGACGGCGTTGGACACGTAGTTGGAGAGCGCCAGCTCCATGGCCGCGGCGCCCACCTCCGCCGAAGGGAGGTCCTCGGCCACCTCCACCTCCACGCCGCGCGCCTCGGCGAACTCGCGCAGCTGGCGGCGCACCTCCCCCGCCACGTCGGGGAGGAGGACGTTGCGCGTGTGGCCGCCGTCGTCGTCGATGCGGGAGAGCTCCAGGAGGGTCTGGAGGGTGTCCCTCATGGCGGCCACGTTGCGCGAGGCGATCCCCACGAACTTGGCGCGCTGCGCGGGGTTCTCGCCCACCCAGTCCTCGGCCAGCATGTCCAGCGCGCCCCCAGCCGCGCCGATGCGGTTCTTGAGCTCGTGCGTGACGGCGCGGTTGAAGCCGCGCAGCCGGTCCTCGCGCTCGCGGGTGCGCTCGTCCGCCAGGCGCAGGAAGTGGGCGGTGGTGTACTGCTGGATCACGGCGATGGAGCGGAAGACGCGGTGCCCGCACACCAGCAGCTCGCCGCGGGTGCACGGCTCGTCCAGCTCGTCCGCGATGTTGACCAGGAAGTCGAAGAGCACGCCCCCAAGGATCTCGTACTCGCGCAGGATCTGGTGCGCGTCGAAGCCCTGCGCGTGGCGCAGCTCGCCCAGCTCCACCGCCTTCCCCACCACGGGCGTGTCGGCCGTGATCTCGTCCGCGGGGTCCTCCAGGTAGCGCGCGATGCCGTCGATGAGGAGCGGCACGTGGTCCAGCAGCTCGTCGGTGGGGAAGATCTCGTTGGGCGAGAGCGCCACGCGCTGCGCGATCCGGCCGAGCCAGCGCTCCACCAGCTGCTCGCGCCCCTCGCGCATGCGGTGCGCGAGGGTGACGGCGAGGGGGCACTTCCGCGATACGGTCATCGGCTCGGTGGAAAGGGTCTGTGGTGGACGGGGCAAGCTCCATTCCGCGAGGCGCGGAACCGGGCTTGCAGGCGGCGGTGCTCCTTCAACAACGGGCCTCACACAGAGACACAGAGACACGGAGGAAGAACGTGACGGGCTTCCGCGGGATCGCCGTATGAACGAGATCGACAAGGGCCCGCTGGTGACGCCGTACGAGCTGGTGTTCGGCGAGGCGGGCTTCGAGGAGCGCGTGTTCCCGGACATCCAGGCCGAGGCCGAGGCGCAGTCGGAAGACCCGGCGCGGCTCGACCGCTTCGGCTTCATCACCGTGGCCGCCGAGGCGCTCCGCCAGGTGGTGCCCGCCGACGCCACGGCCGAGCAGCTGGAGGAGTACCGCCTCCTCCTCTACCACGGCTTCAACTTCTGGCGCTTCGGCCGGCGGCTCTACTCGCTGGAGCCGGCCACCGCGCGCTACCTGGTGGAAGCTGCGCCCAGGCTGGCGGGATGGGAGCTGCGTCTTCCCTATCCGTGCGTGTACGTGCAGCTTCCCCCGCGCCTCTTCTGGGCCACCATCGCCGTGGATGCGCCGCCGGAGCCCGTGGACGGCTTCTTCGCCGTGCAGTCGGCCGGGATCGATCCGCTGGGCCCCGGGTTCAGCGACCTGCAGGTGCTGATGGTGCTGGGCGTGCGGCGCGATCGCGCGGGGTTCAGCGTGATCCCGTTCGACACGGAGGTCGGCCCCGGCATCCCGGCGGACTGGGCGGAGGCGCCGGGGCGCGAGGGCGGGCGGGATTTCGAGAACATCCTCCCCGGCGGCGAGATGGCGGGGCTCTACTCGATCCTGACAAACACCGAGGCGCTCAAGCTGCTGGCGCGCGCCCTGTGGTACATCGACACGCAGACGGGCGAGGTCCCCACCGAGACGGCGCCCGAGCGGCGCACGGAAGACCGCCAGGGGAGCATCCCGCTGTCGCGGCTGCCCTTCCAGCGCGTGCGGCTGGCCGGCGCGGGATGACCGCCGCCGAGGCCGCCGCCGTCCTGGCCGAGATCGCCATGCTGCTGGAGGTCGTGGGCGGCGATCCCTTCCGCGCGCGCGCCTACGCCAGCGCGGCGCGGCGGCTGGAGGGCTCCGGCGCCGATGTGGAGGGGCTGGCGCGCGCCGGCGCCCTCACCTCCATCCCCGGCATCGGCGAGGGGATCGCGGGGATCATCGACGAGATGGTGCGCACCGGGCGCTCGGGCCTCCACCAGCGCCTGATGGCGGAGACGCCCGTGGGGCTGTACGACCTGATGCGCATCAAGGGCCTGGGCACCAAGCGGCTGCGCGCCCTGTACGCCGAGCTGGGGATCGACTCGCTGGACGCGCTGGAGGAAGCCGCCGGCCGCATCGCCGGGCTCGCCGGCTTCGGCGCGAAGACGGAGGCGAAGATCCTGGAGGGCGCCGCCTACGTGCGCGAGACGCGGGGGAAGCGGCGCATCGACCGCGCGCTGGAGGTGGCCGAGCGGCTGGTGGAGCACGTCCGCACCCTCCCGGGGGTCTCGTCCGCGGAGCTCGCGGGCGAGCTGCGGCGGCGGATGGAGATCGTCGCCTCCATCGACCTCGTCGCCGCCACGGACCGCCCGGACGAGGTGCTCGCCGCGTTCCGCACGCTGGGCGAGCACACGGCGGGCGCGGGGGATCGGGAAGGGCGCGTCGAGGTGCGCTTCAGCGACGGCTTCGCGGCCCGGTTCGCCTGCGTGGCCCCGGAGCGTTTCGGCGCCGCGCTCGCCGTGTGGACGGGGAGCGCGGCGCACGTGCAGGCTCTCGCCGCGCGCGCGGCCGAGCGGGGGCTGGCGCTGGGCGCGGACGGGCTGGGAACGGTCGCGACGCCCACGGAGGAAGCGCTCTACGCGGCGCTGGGCCTGGCCTGGGTGCCGCCGGAGCTGCGCGAGGGGTGGGGCGAGGTGGAGGCCGCGGCGGCGGGGACGCTGCCCCGGCTGGTGGAGCCGGGCGACCTGCGCGGCACCTTCCACTGCCACACCACCTACTCGGACGGCAAGGCGACGGTCGCGGAGATGGCGGAGGGTGCGCGGGCCCGCGGCTGGCGCTACCTGGGGATCGCGGACCACAGCCAGGCCGCCTCCTACGCGGGCGGCCTCACCCCGCAAGCGGTCGCGAAGCAGCAGCGCGAGATCGACGCGTGGAACCGCGCCCACGGCGGGGCGGGGAAGGGCCGCTTCCGCGTCTTCAAGGGCACCGAGGCCGACATCCTGGCGGATGGCGCGCTGGACTTCCCGGACGCCACGCTGGCGAGCTTCGACTACGTGGTCGGCTCCATCCACTCCGCGTTCCAGCGCAGCGAGCGCGAGCAGACGGACCGGCTGATCCGCGCCGTCCAGAACCCGCGCCTCACCATCCTGGGGCACGCGACGGGGCGGCTCCTCCTGGGGCGCAGCGGGTATCCGGTGGACGTGCGCGCGGTGATCGACGCGGCGGCCGAGCACGGGGTGGCGGTGGAGATCAACGCGGACCCGGCCCGGCTGGAGCTGGACTGGCGGCACGCGCGCTACGCGGCCGAGCGCGGCGTCCTCGTCCCCATCAACCCGGACGCGCACTCGGTGGGCGGGCTGGACAACGTGGGGTGGGGGGTGAACGTGGCGCGCAAGGCGTGGCTGGGCGCGCGCGGCGTCCTGAACACGTGGCAACTCGAAGAGGTGGAAGAACATTTTGCCCAGAGAAAGCAAGCGCGCACGCCGTGAGCGCACCCTCGCCATCATCGAGCGGCTGAAGGGAATGTACCCCGACAGCGAGTGCTCGCTCGTGCACGAAAACCCGCTGCAGCTCGTCGTCGCCACCGTGCTCTCGGCGCAGACCACGGACGCGGCGGTCAACCGTGCCACCCCGGCCCTCTTCGCCCGCTTCCGCACCGCGGAGGACTTCGCGGGCGCATCGCAGGAGGAGATGGAGCGCCTGCTGGGGTCGCTCGGCTTCTTCCGCCAGAAGGCCAAGGCGGTGATCGGCCTGGGGCGGGTGCTGGCGGAGCGCTTCGGCGGCGAGGTGCCCGCGGACATGGAAGCGCTGACGCAGCTCCCCGGCGTCGGGCGCAAGACGGCCAACGTGGTACTGGGCGTGGCCTTCGGGATGGCGGAAGGCGTCGTCGTGGACACGCACGTGCGCCGCATCGCCCAGCGCTGGGGCCTCACCCGCGAGCAGGACCCCGAGAAGATCGAGCGCGACCTGATCCCCCTGGTCCCTCCCGAGGAGCGCGTGCACTTCACCCATCGCACCATCGACCACGGCCGCGCCATCTGCACCGCGCGCCGCCCCTATTGCGAGCGCTGCGCCCTGGCCGAGCTGTGCCCCACGGCGCCCGCCGCTTACAGAGCTTGAATCTCACACAGAGACACAGAGGCACAGAGAAGAACTGATCTCTGTGCCTCTGTGTCTCTGTGTGAGCCCCGTCACTTCGGCCTGTACCTCCGCTCGACGTACTCGCGCCAGCCGGGCCGGTCCTCTTCGATGAACGGGCCCAGCAGGCCGCGCTCGGCGAGAAACGCGCGCTCGTCCGGGTCGCGGGGCGGGCGGGTCATGCCCGTGGGGTCCGAGCGGGCGCGGATCGCCGCCGCTGCCTGGCGCCGGCGTGCCCACATGGCCCGGAATTCGGAGAGGTCGATGTCGTCGATATTCATGCAATCAACTGTAGTGGAGGTGCCAGAGCGCATCAAGCTCCTTAGCGGTCGGAGGTGATCCGGACGCAGACAACTTCAGCAGCAGATCGTACGTGTCCTCTGCTCCTTCCCGGCGGAGATAGGCCCGCAGAGCCGCGTCGTCCAACTCACCCGCGAACGCATCGATCATATCGACTGCCTGGAGGCCGTAGCCCGCGTACTTCCACCAGCGGTAGCCGATGATCCGGTCCCCCAGCACGTACTCCTTCCTGACCACACGCAGGGTGAACGGCCCGATTTCAAAGGATTCCGCCGGCTCACTTTGGTAGCTGCCAGGGACCTCCACGAACAGGTCGTCCAGTACCCAGTGGCGCCCCTGCCGCTGCATCCGGAGCGACGTGAGGGTCTCGTCGATGGCCTCACGCGTGCGGCCCTCCACCACGAAGTCGAGATCCGCGGTGGTGTACGCGTCCGGCGCGTAAAACTCGATGGCCGCTCCGCCCACCAGCGTGGCGCGCATGCCCGCACGGTCGAGGGCCGTCGTGATCACGGCGGCGGCGAGCACGACGCGCTCCACGTGCTCGCGCTCGGAGCGCCACGCCTGCGCGAGCGCGCGTGCAAGTTCGCTATCGGTCATCCGGCCGTGGGCTGCGGGTACACCGCGGGGCGTTCCGCGGATCGTCGCGTGCAAGATTGCGCCGGAGCGAGTAAGTTGCCAGCGGCACCCTGACCATCCTCTGTACGACCAGACTCTGAGACCGATGCAACGCACCTCGATCGCCGATCTTCTCGCGGGCAAGGTGGAGCCCGGCACCGCCGTCCTCGTGCAGGGGTGGATCCGCACCCGGCGCGATTCCAAGGCCGGGATCTCGTTCCTGAACGTGCACGACGGGTCGTGCTTCGCGCCCATCCAGGTGGTGGCGGGCGGGGACCTGGCGAACTACGCGGACGAGGTCACCCGCCTCACGGCCGGGTGCTCGGTGAGCGTGTGGGGGGAGCTGGTGCCCACGCCGGGACGCCCGCAACCCGTGGAGATCCGTGCCACGGCGGTGGAGGTGGCCGGGTGGGTGGAGGACCCGGAGACGTACCCCATCCAGCCCAAAGCGCACTCGATGGAGTTCCTGCGCACGGTCGCGCACCTCCGTCCGCGCACCAACACCTTTGGCGCGGTGGCCCGGGTGCGGCACACGCTGTCGATGGCGGTGCACCGCTTCTTCGACCAGAACGGCTTCTTCTGGGTCCACACGCCCATCATCACCACCAGCGACGCCGAGGGGGCGGGGGAGATGTTCCGCGTCTCCACCCTGGACCTGGCCAACCCGCCGCGCACCGCCGACGGCGGCGTGGACTTCTCGCAGGACTTCTTCGGGCGCTCGGCCGCGCTCACCGTCTCCGGCCAGCTCAACGTGGAGGCGTACTGCGAGGCGCTCTCCAAGGTGTACACCTTCGGCCCCACCTTCCGCGCGGAGAACTCCAACACGAGCCGGCACCTGGCCGAGTTCTGGATGATCGAGCCGGAGATCGCCTTCGCGGACCTGAGCGCGGACGCGGACCTGGCCGAGGCGTGCCTCAAGTCGATCTTCACCGACCTGCTGAACGAGCGCCAGGACGACATGGCGTTCTTCGCGGAGCGGGTGGACAAGGAGGCGATCCGCCGCCTGGAGCACTTCGTAGAGAGCTCGTTCGAGCGGATGGACTACACCGAGGCCGTGCGGCGCCTGGAGGAATCGAAGAAGAAGTTCGAGTTCCCCGTGCGCTGGGGCGTGGACCTGCAGAGCGAGCACGAGCGGTACCTCACCGAGGTGCTGGTGAAGCGCCCCGTCGTGGTGATGAACTACCCGAAGGAGATCAAGTCGTTCTACATGCGCGAGAACGAGGACGGCCGCACCGTGGCCGCCATGGACGTCCTGGCGCCCGGGATCGGCGAGATCATCGGCGGGTCGCAGCGCGAGGAGCGGCTGGAGGTGCTGGACCGGCGCATGGAGGAGATGGGGCTGGAGAAGGAATCGTACTGGTGGTACCGCGACCTGCGCCGCTACGGCACGGTGCCGCACGCGGGTTTCGGGCTGGGCTTCGAGCGCCTGGTCCAGTACTCCACCGGCATCGCCAACATCCGGGACGTCATTCCGTTCCCGCGGGCGCCGGGGAGCGCGGACTTCTGAACGGACGGGCTCACACAGAGACACAGAGACACAGAGGAGGGGGAGGTCAGATTCCGGCCGCGCCGGGCGTTCGTCTCTATACCCGAGTTCCGCCCCGTCCACCAGGAGTCCCGCGATGCGATCGATCGTACTTGTCGCTCTGATCCTCTTCGCCGCGCCGGCGGCCGCGCAACGCGTGCAGGGGGTGCTGGTGGACCCCGCCGGGCGGCCCGTGGCGGGGGCGTTCGTGAGCCTGCGCGGCGCGGGTGGAGCGGTGGTGGCGCGGGCGCTCACGGGGGCGGAGGGGCGCTTCAGCCTGCAGGGCTCCGGCGCGGGGACGTACCGGGTGCGCGCGGAGCGCATCGGCTACGCCAGCACCAGCTCGGCTCCGCTGACGCTGGCGGCCGGCGACACGCACCAGCTCCGCCTGGTGGCCGCCTCCGCGGGGGTGGCGCTGGAGGGGCTGGTGGCGCGGGGGCGCTCGCGCTGCGACGTGCGGCCGGCGGAGGGGGGCGCGGCCGCGCGGGTGTGGGAGGAGGCGCGCAAGGCGCTGGAGGCCACCACCTGGACGGCGGGGGCGCTCCGCTTCGGCTTCACCGACTACGAGCGCGACATCGACCCCGCCAGCGAGCGCGTGCGCGGCGAGACGGCGCAGCGGCGCACGGCGGTGGGGCGCGGCGTGTGGGTGAGCCGGAACGCGGCCGACCTGGCCCGCACCGGCTACCGCGAAGAGCGCCGCGACGGCATCTACTTCTTCGCGCCCGACGCGCAGCTCCTCCTCTCGGACGCGTTCCAGGACAGCCACTGCTTCGGGGTCGCGGCCGGCGAAGGGGCCACCCAAGGGCTGATCGGCCTCACCTTCCAGCCGGTGCGCCGGCGCGGGCCGGGCGTGGACGTGCGCGGGGTGCTCTGGCTGGACCCCGCCACGGCCGAGCTGCGCCACCTGGACTTCCGCTACACCGGCCTCTCCCAGAACGAGGACCAGGAGGGCGTGGGCGGGAGGGTGGAGTTCGTGCGGCTGGCCGGCGGCGCGTGGATCGTGCGGCGCTGGCGGCTGCGCATGCCCGTGCTGGTCGGCAAGCAGTGGCGGCTGCCCACCGGCGGCAGCGGCACCAGCGTGGTGCTGGACGCGCTGCACGAGACGGGCGGCTACGTGCGCGAGGTGACGACCTCCGCGGGCGAGCGGGTGTTCGCGGCGCAGACGGGGGCGCTGGAGGGGACGGTGGTGGATGCCGTCACCGAGGCCCCGCTGGCGGGCGCCCGCGTCACCCTGGTGGGCACCGACCGCGGTGCCGTCACCGACGCGGAGGGCCGCTTCCGCGTGCCGGAGCTGGACGAGGGGCGCTATTCCGTGACCTTCACCCACCCCCGCACCGACTCGCTCCGCTACCGCGCCCCGGCCACCGACGTCGCCGTGCGGCTGGGGGAGGCCGCCACGGTGCGCCTCGTCTCGCCCTCGCTGGCCACGGCGATCGCCGCGGGGTGCGCGGGCGATTCGCTGCGCGCGGGCACCGGCGTGCTGGCCGGAACGGTGCGCAACCGTGCCAATGGCGCCGCGCTGGCGGGTGCCCGCGTGGCGATCTGGTGGAGCGGCCCCGCCGGCACGGTGCGCGGCGAGGTGGAGGCCGACTCGGAGGGGCACTACCGCTTCTGCGGGGCCCCGCCGGGGGTGAGGCTCGCCGCGCGGGCCTCCTTCCTGGGCCGCAGCGGCGAGACCATCACCGTCACCCTCCCCGGTGCCGAGCCCGTGCTCCGCGACCTGAGCACCTTCGTGGTGTCCGCCTCCGCCAGCGCGCGCGGCGAGTACAACCAGGCCACCGGCGCCGCCACCATGTCGCTGGAGGGGCGCGTAGTGGACGCGGAGAGCGGCGACCCCATCTCCGGCGCGCGCGTGCGGCTGGGAGAGGGCGAAGAAACGCGCACCACCGACCGGCTCGGCGCGTTCTCCCTGCGCCGCCTGCCGCACGGCACCTACCGCGTGCAGATCGAGCACCCCGAGTACGGCCTGCAGACGCGCTGGATCGCCCTCGGTGGCGGCGCCACCATGGACGTCACCTTCCAGCTCGCAAAGCGCTGAGATGACCTCCTCTCCGTCTCCTGTGAGCCCAATCCGTTCACCCCGGCCCCTGCACCGATGCCACTCCCGTCCCGCGAAGAAGCCCTCACGCTGATGCACGAGTACGTGCAGAGCGAAAGCCTCCGCCGCCACATGTACTCGGTGGAGGCCGCCTGCCGCGCCTACGCCCGCCGCTTCGGCGAGGACGAGGAGCTCTTCGGCCTCACCGGCCTCCTCCACGACTTCGACTACGAGCGCTACCCGGACGAGCACCCCGTCCCCGGCACCGAGCTGCTGCGCGAGCGCGGCTACCCGGACGAGATGGTGCACGCGATCCTGGCGCACTACGCCCCGCGCACCGGCGTGCACCCCGAGTCCCTCCTGGACCGCACCCTCTACGCCTGCGACGAGATCACCGGCCTGGTGACCGCCGCCGCCCTGGTGCGCCCCTCCAAGTCCGTGATGGACCTGGAGGCCAAGTCGGTGCTCAAGAAGATGAAGGACAAGGGCTTCGCCGCCGGCGTGGACCGCGAGGACGTGCGCCGCGCCACCGAGATGCTGGGCGTGGAGCTGGCCGAGCACGTGGCGTTCGTGATCGAAGCCATGCGCGGCATCGCCCCGGAGCTGGGGCTGGCGGGGAGCGAGTAGCGATGGGGACGGTGGAGGCGATCTACGTGGCCCGGGAGCGCGGAGAGCCGCGCACGCCGGTGGAGACCGCCACCGCGGTGGCCGGAGAGGGATTGCTGGGCGACCGCTACCTGGGGGTGCCGCCCACCCGCTACGCCGCTACCTGCCAGCTCACGCTGGTGGAAGCCGAGGCCGTGGAGCGCGTCCGCGCCACCGGCCGCGACTTCTCCCCCGCCGACACGCGGCGCAACGTGGTCACGCGCGGGGTGGCCCTGAACGACCTGGTGGGGCGCGTGTTCCGGATCGGGAACGTGCTCGTGCGCGGGGTGGAGCGCTGTGACCCCTGCTCGCGCCTGCAGCGCTTCACCTACCGCGGCGTCATGCGCGACCTGGCCGAGCGCGGCGGCCTGCGCGCCGAGATCCTGGAGGGCGGCGAGATCCGCGTGGGCGACCCGGTGGGCTGAGGATCGTGGCCCTCACCCGGCAGCTTACAGCTGCCACCCTCTCCCATGAACACCATGGGAGAGGGGACTACTTCGCGTGGGGTTCCGCAGGGGCCTGATCGCCGCGACGCACGTGGCAGGGGCGTGACCCCGTCATTCCGGCGCGCTGGGTCGCCGCTCGGCGCGCACGACGTGGTCCCCTCTCCCAGGGCAGTTACTGGGAGAGGGTGGCAGCTGTAAGCTGCCGGGTGAGGGCCGCTTCTCCCTACCGGGCGCGCCGGACCTGGATGGGAGGGACTTCCACCAGCGGCTGGTCGCCACCCGCGGGCACGACCACGCGGACGGAGGCCGGGTCGGAGCGGGCGCCGAGCGCGCGCAGAGAGGACTCGGAGACGCGAACCTGGTACTCGCCGGGACTCACCCGGCCCAGGTAGAACGCGCCGTCGCTGAAGGTGAGGGTGCGGATCACCTCGCCGCCGGGAGCGGTGATCTCCACCGTGACGCCGCCCACGCTGCGCACGTCGCGAGCCGCCACCAGGGTGCCGGAAAGCTCGCGCGTCTGCACCAGGGGGAAGTCCGCGTCCATGTACATGTGGGGAGACGGGCGCAGGAGCCGCTCGGCGCTGGCGGGCACCCAGGCCGGGTCGGCCAGCGTCGCCGTGTCCAGCCGCACCCGAGCCACGTCGTACGGGATCACGGACCAGGTGGAATACCTACCCGACGCGTCCGTGCGGACGCGGGTGGACCCCACCTCCACGGCGGCGTCCGCGGCGGTCTGCTCCCCCGGGTCGCGGCGGCCGTTGCCGTTGGCGTCCATGAACACCACCCCGGTGATGCCGCTCAGCCCCAGCCCCCCGTAGCGCAGCGGGCGGACCCCCGCGCCGCTGCCAAAGGCGGCCGCCCCCGTCACCGAGAGCGAGCCGACCGCCTCCCTCCCGCGTACGCCGACGTGCGTATGCGCGCGCCCGAAGCGGAGCGGGACCCCCGCGCCCAGCGAAACGGAGGGCCCCGCGCCGCCCGCGAGCCACCGCGCGTTGAGGGTGAGCTGGGTGTGGAACGGCTGCGCGGTGACGGTGAGGTCCCAGCGGCTGGGAGCTCCGCCGGCCAGACCCACCCCGGCGTAGAGCGAGGGCGCCTGCAGCCAGCGGGGGAACACGCCCATCACGGGGAGCCCCGCCCGCAGCAGGACGACCCCGGGCTCCGACGGGGTGGTCTCGTACCCCGCCTCCAGCAGCACCCGGCGCAGCGCCGCCGCCGCGGAAAGGTGCGCGAAGAGCTCGCCCGACTCCAGCGCGCCGTTGGCGCGGGCGGCGAGCGAGAAGTTGCGGACCAGGTTCTCCAGCCCGCCCGTGCGCACCCCGACCGCGGCATCCACGTGCCACGCCGCTCCCTGCACCGGCACCCCCGCCGCGCCGCCGGGCACCACGATGGAGGCCGCGCGGCGCTCCGGGTAGGTGACGCCGGCGCTCGCCACGCCGGAGAGGCGGCCCGTCCCCAGCTTCTCCACCGTTCCGTACAGGTACGAGCCGTACATCCCCTGCACCTCCAGCGCCCAGTCCCGCGCGGGGAGGATGCTGGCCCCGCCGTACGGGCGCGGCGCGACGCCGGCCGAGTCCACCGGCGCCTCGGCCCCGCCGAACAGCGTCACCCCGCGCACCAGCCCCCGGCGCAGGTCCAGGTACGAGAAGAGGCGGCACTCGCGCTCGTCGGCGCACAGGCCGCCGCCCAGCGAGTACTCCGTGCGTCCCGGGGGAAGCTGCAGGGCCGGCACCAGGTACGAGATCTCCGACCGCACCCGCTCGCCGGCCGGGCCGTACATCCTCACCTCCACCGGCGTGCTGCCGTACGTCAGCGGGATGTCCACCCCGCCGCCCCCCGCCTCGCCCGAGAAGCCCAGCAGCCGCCCGTTCTGGTACACCTCGTACTCCCACCCGCTGGGGAGCCGGGGGGCGTAGCGCACCTCGCTGTACACGGCCTCGCGCGTGAAGGGGGCGTTCCCCACGCTGAACCCGCGCACCGAGCGCGGGCGCGGCCCCCCGGTGGCGATGTCGCCGACCTGGAGCTGCCGCACCCACCTCCCGGTGGGGAAGACGCGCTGGAAGCTGGCGTTCAGCTCCGCCACCGACACGCCCCCGTCCGCCCTCTGCACGCTGGTGCCCGCGCGCACCAGCCCGCCCAGGAAGCCCACCCCCAGCCGCGCGTCCACCGCCGAGGGCGTCCACGGCTCGGGGAGCGACGAAGTGACCCCCCACTCCACCACCCCCCCGCCGCTGCGGGGGTGGAAGGGAACGCTCCCCGCGAAGTCTCCGGGCGCGGCGCGGCCCAGGGCGCCGGCCCGCCGTGCCCGGTTGGCCGCACGCTCCTGCGCGGGGAAGGGGAGCTCGCGGGTGACGGCGATGGTGAGCGCCGACGCATCCACCTCCACCCCCGCTTCCAGCAGGTCGCCCAGCCGCGGCGCGGACAGGTACAGCTCGCCCCCCGCCGTGAACGCCTCCCCCTCGCCCAGCGGCAGGCGGCGCGGGCCGATGGTGCGCGCGGCCACGTCCAGGCGCGACTCGCCCTCGCCGCGGGGGCGCGCCACGGTGGCCACGCCGCTGTCCGGGAGCAGGCGGAAGGGGGCACCCGCCAGCTCCAGCACGGGGCGGAGGGGCACGAAGACCCCGCCGTCCCCCCGCACCAGCACGGGCAGGTCCAGCGGGGCAAGGTCGCCCACACGGAGCTGGTAGATCCCTTCCTCCATGCCGGCGGGAAGCTGAGCCGCCCCGGCGCGGACGGCGCCCGGGGCGAAGAGAAGGGAGAGCAGGAAGAAGCTTACGCGGAGCGCCCAGCGGGCTCCGGCACGAAGGCCGGGGGACACGTCAGTTGGTGACGATCGTGATTCCCACCGCCCCGGTGTATTGGCCCGCCGGCTGGGCGGGCGCGGGCGTGGCGATGCCCCCGATGTAGATGGAGTACGAGTCGTCGCTGTACCGCGGGCGGCCGGGCTTGTAGCGCTCCGGGGTATCCCGGTACGTGGGGGTCGTGACCGGGTTCCACTCGAAGTACGAGGCAGTCTGGCAGATCTGGGTCGCGTCGTCGATCTCGCAGAGCGCCGCGAAGTTGCCGTTGAACGACAGGGGCAGCGTGGCGCCGCCAGGACCCTGCAGGGCAGCGGGGAGGATGAAGGTGATATCCACCCACTTGCGGCCGCGCATCGACGTGAGCCGCCACTCCCCGGCGAGCGCCGAGCTGGGGCGCACCGTGACGGAGCCCGCGCTCGGGATCACCCTGCCGAACTGCAGGCCGCGCACCCCCGTGCCCGTGAGCGGCGGGAACACCACCACCGCCGACGCGCCGACCGCCCCCGACTGCGCGTGCGCCGGCGGCGCCGCGCAGAGCGCGGCGCCGATCAGGGCGCAGGCGAGGAGGAGGCGTCGCGTCATCGGTTAGCGGATCGCCAGGGTGCCGGTGACCGGGGGGGCGGTGAGCTGCCCCGGAGTGGGCAGGTCGGGCCGTTCGTTGTCCAGCGTGTAGCGCACCGTGTAGCCGGTGCGGGGGGCGCCGGGGGGGAGCGCCACCGTGAAGCGCAGCCGCATGGAGCGGTAGAGCGCCACCTGGTCGCCCGTCTCGCCCACCACCCGGCCGTCGGGACCCACGAGCTGCGCGGCGATGCGGCCCAGCCACACGGCGCCCCCGGTGCGCTCCACGTCGAAGGTCATCTGCACCCCGTCCGCCACGCGCTCGGCGGTGGCGCCGGCCAGGCGGACGCCGGTGTCCACCGCGCCCTTGCGGAAGAGCACCGCCGTGGCGACCACCGTCTCCACCGAGAGCTGCATGCGTACGTTGCCCTGCGTCTGCTCGATGGGCGGCTGGCCGCCGCGGGCCCGCACCATCACGCGCCCCCAGTACTCCCCGGGCGCCAGCGAGGCCGGCGGCTGCACCATCACGCGCACCGTCTGGCGCTGCCCCGGCTGCAGGGTCAGGCGCCGCGGGAACGCGCGCAGGTACGGCAGCAGCGACGGCTCTCCCGCCGCCGCCGTGTCACGCAGCTCCACCATCACGCGCCCCGCCGAGTCGGTCACCGGGTACCCGAACGCGAACGACACCTCCAGCTCCTCGGCGATGGTGCCGCCGTTGTACAGCGTGAGGGTGGCGGAGGGGGAGCGCGCGTCTATGAAGAGCGCGGTGGGGCTCACCGTGACCGCGCCGGCCGGCTCGGCCAGGCCGAGGGCAAGGGCGAGCGCCGGGAGCACCGCGGTGCCGAGTGACGACCAGAGGGAGCGCAAAGCCTTCATCGAACCTCACTTCCGTTGTGCCCGGTCAGGTGCCCGCCCTGGAGATGATCACCACGATGGTGGTGCTGTACTCCCCGGCGGGCTGCGCGCGCCCGGCGGTGGCGGTGCCGCCCAGCAGCAGGCGCGGTGGAGCGGAGCCGCCCGCCAGGTTCAGCCGCATGGAGCGCAGCGGGTCCATGGGCGAAATCCGGTCCGTCGCGGTGGTGAGCGCCGCGTCGCTGGTCCCGAAGTGCAGCGGGATGGACCCGCCCGTGCGCGACACCATCGCGCGCGGGAGCACCAGCAGCACGTCCACCGAGCCTTTCCCCTCCAGCACCACTTCGGCGCGGCGCGCGGCGTCGTCCACCGACACCACCTCCGGCACGCCGGGGATCAGGGAGCCGAAGGAAAGCCCCTGCACCGGCACCGCCGCCACCCCGCCGGGCTGGGCGGCGGCACTCCCTCCCGCCAGCGCACCGGCGAGCGCAAGGACGATCCCCAGCCCGCGGGTCCGCGCCCTGCGCCGCGCCGGTGCTTTCATCCGTTCCGGCTTAGTTGGCGACAGCCTGGACCTTGATGACGCCCGAGTAGTAGCCGGGCACCTGCGTCTGCGGCACGCTGGTGATGGTGCCGTTGAAGATGACGTGCGAGGTCTGCTCCGCGGCCGTGGTCGGCGCGGCCAGGGTGGCGACTTCGGTGGCCGGGGTGCCCGGACGGCACGAGGTGATGGTGAACACGTCGTACGTCGGCGCAGCGGCGGTGCCGCCGGCGACCGCGGTGCTGTTCACGCCGCAGGAAAGCGCCGGGGTGATGGCGGTGGAGCCCGCGGGGCCCGTCAGCACGCCCGTGGACGCCCCGTCCGGCAGGAACAGCTTCACGCCCACGTTGCGGACCAGCGGGATGCTGCCCTGCGCGCGGATCGGACCGGCCGAGCCGGGCAGGATGTTGCCGAACGCCATGTCCGACGGGGTGCCGAAGTCGAGGATCGTGGAGATGGTCGCCGACGCGGTGACCTGGCCCGACTGCGCCGAGGCGAGCGACGGAAGCGCGAGGGCGGCGACGGCGGCGGCGGCGATGGCGAGCTTCTTCATGGCGTCTCCAGAGGAGTGGGGGTGGGTGCTGCTTTGGGCTGCTTGAACCGGATCGCCCGGCGACCCGATGTAGTGTACGGGTTCGGGCCACGAGAAGGGCAATGGGTATGCCCGGGTGGGCGTGTGGCGTTAGTGCTTGAATTATATAGTACTTAGCGCGTTTGTCCATCCCCCGCGGCGTGTTCCCTGTTCCGTTTTAGGAACGCGGCTGGTTCCCGTTCGGGAACCAGCCGCGCCAACAGAGGTCTCACACAGAGGCACAGAGACACAGAGGGGGGATTTCAGCGCAGCGCGGCGACGGCGAGCTCGTTCTCGGCTTCCGTGTTGTAGAAGTGGGGGGAGAGGCGGACGTAGCCGGCGCGGTGGTCCACCACGATGCCGCGCTGAGCGAGGCGCGCGACGGCGGCGGCGGCTTCCGGGTGGCGCACCATGACGATTCCGGAGCGGTGGGCCTCGTCGGCGATCTTGAGCTCGAACTTCGCTTCCTCCAGGCGGGCCACCAGGTCCGCGGTGAGGCCGGCGATGCGCTCGTAGACGGCGCGCTCCCCCGCCTCGGCGAAGATCTCCATCCCGCCCAGCGCCGTGTACACGGTGGGGACGGCGGGGGTGCCCAGGGAGAAGCGGCCGGCGTCTTCGCGCGGCTCGTACTCGTCCACGCGGAAGGAGAACTGGTCGCGCGCGCCGAACCAGGAGGTCACGGTGGGGCGCATCTCCGCGATGCGCTCTTCGCGCACCCACAGGTAGGCGAGGCCGGGGCCGCCCAGCAGCCACTTGAGGGGGCCGGCCACGTACACGTCCGCCCCGCTGGCGCGCGGGTCCACGGCGATCTGGCCCACGGCCTGGTAGCCGTCCAC
This sequence comes from uncultured Gemmatimonadota bacterium, assembly GCA_902805735.1. GTDB lineage: Bacteria > Gemmatimonadota > Gemmatimonadetes > Longimicrobiales > Longimicrobiaceae > Longimicrobium. Next base: position 37,867 of record CADCTW010000002.1, on the reverse strand, counting down.
CAGGAAGAGGGCGCCGGCGGCGTGCGCGGCCCGCGCGATCGGCTCCAGCTCCTGCACGTAGCCCGTGCCGTAGAAGACGTGGCTGGTGGCCACGATGGCCGTGCGCTCGTCGATGTACTCCGCCCAGCGCTCGGGCGGCACGCCAATGCCGTCGTCGCTGGGCACGCGCACCACTTCCACCTCCGGCCGCGCGAGCCACTGGTACACCAGGGTGGGGAAGTCCAGGTCCGACACCACCACGCGGTTGCGCTTCGTATAATCGATAGTGGACGCAACGGAGGAGAGGGCCGCGGAGACGCTGGGGGTGAGGGCGATCTCGTTTTCCCGCGCGTTCCACATGCGCGCCACGTGCCCCCGCAGCTCGGCGATGCGCCCCAGCCAGAGCTCGTACCACGCGGAGGCCCCCATGCTGTTCCAGAGCGCCTGGTACTCGCCCAGGTACCCCATGGAGCGCCGCGACAGCGCGCCCAGGGAGCACGAGTTCAGGTAGGTGTGGGTCTGCAGGATCGGGAACTCGCTCCGCCAGCGGGTGGGGAGGTCGCTGCTTTGTGGCATCGTGCGTGGCTCCGGGTTTCTGGGAGCGGGCAAACTAACAGAAGGCCTCACACAGAGCCACAGAGACACAGAGAAACAGAGTTAACGGCGAGGGAGGGTCGCGGAGTGCGTGTTGGCGATGCGGCGGATGCCGGCCTTGAGCGTGGGCGCGCCGAAGTTGATGAGGAGGCCGACCGGCAGGTCGAGTACGCGAAGATAGGTGAGGACCTGCTTCGCATGCACGGGGGCGAGGGTCTCGACGGACTTCAACTCCACGACGACGAGTTTCTCGACCAGCAGCTCGATCCTGAACCCTTCTTCGATCCTGATCCCCTCGTACCCGAATGAGATCTTCGCCTGGGGCTGGACGGCAAACCCGCGCTGCGCCAGGACCTGCGCGAGTACCGCCTCGTACACACTCTCCAGCAGCCCCGGCCCCAGCCGCTTGTGGATCCCATACGCCGCATCCACGACCTCCCGCGTGACCTCGTTGATCTCCCTCATCTTTTCTCTGTGTCTCTGTGTGAGCCCCCCCTCTGTATAGATACCCCGGATCGCCCTCCAGGGATGGGTGTAGCAGGCGCATGCACCCGAATCTCACCCGAGCCGAGCTCACCGACCGCATCCGCGCCCGTGCCCTGGAGCTGGGCTTCGAGGCCGTGGGGATCGCGCCCGTGCGCCCGTCGGAGCACGCGGAGCGCTACGGCGCGTGGATCGGCGAGGGAATGCACGGGGAGATGGCGTACCTGGCGCGCGAGGACGCCGTCGCCAAGCGCGCCGACCCGGGCGTGCTCGTGCCGGACGCGCGCTCGGCCGTGGTGGTCGCCATCGGCTACTACAGCGGCGACGCGGAGGAGGCGGATCCTTCACGCGGCGTGGTCGCCCGCTACGCGCGCAACGACGACTACCACGACCTGCTCAAGGACCGCCTGATCGCGCTGCAGGAGTGGGCGAACGCGGAGCTTACGCCGCTCGGCGGGCGCGCGTACGTGGACGCCGGGCCCGTGCTGGAGCGCGAGCTGGCGTCGCGCGCGGGGCTGGGATGGTTCGGCCGCAACACCATGCTCATCCAGCCGCGGCGCGGGTCGTACTACTTCCTCGGCGTGCTGCTGCTGGACGTGGAGCTGGAGTACGACGCGCCCTTCACCCGCGACCACTGCGGCTCGTGCTCGCGCTGCCTTTCCGCGTGCCCCACCGGCGCCCTGCTGGGGCGCGACGAGGCCGGTGCCCCCCGCATGGACGCGCGGCGCTGCATCTCGTACCTCACCATCGAGCTGCGCGGCCCCATCCCCCGCGAGCTGCGCCCCCTCATCGGCAACCGCGTCTACGGCTGCGACATCTGCCAGGAAGTCTGCCCCTGGAACTCGTTCGCCGAGCCCGCCTCCGACCCCGCTTTCATCCCCCGCGACGGGATGGAGGGGCCGGAGCTGATCGAGTGGATGGGGATGACGCAGGAGGAGTTCTCGCGCCGCTTCAAGGGCTCCGCCGTGAAGCGGACCAAGCGGCGCGGGCTGCTGCGCAACGTAGCCGTGGCGCTGGGCAATTGGGGCGCGCCCGAGGCCGTGCCCGCGCTCGCCGCCGCGCTGAACGACGAGGAGGCGCTGGTGCGCGGGCACGCGGCGTGGGCGCTGGGGCGCATCGGCACGGAGGCGGCGCGCCAGGCGCTGTCCGGACGCGCGGAGGTGGAGGCGGACGCCTGGGTGCGCGAGGAGATCGCGCTCGCACTCGGGACTGACGATCGCCGTCAGAGCGACAACCAGTAGTTCGCCTTGATGATGAACACGTTGGTCGGCCGGTCGGTGAGCAGGTCGAGCGCTTCGCCGCCCAGGCGGAAGGTGTTCGCCTCCAGGTCCTGGTACGAGCGGCGCTGCTGCCACACGAAGAAGAGGGTGGAGCCGGGGCGGTACTCCCAGCGCGCCACCGCGTTGCCGCGCAGCGAGCGGATACGGAAGTCCCTCTCGCGGAAGGAGAAGTCCGTCTCGCCGTCGCCGTCGAAGTCCACCAGGCGCCGGTCCCCGCTCCGGCAGGTGCGCCCGCCGACGCAGGAGGCCGCGCCGGGCTCGGGGGCCGCGACGCCCTCTTCGAAGCGGTCGAAGTCGAAGCTCTCCGCGCGGGCGAGCTGCTTGTACGCGGTGAAGTCGCCCACCGAGAGGAGGGGCTGCGCGAAGAGCTGGAGCGTCAGGCTCCGGGAAAAGGTGAGGTTGAGGCGGGTAGGGAGGGAGAAGGTGCGGCGGTCCAGCTCGGCGAAGAGGTAGCGCCGTCCGTAGGTGGGGGCGTACCCCACGTGGCCCGTGGTGGCCACGTACTGCGCGGCGTCCGGCTGGCTCGAGTAGCTCGGCTCGGCTTCGATCTGTACCCGCGACGACGGACGGTACGAGACCCTGGTTCCGCCCCGCCACGCCCAGCCCATCGCTGCGCCGTTGTTCATGCTGAACGACGGCTCGAAGCTGAATTTCTTGCGCCGGTCGGTGTTCCCGCGGAGGAGGAAGCTCCAGGCGGCCGGATCGAGCATCAGGGGACCGCCGCGGGTGACCTCGCTGTCGAAGTTCTCCGGATCGTACGCAAAGCCGGCGCTGACGCCCCAGTAGTTGCGGAAGGTGGCGCTCCCGTTGAGACCGACGAACCCCTTCGAGTGGGCGCGCCCCCATTCGTTCCATGAGAACGGGTCGCGTAGGACCTCCTGCCGGAAGTTGTGGACGGTGGTGACGCTCATGCTATAGTCCCGCAGGAGCACGCCCGGGGTGATCTCGCGCAAGGTGAGCTGCGCTCCGCCGTCCAGGCGCTCCCCTTCGTTGACCTCTCCCAGGTCGTTGATCTCGAACCCCGGGCTGCGCTGCGCAGCCCAGAGCCCCCCCGTCCAACGGCCACTGCGGCGGTCGAGCCGCAGGCCCCACTCGGCACCGATCATGGAAGTCGCGGCGGAGTCTACCCCCAGCCGATACGCGTCCGGCCGCTGGAAGTAATGGTTGGGGGATTGCTGCAGGCGGATCAGCGCCTTCTCCGAGCCAAGCACGTGGCTAGCGGCCAGCAGCCCCGACAGCGCCCAGGCCCGGTTGCTCCAGGCATGCTCGAAGTTCACCCCCGCGCTCATCGCGGCCGAGGGGAGGAAGTCGAAGGAGCCGTCGTCGGGGAGGTTCCGGTGCATCAGCGTGGCGACTCCGCCCAAAACGGTCTGTCCGCCCCGCAGCTCCTGCAGGGCCCGGACGACCCCGTACCCGGAGCGCGGCTCGGCCAGAAACGTCGACATGCTGTCGCCCTCCGCGAAGTATGCCTCGGCCTCCTCCCGTCCGGTCACCGCCGCGAGCACCCCCAGCGAGAGCCCGCGGTTGGTGCGCCCCGTCAGCTTGGCCGCCCCCAGGATGGAGGTCTCGTCGGCGGCGTTCACGAAGGTAGCTCCCGAGACGTTCGAGCGGTGCGGCTGGCCCCCGATCCGCCGGCTGTAGAAGAGATTGTTTCCGGAGATATTCTTGAAGTCGAAGATGCGGGCGTCCTCCACGAAGAACGGGCGCCGCTCCGGGTAAATCGTCTCGAAGGCGGAGAGGTTGATCACCGCTGGGTCCACCTCCACCTGGCCGAAGTCGGGGTTGAAGGTGGCGTCCAGGGTGAAGGTGGAGCCGATCCCGTAGCGGAGGTCGAGCCCGGCGCCCGCGCTCTCCTCGCGACCATCGAAGAACGGATTCCCGGGCTCCGTCGGCCCCGTCTGGCTGCGCGCGAGCGTGTAGGGGCGGGCCTCGAGCCGCCGCACGCCGCGCGGCAGAACCAGGCCGGACAGCATCCGGAAGACGCTCACGCGGCCATGCTTGCGGCGCGACTCCATCGCGAAGAAGCTCAGTTCGTTGCTGGCGAGGCGGCGGCGCCCGAAGTTGACCCCCCACTCCTGCGGGCTCGCCGAGGGCTGGAAGCGGATCTGGGAAAGGGGAATCCGCATCTCCGCGGTCCACCCCTGGCCGTCGTGCTGTACACCCGATTCCCAGACGGCGTCCCAGGAGCGGTCCTCCTTCACGTCGTCGAAGAGGTAGTCGTCGATCTGCACCCCCGCCGCCGTGACCCGGAAGCGGTGTCCTGTGCGCCGGTCGAGCTCGGGATCGAGAGACACCTCGAAGTAATCGTACTGTCCCGCCTCGTCGCGCCGCACCAGCTGCCGGGCGATGGTGCCGGGCGAGGCGTCGTGCATCCGCGCCCCCACGTACATGGCTTCTTCGTCGAAGAGGACCCGGACCTCCGTCGGCTGATCCACCGGTGCGCCCTCGACGGGCTCCGCCTGGACGAAGCCGCCGACGGGCGTCGCGCCTTGCCAGGCCGCATCGTCCAGCCTCCCGTCGATGCGGATGGCAGAGGCGCGTTTGGCGGCGACTGCGGCGCGCGTGCCGGAGGTGTCCTGCGCCGTGGGCCCACCGTCTCGTGCGGCCGCCGGGGCGGGGCCGGCCACGGCCGGGGAGGCGCGGGTGACGGGCGGGCCGGCGGGGGGCGTGGCGCTCGCCTGGCCCGCTGCCACCTCCACGCGCGGAAACGCGTGGACCAGTACGAGAGCCGCGACTCCCAGGAATGCGCGTCCGAATCCGCTGCCGATCCGCATGCGAAGCTCCTTGCTCGCCGGGGAAAAAAAGAGCGCCGGGCCGAAATATCGGCCGGCGTCCGCCCCGTACAACGAGCTTGTCCCCGATCACGGATCCACGGGTACGAACGACGCCGGGAGGGGTACGAACGTCCCGGCTCAGCTCTCCTTCCCCAGCAGGGCGTGCAGGTTGCGGCGGTAGCTGCGCCCCGAGGTCAGCTTCGTCCCATCGTGCAGCACCACCAGGTACTCGCCACCGAGGAGCGATTCGACGGCCTGGATGCGGTCGACGTTGACGATGGTGGAGCGGTGGATCCGGCAGAACCTCGCCGGGTCCAGCGCGGACTCGACGTGGCCCAGGTTCTCGCGCAGCAGGTAGGCCCGCCCCGCCGCGTGCAGGCGTATGTAGTTGCGCTCCGCCTCGATCCAGTCGATCTCCTCCGTTCGTACGAAGACGCTGCGGTTGCCCGTGGGCACCACCAGCCGCTGCAGGTAGCCGCGCCCCCCGCGCACCTCCTCCAGCAGCGCCCGCAGCCGGCGGTCCAGATCGCCTCCCGCCTGCTGGCGGATCCGCTCGCGCGCGCGCCGCAGCGCCGCCTCGAAGCGCTCGTCGTCGAAGGGCTTCAGCAGGTAGTCCAGCGCGTGCGCCTCGAAGGCGCGCAGGGCGAACTGGTCGTACGCCGTGACGAAGATCACCACGGGCACACGGCCGGGGCCGATCGCCCGCAGCACGTCGAAGCCGTCGATCTCGGGCATCTGGATGTCCAGGAAGAGCAGCTCCGGCGGCGACTCCTCGATCGCCCGGATCGCTTCCCTGCCGTTGGCGCACTCAGCGACGATCTCGACATCCCCCGCCTCGACGAGCAGGCCGCGTATGCGCCGGCGCGCCAGCGGCTCGTCGTCCACGATCACGGCGCGGATCGTCATCGGGCGGACCTCTCCTCCGTCGCCGGCCCGTGATGGGCCCGCCGAAAGGGAAGAGCGATGCTCACGACCACCCCGCCGTCGGGGCGGTTCGCGAGCTCGAAGCGGTGCTCGCCGTCGTAGAGATGTTCCAGCCGGGACCTGATGTTGGCCAGCCCCACGCCCTTGCGGGCCCGGCCCTGCTCGTGCCCGTGCAGTCCGGGCCCATCGTCCCGCACTTCCAGGTGCAGGAAGCGGTCGTCCCCGGTCGCGGAGATCTCCACCCTCCCCGGCCGGATGCGCGGCGCGATGCCATGGCGGATGGCGTTCTCCACCAGCGGCTGCAGGATCAGGTGGGGGACGCGCGCCTCCATCGTCTCGGGCGCGATCTCCATCACCACCGTGAGGCGGTCTTCCAGCCTGGCCTGCTCGATCTCCAGGTAGGGCTGGAGAAACGCGAGCTCCTCGCGCAGCGTGACCTCCTGCGTCTCTTCGTGCTCCAGGGTGATGCGCAGCAGGTCGCCGAGGCGCGCGACCATTCGCCGGGCGGGCTTCGCCTCGGCGGGGATGAGGGCCGAGATCGCGTTCAGGGTGTTGAAGAGGAAGTGCGGCTGCAGCTGCATCTTGAGCGCCTGCAGCCGCGCCTCGGTGAGGCTGGCCGCCAGCCGCTCCGCCGCCCGCTCGCGCTCGCGATAGCGCCTGTAGTAGATCACCGCGTGCGCGAGGCCGAGCAGTAGCAAACAGTTCAGGACGTGCTGGTGGAACGCTCGCAAGAACTGGATTTCGAAGGGGTGATGGTCGAGCCATTCCACCCGGCGGCTCACCTCGACGATGACGACGATTCGCGCCAGCGAGAGGACGCTGGCGCCGGCGAGATGAACCGCGACGCTCTGGAGCATGCGCCCGCGCTCGAGCGGGAAGCGCCGGGCCAGTGAAAAGATGGCGACGGTGGCGAGCGCCCAGAGAAACATCTCGAACAGGGCGCTTGGCAGGACTTTCGCCCAGGACTCCGGACGGCCGAGGAGCTCAGCCTGCGTGTAGTACTGGTTGGACGAGATCAGTCCAAAGACCGACCATGCGGCGAAGATGAGCGCGGTCTCCAGCCAGAACCCGCGGTTCCGTTGCTCTTCAGCCATGTCGCAAGATCCTTCTCACGAGGAGGATGCCGGCTCGCGCGCACTTCGGAGCTCGAGAAGCTACGGACGGCGTCGAGCCCGCGCTACATCGGCCGCCGGAGCCCGGCCCGCTGCCACCGCAGCAGCCAGCGGGCGAGCCAGATTCCGACGATCACGCCGATTGCGCGTCGCGTTGTGTCCACCTCCCCCTTACGGGAGCAGGGCGAGGTGATCCCATCGGAAGCCGGTCTCACCGCCGCGTACTCCGCCGGCAAGTGTCATCCACTGCAAGGGAATGCGGTGCGTTCGAAGGGTTCCGCACAAGGATTCCGCACAAGCCGGAGCACTTCCGCGGGTTCTACGCCCGGTCAGGAGCGGGATGACGAACGCGGAACTGGCAATCGTCCCAGGAGTCTACCCCTGGAACAGCTTCGCCGAACCCGCCTCCGACTCCGCCTTCGTGGCCCGCGAAGGGGTTGGACGGCCCTTCGCTGATCGAGTGGACGGGGACGACGCAGGACAAGGCCGCAGTCGCCGCGTTGCGTCCTTTACCGTCGGATTCCGTCGTTTTGACGGCACGGCTAGGAGGCTTGGCTGCGTGGCAAACAGGGCCACGTCTCCATCGGCGGCGATCACTTGCGCGACTGATATAAAAGCGTATAATGATAGGATACGCTCTTGAGAGGTCGGATTGCGCGGGGGCTCGCCGGCTGACGACCCATGGTAGCGCCACGCGCGATCGGCAGGCTCGCCAGACCGGAACCAGAATCCCTCCGTCTTACGCGGTGGTTAGCGGCGGAGCGTTCCGGGTCCGGCGCAAGTGCGCCTCAATGGTCGTCGCCCCCCTACATATAACATGTGAACGGGATGGCGGATCAGTGACGCACGCTCCGCTTCTGGAGCGAGCGCCTGCCGTGGAAAGCGGCGGTGGGCCGTTTCTCCTATCCATTACCAAGCCCGCCAGAATGTGCTCTGGATCGAGCCGCCTGCGCTTGGCGTTGGTGCTCTCCGGGCGCGGCGGCCCCAGCGGCCGTAGATCCTTTGTCCATCCTGGTGAATACGGGCTCACGGCGGGCAGCGCCGAACTCATCCATGTCAGGTACACGAATGTCCAATCACGTCACACCACCTCAAGGGCTCTCCGCCGCCAAGCGCGCGCTCCTGGACGGCCGCCTCAAGGGCATGATCCGTCAGGAAGCGACCGTCCGCCCCACTCATCGGACGGAGGGCCCCGCCTCGTTCGCGCAGGAGCGGTTCTGGTTCATCGACCGGTTGGGGCAGGGGAGCACGGCGTACAATGTCTTCACCGGCCTGCGATTGAGCGGCGACGTTGACGAGCCTGCGCTGGAGCGCGCGCTGGGCGAGCTCATCCGCCGGCACCACGCGCTCCGCACCACCTTTCGCGAGGTCGACGGCGTGCCCCTGCAGGTCGTGCTCCCCTTTGGGGGCTATACGCTGCCGATGGACGACCTGACTGATCTCGACGAAGACGAGCGCGAGGCCGAGGTGAGGCGCACGGCCAGCGGCGAGGCCGCGTACCCGTTCGACATGACCACGGAGCCCCTGTTTCGCGCGCGGCTGCTGCGGCTGGGTGGCGGCGAGCACGCGCTGCTCATGTGCTTGCACCACATCATCACCGACGGCTGGAGCCTGGGCGTGCTGCACCGCGAGCTGTGGAAACTGTACGTGGCGTTCCGCGATGGCCGCGAGTCGCCGCTGCCGGAGGTGCCGGTACAGTTCCTGGACTTTGCGGTGTGGCAGCGCGAGCAGTCCACGACCCAGGCCGACGCGCGGAACATGGCGTACTGGAAGGCCAAGCTGGGCGGCGCCCCCGCGGTGCTGAGCCTGGCGACCGATTACCCGCGGCCCGCGGTGCCCTCGAACCGGGGGAGCTCTGTGCGGGTGGAAGTTTCGCGGGAGCGCATGGAGCGGCTGCGGGAGCTGGGGCATGCCGATAACGCCACGCTGTACATGCTGATGCTGGCGGCGTTCAACGTGGTCCTTGCCCGGTACAGTGGAAGCGACGACGTGATCGCCGGAAGCCCGATCGCGGGGCGGCGGTACCAGGAGCTGCAGGGCGTAATCGGGATGTTCGTCAACACCCTGGTACTGCGCACCGACCTGTCCGGCGACCCCACCCTGCGCGAGCTGGTGGGGCGGGTGCGCGAGACGGTGCTGGGCGCCTACGAGCACCAGGACACGCCGCTGGACCGCATCGTAGCGGAGGTGCGTCCGGAGCGCAGCCTGAGCCATGCGACCCTCTTCCAGGTCGCGTTCCAGCTCATCGACCACGCGCAAACACAGGCCACGGGCACCGACACGGACACGGGCGTGCAGGTGAAGGAGTTCGGCACGCCCTGGGCGGAGACCAAGGTGGACCTCGCCCTGGGATTCCTAATGTACCCCGACCGGCTGGTCGGCAGCCTGACCTACAGCAGCGAGCTGTTCGAGCACGACACCATCGTGCGGATGACCCGGCACCTGTACCGCGTGCTGGACCACATGGGGAGCAATCCGGACCGGCGCCTTTCCGAGCTGGACCTGCTGGACGAGGAGGAGCTTGCCCTTATGACGAAGTGGAGCGGGACGGCACCCGCGGCGGACGCCGGCGAAGAGTGCATCCACCTGCTGTTCCAGGCGCAGGCCGCCCGGACGCCCGGCGCCGAGGCGATCGCATACGCGGGCCACAGCGTCACTTACCGCGCGCTGGACGAGGACAGCAGCCGCCTGGCCCAGCACCTGGCGGCCCGCGGCGTGGGACCGGAGTCGCGCGTGGGCGTGTTCACGGAGCGCACCCCGGAGACGGTGGTCGCCATCCTGGCCATCCTCAAGGCCGGCGGCGCGTACGTGCCGCTGGACCCCGCCTACCCCGCGGAGCGGCTGCGCTACATGCTGGCGGACGCCGGCGCGCGGACCGTCGTCGCCCCGGCGGGCGTTCCCGGTGGACTCGCCGGGCTCGTGCCGGACGTGCTGGACGTGCCCGCGGAGGCAGGCGCCATCGGCGCGTGCCCCGCGGAGGCGCCCGCTCGCGCGTCGCACCCTGACGGCGCGGCGTACGTGATCTACACCTCCGGCTCCACCGGCACGCCCAAGGGCGTGGTGGTGCCGCACCGCTGCGTCCCCAACCTGGCCCGCGCGGTGACCGGCGGGCTGGGGGTGGGTCCCGGCAGCCGGGTGCTGCAGTTCGCCTCGTTCTCCTTCGACGCGGCGGTATGGGAGGTGTTCCCGGCCCTTCTCTCCGGCGCCACGCTGGTGCTCGCCTCGCGCGATGACCTCCTTCCCGGCCCGGGGCTGGTGCAGACCCTGCGGCGGGAGCGGGTGTCCCTCGTCACCCTTCCGCCCTCGGTGCTCGCGGTGCTCCCGCCCGAGGGGCTGCCGGACCTCGCGACCGTCGTCAGCGCGGGCGAGGCGATGGACGCGGCCGTGGTGGAGCGGTGGAGCGCCGGGCGCACGCTGGTGAACGCGTACGGGCCCACAGAGGTTACCGTCTGCGCCACCTTTGCCCCCTGCCAGCCGGACGGGCGCGCTCCGTCCATCGGCGGCCCCTTCGCGAACGTGACGGTCCACGTGCTGGAGTCGGGGGGGATCCGGGCGCCGGTCGGGGTGCCGGGCGAGCTGTTCGTGGGCGGCGCGGGCGTGGCCCGCGGTTACCTGGGCCGGGCGGCGCTGACGGCGGAGCGGTTCGTTCCCGACCCCTTCGGCGCGCCGGGTGCCCGGCTGTACCGCACCGGCGACCGCGCGCGCTGGCGGCCGGACGGGACGCTGGAGTTCATGGGCCGCGCGGACCAGCAGGTCAAGGTGCACGGCTTCCGCATCGAGCCCGGGGAGGTGGAGGCGGCGCTCCGCCGCCATCGGGGCGTGCGCGAATGTGCGGTGGTGGTGCGCGAGGACGTGGGCGGCGACCGGCGGCTGGTCGCGTACGTGGTCCCGGCGCCCGGGTACGGCGCGCGCGCGCCGGGGGACACCGAGGCCCCGCTTTCCGCCGACGCGGGGGCCACGCTCCCGACCGCCCTGCGCGAGCACCTGCGCGAGCGTGTGCCCGAGTACATGGTTCCAGCGGCCTTTGTGGAGCTGGAATCCCTTCCCGTTACCCCCAACGGCAAGCTGGACCGCGCCGCGCTGCCGGCGCCGGTGCACGGGGGCGCGCGGCTGGAGGCCGACGAGCCGCGCGACTACCTCGAGGTGCAGCTCATCCAGCTGTGGGAAGAGGTGCTGGGCATGGAGATGATCGGCGCGGCGCAGAACTTCTTCGAGCTGGGCGGGAGCTCGCTCCTGGCGCTTCCCCTGTTCGCCAAGATCAACCGCCTTCTGCGCTGCGACCTTCCCGTTTCCACCCTGTTCGCCGGGGCCACGGTGCGGCAGATGGCGGAGGTTATCCGGGAGCAGCAGCGCGCCGACCCAGAGACGTCCGCGCCGGTGGTGCCGCTGCAGCCTGGCGGGTCACTCCCCCCGCTCTTCGTGGTCCATGCAGCCGACCGGGGGGTGATGACCTACGTGAACCTGGTACGGCACCTGGGTCCGGAGCAGCCCGTCTACGGCGTGCAGGACGTGGGCGGCGACCTGGGCCGCCCCCTCGCGGAGATCGCCGCGGACAACGTGCGGGCGGTCCGCGAGGTGCAGCCGGAGGGGCCGTACTACCTGGCCGGATGGTCGTTTGCCGCGTACCTGGTCTTCGAGATGGCTTCGCAGCTGGAGCGGCAGGGCCAGGAGGTGGTTTTCGTGGGGCTGCTGGACTCCATGACGGCAGGGCTTACGCTGGCGTGGCCGGAAACCAGGAACGTTGGCTCTCCGCTCAGTATGGCCCACACCGTCGCGGCGCGCATGCGGCGCCCGTTCGCGGTCAAGAAGGCGGAACTGGAGGGGATGGATGCGGACCAGCAGGTCCGGTACCTGGTGGAGGCGCTGCGCTCCAACGGCACCGTCCCCGAGGCATTCGGTGAGGAGAACCTGCGCGAGATGTCCGGGGTGATGAAAGACCGGTTCCGCAGCCTCGAGGGGTACGTTCCCGGCCGGTTCTCCGGTCCGCTCACGCTTTTCCGGGCCAGCATCGCCCCCAGCGAGCACGAGTGGGAGGCGCTGGCGTCCACGGACGAGGAGAAGCGCACGCTGGGATGGTCGCAGCTGACCGACGGTCCGGTGCAGGTGCACCGGGTTCCCGGCAGCCACACCAGTATGAACGCCGAGCCGCACGTCCGCGTCGTCGCGCAGAAGGTGCGCGAGGCGCTGGCTTCCGCGCGGGAGCGCGCCGGCTTCCTGGTCCCGGCGTAAGCACCGGCTCGCGGCGGCGGCCTGCCGCCGCGGGCACCCACCATCGATGTCACCCCGGTGGCGTGCGGCTGCCGGCCATTGAGACTCTCCGAGGCAAGAGATGAGCGTACATTCGGCGCAGGGGGCCTGCCCGGTCACGTTGCAGGCCCTGGTCAAGGGCTACACGGACCCGCACTGCCTGTACGACGGGCTGCGGGAGCACGGCGGGGTCACCTTCGACCCGGCGGGGCGCTGCTGGCTGGTGAGCGGACATGGCGCGGTTCGCTCGATCCTGGGCGACGAGCGCTTCGTGTCCGACCCGACCCTCGCGGCCCCGCACCTTCGCCGCGGCGCGGTCCCAACTTTCCTCCAGAGAGCCATCCAGAACCAGGTCATCTTCGCGGACGACGGCCGGCAGGCGCGCGTGCAGCGGGCGGTGCTGGTGGAGCTTTCGCGCCGCTCCGAGAGCCTGGCGGCGCCGCTGCGGGCGGCGGCGCTCGCGCTAGCGGAGCGCGCCCGCGAGCGGGGCGCGCTGGACCTGATCCGTGACTTTGCCACCCCGTTTTCCATGCAGGCGATCTCGATGGTGCTGGGGCTGCCCCTGGCCAGCGGCGAGGATGGCGACCGGCTGGAGCGGTGGTCCTCAACGTTCGCGGACCTCACCAGCGGGTACCTGCGGGCGGAGATCGACGACATCACCCGCCTGGGCGAGTACCTGCGGGAGCGGGTGGCCGAACGGCGGGGGACGCCTTCCGACGACCTGATCGGCGCTTTCATGCGTGACGGGGGGCTGGACGGCGAGGAAGACGTCGTCATCCAGTGCATGATGGCGTTCGCCGCGGGGCGGGTGACCACGCAGAAGCTGCTGGGAAGCGGCGTTCCCCTCCTCCTGCCCGCGTGGGGCGCCTGGAGGGAGCAGGTACGGGAGAACCCCTCGGCGGTGCGCCGGCTCACCGACGAGCTTCTGCGCGTGGTGACCCCCACCCGGTACCTGGTGCGCTACGCGGCGGACGAGGTGCGGCTCGGGGGCGATGACGGGCAGGGAGCCACCATCCGCCGGGGGGACAAGGTGGTCCTCTTTCTTGAAGCCGCCAACCGCGATCCGCAGGCATTCGCCGATCCGCACACCCTGGCGGGCGACCGGCAGCCCAACGCCCACGTGGCGTTCGGGTTCGGGGCGCACCGCTGCCCAGGGGCTTCGGTGGCGCGAATGGAGATCCAGGTGGCGCTGCAGGTGCTGCTGGACACGCTGCACGAGCTCCGTCCGGACCCCGCGACGCCCCCCACGTGGGAGCCGAACCCGAACCTGGGCGGGTACGCCTCGTACCCCTGCCTGTGCGCGTGACGCAGACCTTCAGTGACAGCGGCGTGCGCGTCATCCGCGCACGTACTCCGTGCGTTCGGCCTGCGGACGGCCCAGCCCGTGTGACGGCCGCCTGAGGGCACGGGTTCGATGGAGATCGGGGCACGCGGTCTGTACGGGCCGCTTCCCCCTTTCATCGTCCGCACCGGCACTGCGCGGTGCTTGCGCGGCACCGGACGGCGAAGCGGTCCGCGCGAGCGCCGAACGGCCGCGCCGCTCCTCTCTGATTCGATATCATACCGAATCCGTGAAAACAGTCGTTCTCACACGGAGGACACGGAGGGATGAAGAATCCCGCCCTCCGTGTGAGGTGAGTGGCTCCGCCTCGTCGATTTGAGTTGCCGGATGCGGTATCAGGGAGACCATCGCAGTGGTGGGTCGCGGTTCAAAACGACGACGGGCCGGCTCCATGCTTCGGAGCCGGCCCATTCTCGTTCGGTCGGCGCCGTCCCTCGACGCCGTGTCAGGATCCTTGGGCTCCCCCGGAGACCGGGGGAATCTCAGCCTCCCGCGACTAGGTTCGCCGCGAGCAGCTGCTCGGCCTCGTCATCCGAAAGCGTGGCGATGTCTTCATAGATCCTGCGCTCGATCTCTCCCGCCATGGCTTCGAGCGTGGGCATCGAAAACACGTCGCGGATGGAGATCTCCAGGCCGAAGCTGGCCTGGATCTGGGCCAGCACACGCGTCGCCAGCAGCGAGTGCCCGCCCACCTCGAAAAAGCTGTCGTGCACCCCTACGCGCTCCAGGCGCAGCACCTCGGCCCAGATCCCCGCCAGCACCTCCTCCACGGCGGTGCGCGGCGCCACGTAGCGGTCCCCCGCCGGCCCGGGCTCCGGCGCCGGCAGCGCCTTGCGGTCCAGCTTGCCGTTGGGCGTCAGCGGGAGCGCGTCCAGAAAGACGAACGCAGCCGGGAGCATGTACTCCGGCAGGCTTCCCCGCAGGAACGCGCGCACCTCGTCCGCCTCCACCTCTCCCACCACGTACGCCACCAGGCGCTTGTCCCCCGGCACGTCCTCGCGGACCACGATGGCGGCCTCGCGAACCGCCGGATGCGCCGACACCGCGCTCTCCACCTCGCCCGGCTCGATGCGGAACCCCCGGATCTTGACCTGGTCGTCCAGACGCCCCACGAACTCAAGCTTCCGCTCCCCCCGCCACCGCATCCGGTCGCCGGTGCGGTACATCCGCGCACCCGGCTCTCCCGAGAACGGGTCGGGGACGAAGCGCTCCGCCGTCAGCCTGGGCCGATCCAGGTAGCCGCGCGCCACACCGGCGCCGCTCACGTACGCCTCGGCCGGCACGCCCCGCGGCACCGGGTTCAGGGCACCATCGAGCAGGTAGATCCGCTGGTTCCCCGTCGCATGCCCCAGCGGAACGGTCAGCGCGTCCTCCGCGACGTGCTCTACCTGCTCGTACAGGCAGAACGTGGTCGTCTCCGTGGGCCCGTACATGTGCAGCAGCCGCTGCGGCCCGCCCGCCTTCAGCAGCCGCCGCACGCTGTCGGCGTCCACGGCCTGCCCCCCGAAGAGCACCTCGCGCAGCGGCGCGAAGATGTCCGGCTGCTCATGCGAGAGCTGGTTCACCAGCGCGGTCGTCAGGAAGATCGTGGTTACGCGCTGCTCGCGGAGGGTCTCGCGAAGGGCCGGGGGAGACAGGAGCACGTCCTGGGGAATCCCCACCAGGGTGGCCCCGTTGAGGAAGGCACCCCAGAGCTCGAAGGTCAGCGCGTCGAAGCCGGCGTTGGACGCCTGCGCGACGTGATCGCCCGGGCGCAGCTGCACGTAATCGGTCTCGACGACGAGCTGGACGACCTGGCGGTGGCCGACCATGATCCCCTTGGGACGGCCGGTGCTGCCGCTGGTGTAGACGATGTACGCCAGGTTCTCGGCCGTCGCCCCGCTATGGGGCGCTTCGACCGGCTCCGACATGATCGCGTCGGCATCCCGGTCCAGGTGGACGACGCCCAAGCCGCCCGTCTCCGCCACCCCGGCCAGGCCGCTGCGGCTGATCAGCACACGAATGCTGCTGTCGTCCAGCATCAGGCGCAGCCGCTCGGCCGGATAGGCCGGGTCCAGCGGCACGTAGCAGCCGCCCGCCTTCAGCACCGCCAGCAGCGAGACGATCAGCTCCGCGCCACGCTCCAGCAGCACGCCCACGCGCGATTCGGGGCCTACGCCCCGCCGGACGAGGTGGTGCGCCAGCCGGTTGGCTCGCGCGGCCAGCTCCTGGTACGTCAGCTCCGCTCCGTCCCAGGCCAGCGCCACCGCTTCCGGCCGCTCCCGCACCTGCGCCTCGAAGAGCTCGTGGATGCAGACGCCCCGCGGGTACGGCCGCTCCGTCCGGTTCCACGCCTGCAGCACCAGCGCGCGCTCCGCATCCCCGAGCAGCTCCAGGCGCGAAAGCCGCACGCCGGCGTCCGCGGCGACCTGCTCCAGCACCCCGGCCAGGTGGCCGAGCATCTGGACGACGGTGGCGCGCTCGAAGAGGTCCGTGCTGTAGTTCACTCCCACACGCAGGCCGTGGCGGGTGGCCTTGACCATCAGGGTGAGGTCGAACTTGGCGCTCTCGAGCGCCTCTTCCACTCCGCTCACCTCCAGCCCCGGCAGCGCGGGTCCCCCGGCCGCGGCGTTCTGCTCCACGAACATCACCTGGAAGAGGGGCGAGTGGCTCAAGCTGCGCTCCGGCTGCAGCTCGGCCACCAGGCGCTCGAATGGCACCTCCTGGTGCTCGTACGCGCCCAGCGTGACCTCCCGTACCCGCCGCAGCACCTCGCGGAAGTCCGGGTCGCCGGAGAGGTCCGTGCGCAGCACCAGGGTGTTGACGAAGAAGCCGATCAGCTCCTCGGCCTCCTTTCTGTTCCGCCCCGCGATGGGGCTGCCCACGACGACGTCCTCGGTGCCGCTGTACTTGGACAGCAGCACCTGGAAGACGCCCAGCAGCACCATGTACAGTGTGGCGCCCTGGCTCCGTCCCAGCGCCTGGAGCCGCTCCAGCAGCTGGAGGGGAAGCTCGATCCGCTCGTACGCCCCCCGGAACGTCGGCACCGGCGGACGCGGAAGGTCGGTGGGCAGCTCCAGCAGCTCCGGCGCGCCCGCCAGCCGCTCCCGCCAGTACGAGAGCTGCCGGTCCAGGATCTCGCCCTCCAGCTGCTCGCGCTGCCACACGGCGTAGTCGGCGTACTGCACCGGCAGCTCCGCCAACGGCGAGGTGCGCCCTGCGCCGTACGCCACGTACAGCGCCGACAGCTCCCGGTACAGCACCTCCATGCTCCACCCGTCGCTGACGATGTGATGCATGGAAAGCAGCAGCACGTGCTCCCCGGCGCCCAGCCGCAGCAGCGCCGCGCGGAAGAGCGGTCCCGCCGTGAGGTCGAACGGCCGCCGGGCCTCCTCGCCTGCGCGCCGCCCGACCGCCGCCTCGCGCTCCGCCTCGCCCAATCCCGACAGGTCCTCCACCGGCATGGCGAACCCGCCAAAGGGCGCGACCACCTGCACCGGCGATCCGCCCGCCTCGGCGATGACCGTCCGCAGCACGCCGTGGCGCCGGACGATCTCGCCCAGGCTCCGCTCCAGCGCGTCCACGTCCAGCGCACCCGCCAGGCGCCATGCCACGGGGAGGTTGTAGACGGCGCTTCCCGGCTCCATCCGGTCGACGAACCAGAGCCGTTCCTGCGCGAAGGACAGCGGCAGCGCCCCCGTGCGCCCGGTGGGCACGACGGGGGGCAGCACCGGGAGCTGCCCGCGCCGCTCGTCCTCCACCGACCTCGCGATCTCCGCAACCGTGGGACCGTCGAAGATCGCCCGCAGGGGCAGCTCCACGCCGAGCTTCTCGCGCACGCGCGACACCAGCCGCATGGCCAGGAGCGAGTGGCCGCCCAGGTCGAAAAAGCTGTCTTCCACGCCCACGCGCTCCAGGCCCAGCACCTCGGCCCAGATCCCCGCCAGGACCTCCTCCACGCGGGTGCGGGGCGCCGCGTACCGGTCCTCCGCCCGCGCGAGCTCCGGCGTGGGCAATGCCTTGCGGTCCAGCTTGCCGTTGGGCATCAGCGGGAGTGCCTCCAAGAAGACGAACGCGGAGGGGACCATGTACTCCGGCAGGCTATGGCGCACGTGCGCGCGCAGTGCCTCCGCCCCCGATTCACCGGCCACGTACGCCACCAGCCGCTGCTCGCTCGCCGTCACCACGCAGTCGGCAACGCTCTCGTGCCGGCGCAGCACCGCCTCGATCTCGCCCAGCTCGATGCGGAAGCCGCGCACCTTGACCTGGTCGTCGAGCCGCCCCAGGTACTCGATGGCGCCGTCCGCCCGCCAGCGCGCCCGGTCGCCCGTCCGGTACAGCCGGCTCCCCGGCCGCGCCGCGAAGGGGTCGGGAACGAAGCGCTCCGCCGTGAGCGCCGCGCGGCCCAGGTAGCCGCGCGCCACCTGCACGCCTCCCAGGTACAGCTCCCCGGGGACCCCCGGGGCGGTGGGCCGCAGCCCCGGGTCCAGCACGTAGGCCCGCGTGTTGGCCACCGGCCGGCCGATGGGGACGACATCGAGCCCGCCGTCTTCGCCCACGCACGCGTGGGTGCAGGCCTGGATGCAGCACTCCGTGGGTCCGTACAGGTTCACCACGCGCGCGGCGGGCAGCAGCTCGCCGGCTCGCCGGGCCAGCTCGCCCGCCAGCGCCTCGCCCCCGCAGAAGAGCAGGCGCAGCGCGCCGCACTCCGGCAGCTCCGGCTCGTCTGCCAGCACCCGCAGCAGCGGCGGGACCAGCTGCAGCAGGGTGATCCCCTGCTCACGGACGGTGCGCGCCAGGTAGCGCGGCTCCCGCTCTCCGCCGGGCGCGGCCAGCACCAACCGCGCGCCCGCCAGCAGCGGGACGTGGAACTCCCAGACGGAGGCGTCGAAGCTGATGGGGGTCTTCTGCAGCACGCGGTCGCGCGGACCCACCTGGAACTCGCGGATGAACCAGCTCATGTGGCTCACCACGGACGCGTGCTGTACCGCCACCCCCTTGGGCGTGCCGGTGCTCCCCGAGGTGTAGATCACGTACGCCAGCGTGTTCGGCCCCGCACCGCTCTCCGGGTTCTCCGTGCTTTCCGCGGCAATCACGGGCCAGGCGGCGTCGACGTAAACCACCCGCAGGCCCGCCGGCGCCGGCACGGCGTCGCGCAGGCTCTCGGCCGTCAGCAGCAGGGCGAGGCCGGCGTCGGCGGCGATCCTCTCCAGCCGCTCGGCGGGGTAGGCGGGGTCCAGCGGCACGTAGGCGCCGCCCGCCTTGAGCACGGCGAGGAGGGAGACCACCAGCTCCAGACTGCGCTCCAGGCAGATCCCCACCCGCACCTCGGGGCCCACCCCACGCCGCCGAAGATGGTGGGCGAGCTGATTGGCGCGGGCGTTCAGCTCCGCGTAGCTCAGCGCCTCGCCTTCGTGCACGACCGCCACGGCCCCCGGCGTGCGCGCCGCCTGCACCTCGAACAGCTCGTGGATGCACCGGTCCGCCGGATACTCGGCGGCCGTCCGGTTCCACTCCTCCAGCACGAGCACGCGCTCCCCGGCGTCCAGCACGCCGAGCTCGCCCACGCGCCGCTCCGCGCCCGCGGCGATGGCGTCCAGCGCCGCCGTGAAGTGCGCGGGGAGGCGGGCCGCGGTCTCGTCGGTGATGCGGGTGCGGTCGTACATCACCTTGAGGAACGACTCCGCGCCGATCCCCACCGACAGCGTCAGCGGCAGCCCGGGGCTCTCGGTGACCTTCACGTCGCGCACCTGCAGCCCGCCCGCCTGGCGCTCCGCGCGCTGCGAGGGAAAGTTCTGGAACGCCAGCACGGTCTCGAAGAGCGGCTGGTCGCGCGGCACGGCGCTCCACCCGTGCACCTCCACCAGGGGCACGTGGCCGTGCTGCTGCAGCTCGGCGTGGTGGCGCTGCACGTCCCGCAGCCAGGGGAGCACGCCCTGCGCCTCGGGAACGGCGACGCGGGCCGGGAGGGTGTTGATGAACAGCCCCACGGTCTGCTCCGCGCCCGCGAGGGCGGCCGGGCGCCCGCTCATCGTGACTCCGAACAACACGTCCCGCGAGCCGCCATAGCGCGACAGCAGCAGCGCCCACGCACCCTGCACCACGGTGTTGGCGGTGAGCTGCGCCCGCCGGGCGAACGCCTGCACCGCCGCGGCGGTTTCGGGCGGGATGGGGACGGAGAGCTGCGCGTACCGGGCCGGGTCGCCGGGGCTCACCGCCGCGTCGCCGCGGTCCACGCCCAGCGGGGTGGGCCCTTCCACCCCCGCCAGCGCGCCGCGCCAGAACGCTTCCGCGTCGGCGGGGCGCTGGGCCTGCAGCCAGGTGATGTACGCCCGGTACTGCGGCGCGGGGGGCAGGGCGGGGGACTCGCCCCGGCGCAGGGCGTCGTACAGCCGGAACACCTCGCCTAGCAGCAGCGACATGCTCCACCCGTCCAGCACCAGGTGGTGGAAGCTCCATAGCACGCGGTGCTCGTCGTCCGCGGTACGCATGACGTACAGGCGCAGCGCCGGGGGACGGCTGAGCGCGAACCCGCGCGTGCGGTCCTCGTGCATCAGCGCCTCCAGCGCCGCCTGCTGCGCCTGCCCGTCCAGCCCGCGCCAGTCACGCTCGTCCCAGGGCAGCTCCACCGCGCGGAGCACCGCCTGCAGCGCACGGTCGCGCTTTTCCCACAGGAACGCGCTGCGCAGGGCGGCGTGCCGGTCCAGCGCGGCCTGCCAGGCGCCGCGGAACGCGTCCGCGTCGAGCCCGTTGAAGGTGTAGGCCACCTGGTTGACGTAGATGCCCGTTCCCGGCGCGTACGCGGTGTGGAACAGCATCCCTTCCTGCATGGGCGAAAGGGGATAGATCGCCTCGACGTTGTTGCTCATCGTTCCGCTATGGGTTAGGGCAAGCCATGGAGCCCGGCCAGGATGACGTCCAGCGCCCGGGGCTCTTCGCAAATACGTCGTAAAATAGATTATCTGCCGCCGCGATCTTCAGGGCGCGCGCCGTCTACACCGGATCCGCGTAACTCGGTGGTGCTCGCCCCCTCCAGGAGCGAATTCATTCGCCGCTGGACCTGCGCGAAGTCCGCGTCCGCGGACTGGTTGCCGCCGCTCCGCATCGTAAGACACAGTGCCCGCAGGGGCACTTCGCGCGGTCCCAGCGGCGAATTCATTCGCTCCTGGGGCGGGGTTGCCAGGGCCGCGCCAGCAGATCCGGACGGAGGCCCACTTCCAGCTCCCCCGTGGGACCCGCTGACCAGCCACCTGCCCTACAGGCGGATGCCCTTCCATCCGCCCGCACGGAAGCGCCAGGTGAGCAGGGCGGCGAAAACGGCGTAGTTCAGGGCCTGGACCAGCCAGACCGCGCGCGGCCCCCACCCCAGGTGCACGCCCAGCAGCCATGCGGCCGGGACCATGAACAGCCATCCGCCCACGGCCGCGGCCCACATGGGGAACCGGGTATCTCCACCACCCCGCAGCGCGCCGGCGGCCACCATTCCCATCGCGTACAGCGGCTGCGCCAGCGAGATGGTGCGCAGGTAGTCCGCCGTGAGGCGCGCGGTCGCCGGATCGTCGCTGAAGATGTTTGACAGGGGCCCGGCGAGCAGGAACGTGACCAGCCCGAGCCCTCCCAGCAGCGCCACGCCCATGGCGCAGGCCAGCCAGCCCATGCGCTCGGCGGCGCGCGGCTCGCCGGCGCCCACGCGCTGGCCCACGAGGGACGTCGCGGCGGTCCCGAGCCCGATGGTGGCCAGACGCGAGAACATCTCCATCTGCAGGCCGATCGTGTGCGCCGCGATGGCCGCCGTTCCGGCTCCGGTGCGCGCGACCACCCCCATCAGCGCCACGGAGCTGCCGGTGCGGACGATCGACTCCAGCGCGCCGGGCACGCCGATGTCCAGGATGCGGCGAATCGTCGTCCGGTCCGGTGACCAGGAGCCCGGCTGCCACTGGAACCCGCTTCGTCCTCCCCGCAGCCGCGTCCACAGCCATGCGACGCCCACCGCCCGCGCGCCGATGCTGGCAGCCGCGGCCCCCGCGATTCCCAGGGCGGGGAACGGGCCGGGGCCGAAGACGAGCAGCGCGGTCCCGCCGATGTTCAGGACCACGACGGCGGCGTTGGTGCGGAGTGGCGTCACGGAATCGCCCACCCCGCGCAGCGTGTTGGCCAGGGTGAAGTCCATGGCGACGCCCGCCAGGCCGATGAGCAGGATGCGCAGGTACAGCGTCCCCGCCTGGGCCGCGGCACCCTCGGCTCCCAGCGCGCTCAGCAGCCAGGGCGCCAGCGCGATCCCCGCCAGGCCGACCACGGACGACAGCAGGAGCGCCAGCAGCAGGGACTGCCGCAGGACGTGCGACGCGGCCGCCGCGTCGCACGCGCCGCGGGCCCGGGAGACCAGCGCCATGGTGCCGGTGGTGATCCCGAGCACCAGGGTCATCAGGATCATCATGACCTGGTTCGCCATGCCCAGCCCCGCCAGGGTCTCGGCGCCCAGCCGGGACAGCATGTACACGTTGGCCGAGCCCGAGGCCCACGTGAGCAGGTTGCTCGCGACGATCGGTGCGGCGAGCGCGGCTACTTCCCGTGTCTCGGCGCGTAGAGAACCCCCCCGTGACGCCGCGGCGAGGCCGGGAAGCGCTGGCTCCGCAGGGGGGAGGGCGGTGTGCGGGATTCCGGCTGCGGCGGTTGGGGGAAGCAAGACTCACGAAACGGTCAGAGGGGCAAACCGACATGTTCTGTCGTAAAAGATAACTGATGTACGTCGGGAAACAAGTGGCGGCCAGACCGTCATCTCCCGGCGCGCACCGGTCAGATCGGCACTCGGTGATGAGGAGAGCTGGCGACGTGGCGCGTCGGGTGTCATGCCACTTGCAGAAAGCGAGTGCCTTCCGGGGAAACGCGTGTATTTGTCATCTAGACGAGCCCCGGCAGGGACACCCACACTGTGGCGCGGAGCGAAGGATCTATCGCCGGTGCCCTGGAGACTGGCTCGTCGCCGGGTCCCTTGCCGGCCGACAGAAGATCCTTCGATCGCCGCCACGGTCAGGAGCGGACGGACGGGTACGGAGCGGCGGCTCCTTCAGGATGACCAAGGAATGAGCTGCGCGCACGAACGGATGCAGTTCTGTAGAATCGGTGTCACAGACAAAGACGTGGGGCGGCCGACGATCGGCCGCCCTACGTCTCGTTCCAGTCTGCAGCCTCTGGCGTCCGCTCAGGCCGTGGCCATCCGCTCGCGAAGGCTGCGCGGGCGCATGTCGGTCCACACCTCCTCGATGTGCGCCAGGCACTCGGCCTTGGGGCCGGTCTTGCCCACCGCGCTCCAGCCCAGGGGCAGCTCGCGGTCGGCGGGCCAGATGGAGTACTGCTCTTCGTGGTTCATCACCACGTTGTAGGTCGTGGTGTCTTCGCGCTCTTCCATGGACATGTCTTTCTCTCCGGTCGTCTTTTGTGGTGCGCCCCTCTCGAGGGGGGCGCGTGGATTGGGCAATGCCCGGTGTTGCTTCAGATGTCCAGCCCGCAGCTCATCCTGATCCTCATGCTGGAACGGACGTCAGGGCGTCGGCCAGCAGGTCGGCGAGGGCCCGGACGTAGGGCTCGCGCACCAGGCCGAAGTGGTCCCCGGGAAGGGTCTCGGCCCGCACGGTGCCCGCGGTGAGATCCTGCCACCGCTCCACTTCCGGAGCTGCCAGCGCGGGGCGGTCCTCGGCGGAGACCAGCAGGATGTCGCACGCCGAGGAGCCCGGCCGGTAGACGGATGCCGCGGCCACGTTCGCGCGGAACACGTTCCACAGCCGCTCGAACCCGGGGAGACCCAGGTCCGGCACCACGTCGTCCGCGCGCGCCGCCTCCCACGCCCGCCGCAGCCGCTCGCCGGGGGCGAGCGCCGCGACTTCGCGGGCGAAGAGGGCGGTCCGGTCTGGGTCGAAACCGAGGTGGAGGAGGAAGCCGGCCAGGAGGCGCGGGGAGTCCGGGTCGGCGGCGGGGGCGTCGTCGCTCGGTGCCCGGGTGTCCACCAGCACCAGGAGCTCCACCTCCTCCGCCGCGGCGGCGAGGATGCGCGCCATTTCGAACGCGACCAGCCCGCCCATGGACCATCCGCCCAGGCGGTACGGCCCCGATTCCTGCACGGCGCGGAGCTGCGCCAGGTAGTCCGCCGCCATCTCTTCGATGCCGGCGGGGGAGGGATCGTCGCTCTCGATCCCGCGAAACTGCAGGCCGTAGAGGGGCTGCGCGGGCCCCAGGTGCCGGGCCAGCGCCGCGTACGAGGCCACGTTGCCGCCCGCGGCGTGCACCAGGAAGAGCGGCCGCTCGTCGCCGGCGGGCTGGATGGGGACCAGCGGCCCGGACGCGGGACGGGCTTCGCCGGCCCGCAGCGTCCGGGCCATGTTCTCCACCGTGGGCGTGGCGAGCAGCGTCGCCATGGGAAGCCGGACGCCGGTGAGCCGCTCCACCGCCGTGAGCAGGCGGAGCGCAGCCAGCGAGTGCCCGCCCACGTCGAAGAAGTCGTCCCGCACGCCGACCGCGTCCACGTTCAGCACCTCTTCCCAGAGCCGGGCCAGCCGCAGCTCCAGCGCGTCGCGCGGGGCCACGTACGGGCGCTCGGCGCGCACGCCTTCCGGGGCGGGGAGCGCCCGGAGGTCCACCTTGCCGCTGGGGGTGAGCGGGAACGCGTCCAGCGTTACGAACGCCGAGGGGACCATCGCCTCCGGCAGCCGCTCCCGCAGGTACGCGCGCAGCTCGCCCGCCGGGAGCACGGCGCCGCGCGCGGGGACCAGGTAGGCCACCAGCCGCGTGTCGCCCCCGGCGTCCGCCCGCGCCTGGACCGTGCACGCCGCCACCCCGGGGTGCGAGGCCAGCGCCGCCTCCACCTCGCCCGGCTCCACGCGGAAGCCGCGCACCTTCACCTGCTGGTCCACGCGCCCCAGGTACTCCAGCGTGCCGTCCGCCAGGAAGCGCGCCCGGTCGCCCGTGCGGTAGAGCCGCGCGCCCGGCTCGGCGGCGAACGGGTCCGGGACGAAGCGATCCGCGGTGAGCCCCGGCCGCCCCAGGTAGCCGCGCGCCAGCTGGGCGCCGCCCAGGTACAGCTCGCCGGGAACCCCCGGCGGCACCGGGGCGCCCGCCCCGTCCAGCACGTGCGCCCGCACGTTGTCCACCGGCCGGCCGATGGGCACCGTCACCCCCGGCTCGCCCGCGTCCACGTGCACCACGGACTGGATGCACACCTCGGTGGGTCCGTACAGGTTCACCACCTGTGCGCCGGTCAGGGCGCGGGCGCGGGCGGCGAGCTCCGCGGGGAGCGCCTCGCCCCCGGCGCAGAGGCGGCGCAGGGTGCCGCAGAGGGGCAGCGCCGGGTGCGCCACCACCTCGCGCAGCATCGCCGGGACCAGCTGCAGCACCGTGATCCGCTCCCGCCGCACCGCCTCCAGCATCTCGGCGGGGTCGCGGTGCGCCCCGGCGGGCGCCATCACCAGCGTGGCGCCGGCCAGCAGGGGCGCCCAGAACTCCCACACCGAGGCGTCGAACCCCACCGGCGTCTTCTGCAGCACACTGTCGGCGGCGGTGAGGGGAAGGGCGCGCTGCATCCACTGCATGTGGTTGGAGAGCGCGCGGTGCGGGACGCCCACGCCCTTGGGGCGCCCCGTGGAGCCGGAGGTGTAGATCACGTACGCCAGCCCCTCGGCGCCGGACTCCACCGCCGGCGCGCCGGGTGCGGCGTGCTCCTCCTCGCCGTCCAGGGCCACCACCTCGCCCCGCCACCCGCCGGCGCGGCCGGCCAGGGCGGCGCGCGTCAGCAGCACGCGGGCGCCGCTGTCCTCCAGCATCCAGGCCACGCGGTCGGCCGGATGCTCCGGGTCGAGCGGGAGGTAGGCGGCGCCCGCCTTGAGCACGGCCAGGAGGGACACGACCAGGTCCACGCCGCGCTCCAGGCACACGCCCACCCGTGCCTCCGGCCCGGCGCCGAGCCGCACCAGGCGGTGCGCGAGCCCGTTCGCCCGCTCGTCCAGCTGGGCGTAGGTGAGCGACGCCTCGCCGTGCGTCACGGCCACGGCCCCGGGGGTCCGCGCCGCCTGCGCCTCGAAGAGCCGGTGGACGGCGAGGGCCTGGTGCGTCACCACCGGCCCGGCGCTCGCGAGCCGCAGCCGGTCCTCCTCGGCGGGGTCCAGGAGCGCGTCGGCGTCCCAGCGCTCGTCCGGCCCGGCCGCCATGGCGGCGAGGGCGCGGGTGTACCAGCCGGCGATCGCGCGCACCTGTGCCGCGGAGAGCCGGGCCGGGTCGTGCTCCAGCCGGAGCCGCACCGCCCCCGTGGCGGTGCCCATGGAGAAGCTGACCGACAGGGGAACCTCGCTCTTCTGGAAGGAGCGGTCCCCCTCCAGCCGCAGCCCGCTGCCCGCCAGGTCGCCGTAGACGTGGAAGTGGACGAAGTTGAATCCCACTTCGAAGGGGGCGCGCCCGCCCGCCTCGCGCACGATCTCGGAGAGCGGGAAGCGGCGGTGCGGCAGGAGCGCCGCTTCCGCCGACCAGGTGAGCCGCACCAGGTCCAGCCATGTCCCCCGCGCCATCTGCACCCGCAGCGGCACGGTGTTGAGGAACAGGCCCAGCACCCGCTCGCCGTCTTCCGTCTCCGGCCGTCCGCTGGTCACGTAGCCCGTGGCTACATCGTCGGACCCGCTGAGCATCGCCAGCACGCGCAGGTGCACGGCCAGCAGCGCCGTCTTCAGCGGCACCCCGGCCGCCGCCGCCACCCGCCCCAGCCCCGCCGCGAGCTCGTCCGGGAACGCCACCAGCAGGTGCTGGGTGTCGCCGGGGCGCGGTGCTTCGTCCCGTTCCCGCGGCGGGAGGGCGGCCACGGGGGCGCCGTCCACCACCTGCCGCCAGAAGGCGCGCGTTTCCTCGGACGCGAGCGCCTGGTGCTCCAGCGCCACGAAGTCGCGGAAGCGCGCGGCCGGTGGTGCGCCGGCAGGGTCCGGCCGGCCGTCCAGGAGCGCCGCGTAGGTGCGGAGGAGCTCCGTCGTCAGCGATGCCACGCTCCACCCGTCCAGGATGGCGTGGTGCTCGGCCAGGATCAGCCGGAAGGTGTCGCCGGAGAGGAGGTGCGCGTGGAAGCGCGCCAGCGGCGCGTGCGTCCAGTCGAAGCCGCGCCCGAGCTCGCGGTCGAACCACTCGTCCTGCTCGGCGGGCGGCAGGTGGCGCAGGTCCGCCACTTCCAGCGGGACCTCCACGTCGCGGTGCACGCGCTGGAGCGGCTCCGGGGTGGCCGCAAGGTCGAAGGAGGTGCGCAGCACGGGGTGGCGCGCGACCACGCGGCGGATCGCCTCGCGCAGCGCCGCCTCGTCGAAAGCGGAGTGGACGCGGTAGCCGGTGAGGTTCAGGTAGACGGTCGAGTCCGAGTCGCGCTCGGTGTGGTAGAACATCCCGAGCTGGACCCGGCTCACCGGATACGCGTCCTCCACGTCCTCCGGGAGTCCGGCCCGCGCCGCCGGATCCATCAGCGCGAACGGCTCGGCCGCGGGCCCGGTTACGTGCGGCGACTCGTCGGCCGGGCCGGCGGCGGCGGCCAGGGCGCGCACCGTCTGGTGGCGGTAGATGTGGGGGATGGAGAGCGTGAGCCCCCGCCGGCGGGCGGCGGCAACCAGCCGCACCCCACGGATGGAGTCGCCCCCCAGGGCGAAGTAGTTGTCGTCGATTCCCACCCGCTCCACGCCCAGCACCTCGGCCCAGACGCCGGCCAGCGCCTGCTCGGCGGCGTTGCTGGGGGCGAGGTACGCGTCCGCGGCGACGGCGGTGCGTACGTCTTCGGGCGCGGGAAGGGCGCGGCGGTCCAGCTTGCCGTTTTCGGTGAGCGGGAGGACTTCCAGCGGGACGAAGGCCGACGGGACCATGTAGTCCGGGAGCGCCGCCGCCAGGTGCGCGCGCAGCTCCGCCGCCGTGGGCTCGGCCGCGCCGGGGCGGGCGACGACGTACGCCACCAGCCGCCGCTCGCCCCCGGCGTCCTCACGCGCGATCACGGCCGAGGCCGCCAGCGCGGGGTGCGAGAGGAGCACGGCCTCGATCTCCCCCGTCTCGATGCGGAAGCCGCGGATCTTCACCTGCTGGTCGGCGCGCCCCATGTACTCCAGCTCGCCGTCCGCGCGCCGCCGGGCCAGGTCGCCCGAGCGGTAGAGGAGCGCCGCCGGGTCCGCCGAGAAGGGGTCCTGGATGAAGCGCTCGGCGTTGAGCTCCGGCCGGTTCAGGTAGCCGCGCGCCACCCCCGCGCCGCCCACGAAGAGCTCGCCGGGGACGCCGGGGGGAACGGGCTCCAGCCGGGAGTCCAGGACGTACAGCGAGAGGTCGGGGATCGGCACGCCGATCGGGCTCCCGGCGCGGTCCAGGTCGGCGCGCGTGATCACCCGGTAGGTGACGTGCACGGTGGTCTCGGTGATCCCGTACATGTTCACCAGCCGCGGCTGTTCGCCGTGCCGCTCCATCCACGGCCGCAGCGACTGCGGGTCCAGCGCCTCGCCGCCGAAGACCACGCTGCGCAGGCGCAGGGCGGAGGCGTCGACGCCCGAGGCGAGGTCCGCCTGCACCAGCTGCTTGAAGGCGCTGGGCGTCTGGCTCAGCATCGTCACCCCTTCGTCCACCAGCAGCCGGTGGAAGTCCTCCGGCGAGCGGGTGGTGAGGAAGGGGACGACGAGCAGCCGGCCGCCGTACAGGAGCGCGCCCCAGATCTCCCACACCGAGAAGTCGAACGCGCACGAGTGGAAGAGCGTCCACACGTCGTCCGCGGCGAAGCCGAACCAGGGCTCGGTGGCGTCGAAGAGCCGCGCCACGTTGGCGTGCGTGACCTGCACCCCCTTCGGCTTTCCGGTGGAGCCCGACGTGTAGATGACGTACGCCAGCGAATCCGGCCCCGATTCCACGGCCGGGTTCTCCCCGCTCTCCGCCGCGATGGCCGCCGCGTCCGTGTCGATGCACAGCGTGGCGCCGGCAAAGGCGGGGAGCTGCGCGACCAGGTGGCTCGCCGTCACCAGCACCGGGATCTGCGCGTCCTCCAGGACGAAGGCGATGCGCTCCGCCGGGTAGGAGGGGTCGAGCGGGACGTATCCTCCGCCCGCCTTGAGCACCGCCAGGATGGCGACCACCAGCTCGGCGGAGCGCTCCAGCGCGATCCCCACCCGCACCTCAGGGCCCACGCCCAGCGCGCGCAGCCGGTGCGCCAGGCGGTTGGCGCGATCGTTCACCTCGCCGTACGTCGCCGTCGTCCCCTCGAAGGTGAGGGCGGGAGCATCCGGCCGCTCCATGGCCCGGCGCTCGAAGCGCTGATCGAGCCGCTCCGCCACGGGGAATGACCGCGTGGCGTGCCCCGCCGCCAGCAGCGCCCGCTCCACTTCGCCCGCCAGCTTCAGCTCGGAAAGGCGTACGTCCGCGCTCCCGGCGACCTGCTCCAGCACCCGCTGCAGGTGGCCCAGCATGCGCTGGACGGTGCCGCGCTCGAACAGGTCGGTGGCGTAGGTGAGCCCCGCGCGCAGGCCGTGCCGCGTGGTCTCCATGGTGAGCATGAGGTCGAACTTGGCCTGTGGCTCCGTGGGGATCACACTCACGCCCCCCAGGCCCGGCAGGCTCCACCGGGAGAGGTCGCCATCCTGCAGGGTGAACGTCACCTGGAAGAGCGGGGAGTGGCTCAGCGACCGCTCCGGCCGCAGCTCCGCCACCAGCCGGTCGAACGGGACGTCCTGGTGCTCGTAGGCGCCCAGCGTCGCCGCGCGGACCCGCCGCAGCACGTCGCGGAAGGCGGGGTCGCCGCCCAGGTCCGTGCGCAGCACCAGCGTGTTGGAGAAGTAGCCGATCAGCCCTTCCAGCTCGCGGCTCGTGCGTCCCGCGATGGGGCTGCCCACGACCACGTCGTCGCCGCCGCCGTAGCGGGAGAGCAGGGCCTGGAATGCGCCCAGCAGCACCATGAACAGCGTGGCGCTCTCGCCCTGACCCAGCGCGCGCAGCCGCTCCAGCAGCTCGGCGGGTAGCTCGACGCGCTCGTGTCCGCCCTGGTACGTCCGCGCCGCCGGGCGCGGATGGTCGGCGGGGAGCGCCAGCAGCTCGGGGGCGCCGGAGAGCGTCTGGCGCCAGTAGGCCAGGTGCGGCTCCAGCGCGTCTCCGTCCAGGTGCCGGCGCTGCCACACGGCGTAGTCCGCGTACTGCACCGCCAGCTCCGGGAGCGGCGACTCCCGCTCTTCGCGGAACGCGCCGTACAGGACCTTCAGCTCGTGGAAGAGCACGCCCATGCTCCACCCGTCGCACGCGACGTGGTGCACGCAGAGCAGGAGCACGTGGTCCTCCGCGCCTAGCCGCAGGAGCCTCGCGCGGACGAGCGGGCCCGCCGCGAGGTCGAAGGGCAGCGCGGCGTCCTGCACCGCGCGCCGCTCCGCCTCGGCCTCCGGCTCGTCCAGCCCGGAGAGGTCCTCCAGCGGAACCTCGAAACCCGCGAACGGGACGATCACCTGCCGGAGCGAGCCCTCCACCTCGCGGAAGACCGTGCGCAGCGCCTCGTGGCGCCGGACGATCTCGGCCAGTGCGCCGCGCAGCGCCTCCACCTCCAGCGCCCCGGCCAGCCGCCTCGCCACCGCGACGTTGTAGAGCGCGCCCGCCCCCTCCATCTGGTCCACCAGCCAGAGCCGCTCCTGCGCGAAGGACAGCGGCAGCGCGCCCGTGCGCCCCACCGGCACCACAGGCGGCAGCGCCGGCAGCTCGCCGCGCCGCCCGTCCTCCACCGCCCTCGCCAGCTCCGCCACCGTGGGTCCGTCGAAAACCGCCCGCAGCGGCAGCTCCACGCTGAACAGCTCGCGGACGCGCGACACCAGCCGCATGGCCAGGAGCGAGTGGCCGCCCAGCGCGAAGAACGAGTCCGTGGCGCCCACGTCCGGAACCGACAGCATCTCGCTGAACAGCCTGGCGACGCCGGCTTCCGTAGCATTGCGCGGGGCCACACGCGACGCCGCAGCGGCGGCGCCGGGCTCCGGCAGTGCCTTGCGGTCCACCTTGCCGTTGGGCGAAAGGGGGAGCGCGTCCATCGCCACGAAAGCGGCGGGGACCATGTACTCCGGGAGCTGCGCGCGCAGGTGCTCGCGCAGAGCGTCCGCGTCCGGCGCCCCTTCCGCCGGGGTGACGTACGCCACCAGCCGCGTTCCGCCGGGCGCGTCGGTGCGCGCCGCCACCACCGCCTCGCGCACGCCGGGGTGCGCGGCCAGGGCGGCCTCGATCTCCCCCAGCTCGATGCGGAAGCCGCGGACCTTTACCTGGTGATCGGCGCGGCCCAGGTAGTCCACGCTGCCGTCGGCCAGCCAGCGGGCCAGATCACCCGTGCGGTACATCCGCGCACCGGGAAGGGCGGAGAACGGGTCTGGGACGAAGCGCTCCGCCGTCAATCCGCGCCGCCCCAGGTAGCCGCGCCCCACCTGCACGCCCGCGATGTACAGCTCCCCCGCGATCCCCACGGGGACGGGATGGAGCCGCGCGTCCAGCAGGTGGATCTGCGTGTTGGCGATGGGGCGGCCGATGGGCACGGAGCGGCGGTCGTCGCCGCGCGCGCAGGGCCACCAGGTCACGTCCACGGCCGCCTCGGTGGGGCCGTAGAGGTTGTGCAGCTCCGCGTCGATCCGCTGGAAGAAGCGGGTCTGCAGCTCCGCCGGAAGCGCCTCGCCGGAGCAGACCACCCGGCGCAGCGGGGCGCACGCGGACAGGTCGCGCTCCTCCAGGAACGCCTGCAGCATGGAGGGGACGAAGTGCACCGTCGTCACCCCCTCGTCGCCGATGAGCCGCGCCAGGTAGGCCGGCTCGCGGTGGCCGTCCGGCCGGGCCACCACCAGGCGGGCACCCACCATCAGGGGCCAGAAGAACTCCCAGACGCTGACGTCGAACGAGAACGGCGTCTTCTGGAGGATGGCGTCGCTGGCGTCCAGCCCGAACGCCTCCTGCATCCACAGCAGCCGGTTGCGGATGCCGCGGTGCGCGTTCTCGGCGCCCTTGGGCCGGCCGGTGCTGCCGGAGGTGTAGATGACGTACGCCAGGTGGTCCGGCCCCACGCCCGTCGCCGGCGCCGTGCCGTCCTCCGCCGCGATCGCCGCCGCGTCCTGGTCCAGCCACACCGTGCGCGCGCCGTGCGGGGGGATGCGCTCCGCCAGGGGCGCCTGCGCCAGCAGCACGGAAACCCGCGAGTCCTCCAGCATGTACGCCAGGCGGTCGCGCGGGTAGCCGGGGTCCAGCGGCACGTAGCCGCCGCCGGCCTTGAGCGTGGCCAGCAGCGCGACGACGAGGTCCACGGAGCGCTCCGCGCACACGCCCACGCGCACCTCCGGGCCCACGCCCAGGCCGCGCAGGTGGTTGGCCAGGCGGTTGGCGCGGGCGTCCAGCTCCGCGTACGTCACGCGCTCGCCCTCGAACACCACCGCCACCGCGTCGGGCGTGGCTGCCGCCTGCCGCGCGATGAGCTCGTGGACGCACTCCGTGCCGGGGTACTCCCGGTGGGTGGCGTTCCACGCCGCGGTCTGCGCCGCGTCCTCAGCGTCCAGCACCTGCAGCTCGCCCAGGCGGCGGCCGGCGCCGGCCACCAGGGCGGCCAGCACGGCGGGAAGGTGGCGCAGCAGCCGGTCCGCCGCCGCGTCGCCGATGCGGGTGCGGTCCCACATCAGCTTGACGAACGACGCCTTGCCGATCCCCACCACCACGGACAGGGGAACGCTGGTGCTCTCGGCGATCTTCACCTCGCGCACCTCCAACCCGCCCCCCTCGCGCCCGGTGCCCTGGGTCGGAAAGTTCTGGAACACCAGCAGGCTCTCGAAGAGCGGCTGGTCGCGCGGCACCTGGCTCCACCCCTGCACCTGCACCAGCGGCGCGTGGTCGTACTGCTGGGCGGCGCCGTGGCGGGCCTGGATCTCCCGCAGCCACTCGCCCACCCGCAGGTCGTCGCGCACCGGGACGCGGCAGGCGATGGTGTTGATGAACAGCCCCACCGTCTGCTCCGCGTCCGGCACCGCCGGCGGCCGGCCGCTGACGGTGACGCCGAAGACGACGTCGCTCTCCCCGCTGTAGCGGGAAAGGAGGAGCGCCCAGGCGCCCTGGGCCACGGCGCTCGCCGTCACCCGGTTCTGACGGGCAAAGGCCTGCACCTCCGCCGCCAGCGCCGGGTCCATGGTCTCCATCCGCTGCCCGTAGCGCTCGGGCGCGTCCGCCGGCACCGCTTCGCCGTCGCGGTCGATGCCCAGCGGCGTCGGCGCGGTCACGCCGTCCAGCGCGGCGCGCCAGAACGCCTCGGCGGCCTCCGGGGGCTGGGCCTGCAGCCAGGTGATGTACGCCCGGTACTGCGGCGCGCGGGGCAGGGCGGGGGACTCGCCCCGGCGCAGGGCGTCGTACAGGCGGAAGACCTCGCCCAGCAGCAGCGACATGCTCCACCCGTCCAGCACCAGGTGGTGGAAGCTCCACAGCACCCGGTGCTCGTCGTCGCCCGTGCGCAGGACGTAGAGCCGCATGGCCGGGGCGCGGTTGAGCGCGAAGCCCCGCGTGCGGTCCTCGTGCATCAGCGCCTCCAGCGCCGCCTGCTGCGCCTGCCCGTCGAGGCCGCGCCAGTCGCGCTCGTCCCAGGGCAGCTCCACCGCGCGGAGCACCGCCTGCAGCGGACGGTCGCGCTTCTCCCACAGGAACGCGCTGCGCAGGGCGGCGTGCCGGTCCAGCGCGGCCTGCCAGGCGCGGCGGAACGCGTCCGCGTCCAGCCCGCCGAAGGTGTAGGCCACCTGGTTGATGTAGATGCCGGTTCCCGGCGCGTACGCGGTGTGGAACAGCATCCCCTCCTGCATGGGCGAAAGGGGATAGATCGCCTCGACGTTGTTGCTCATGGTTCCGATCAGTGGGTTAGGGCAAGCCTTGGAGCTCGGCCGGGACGTAGTCCAGCGCGTGCCGCGGCAGCGTGGCTTCAGAAAACAGTCTTGATCTGGTGAGCCCGCTTTCGCGGGTTTCCAGGGCGTGCTCCGTCTATACCGATGGGCGTAGCTTTGGTGGTGCTCGCCCTCCTGGGGCGGGTTTCCAGGGGCCGCGGACGCCGGGCATCGTATCAGCGGGGCGACGGCGGGCGACCGTTCTCGCCGGTGTCATTCCGGCCGTGCAGGGTGGGATGCAGCGGAATGGCTCTCCGCCTGGCTTCCAGCTCTCCGGCCGTGCGTTGCTGCATGGCCGGAGGGCGCGGACGTCAGGAGCTCACTGCGCCGGGCGTGCGCCGACGGCCCGGTTCAGCTCCGCCAGCGTGCCCAGCCGGCCGTGTGTGCCCACGATGGTGTCCACGTCCAGCCGCAGCTTGCGGATGAGGGCCGCCAGCTCGCGCGTCACGGGGATGTCGGGCGCGTCGCCGCCGTAGTCGGGAAAGGTCACGAAGTCGCCCTGGTACAGCAGCCGCTGCGCGGGCAGGTACACCAGCAGCTCGGCGTCTACGTGCGACCCGCCGCCCGTGGAGATCACCTCTACCCGCCGGCCGGCGCCCTGGAACACGCGCCGGTCCGCCACCGCCTCCACCCGCGGCTCGCCCGGGGCGCGGTCCACCGGACCGGAGGCCAGGGTGCGGCGTACGGCGGCGATCTGGCGCAGCGCGGGCTCCGCGCCGGCGGGGGCCACCAGCACCGCGCCCGCCGCCACGTACGGCCGCACCCCGCCGATGTGGTCGCTGTGGCGGTGCGTGACCACCAGGTAGCGCACGGGCTTGCCGGGCAGCGTCTGGCGGATGAGCCCCAGCGCGGTCTCCGACGCGGCGGAGCTCACGGGCGCCTCCACCACCAGCACGTGGTCGCCCATGTCCACGAACATCGAGCGGTACGGGCCGCCCACCCGGTCCAGCAGGTACACCCCGTCCGCCACCGTCTTCACCGACGCCGCGGCGGCGGGCGGCGGGGGCGTGTACCCGGCCGGCGCCCCGAAGAGCGAGTCCGCGAGCGCGCCCGCGGCCACGGCGGTGTAGCGGAGGTCCTGGTCCATCACCCCGTTCTGCCGCACCTGGTAGCGCGTGGGGAGCCGGACGCCCGCGGCGGCGGCGTAGCCCGCGAACCGGACCTCCGTCAGCACGTCGCCCACGCCGGCGTTGTCTTCCAGCAGCTCGTACCCGGAGAGCAGCCGCGTCCCCGAGTCCAGGAAGAGCGTGACCTGCGCGCCCTCTTCGGTGGCGTAGGCGACCGCGCGGTGCGGGCGGCCGCCGCGCGTGACGGTGCCCAGGTCGCGCAGCGTGGCGGGGCGGGCAAGGGCCTGCGCCAGCAGCAGCTGCGGCACCGTGCGCGTGGCCTGCGTGCGCACCCCCGCGGTGGCGGGGGCGGCCAGCTCCACGAGCGCCGGGCCGAAGCGCGTGCGCGGCACGTCGATCTGGAACCCGGAGCGCCCCTGCGCCACCCGGCGCAGGACGAAGAGGATGCCGCCGGGGAGGTGGCTCTCCATCTCCACCAGCGCACGCTCGCGCGCCGGCTCCACCATCACACGCATGCGGTGCGGCGTGCGCTCGCCGGCGGACTCCGGCCCGGCGCTCTGCCCGCGCAGCCCACGAGTCCCCTCCAGCGTGAACGAGAGGGCCGGGGCGGGGCCGCCTAGGGCGGCAAGCCCCGCCTCCACCTCCGCCCGCGCGCGGCGGTACGACGCCATCGAGTACCCGTCCGCCTCCTGCGCGCCGGCCGGCGCCGCGGCCAGCCCCAGCGCCAGCGCCGCGGCGGAGAACGACCGGGCCAGGGCGCCCGCCACGCGGGCGCCCGTCACGAAAACACGCATCTCACGTCCTTGTTCTTGAATCAGGTGTGCGTTCCAGCCTAGGGAATGAATCCCCCCGCCGGGACCACGGGAGGCACGCCGAAGCGCGCTCGCATAAGTCAGGTGCCGGAGCCCGCTTCAGCGGGCTTCCCGTTCCTCCAGCCGGGGGATTCATCCCCCGGCGATTCATCCCCCGGCGGTGCGGCGCGCCGGTGCAAGCCGCCTGCGGTTTCGTATCACAGCTGCCAGGCGTAGCCCAGCTTGAGGAACAGCGTCCGCCCCGTGCGCACCAGGGTCGCCCCGTCCTCCCCCAGGTGGTTGTCGCTGTAGCCCAGGAACAGCAGCGTCTGCGGGTTCACCCGGTACGAGAACAGGAACTGCGAAAAGAAGCTCTGCGACTCGCCCTTGACCTTCGCCAGGTGCAGCTCCTGGTTCCGGTCGATGTCCTGGTGCTGCAGGATGGCGCGCACCATCGTCCGCGAGCTGAAGTGGTAGCCCACCTGCGCCTGCGTGAGCCCCGCCTCCAGGATCTCTTCGCCGCCCGTGCTGAGCGTGCGCAGCGAGTGGCTGAGCGCGAGGTTCAGGTGCCGCCCCAGCCGCGCGTCCACCGCGGGCTGCAGGCTCAGCAGGGTGGCGCGGCGGTTGTTGGCCAGGTCCACGTCGTAGCCGTAGCGGCCGGGCATGCGGAAGCCGATGGCGCGGCTGGGGCGCATCTCCAGGTTCCAGCGCGCGTCCACCAGGTCGAACATCTGCCCGCCGTACAGCCTGCGGTAGTGCCCCACGCCCACGTCCACCACGCTCTGCCGCGGGCCCTGGTAGTTGCCCGAGAGCGCCACCCCCTGGTCCGTGAGATCCCCGCCCTGGTCCGTCAGCCGCTCCAGCGAGGTGGTCACGGCGAGGCGGTTGTACCACCCTCCCGGACGCCCCCAGCGAACGCGGGTGGCGTTCATATTCACCCCGCTCACGTCCACGCGGGGGATGAAGCCGGCGTCCGCACGGAAGCCGCGCTCCACGTGCCGCGCCGCCACCATCGCGTTCCAGGTGGGCCGGGAGTGCGAGAGCTGCGCGTACGCGTTCACCCCGCCGAACGCCCCCGTCCGCTGCGCCATCCGCGTGGCCAGCGAGTCCGGATAGTCCGTGTCGCTGAGCGCGCCCTGAAAGCGCAGCAGCGTGCCGCGGCCCAGCCGCACCAGGCCGTCCAGCCCCGCGGTGCGGTTGTGGTATCCGTCGCCCTCGCGGGTGGTGAGCAGCACGCCCATGCTGGACGAGCCTCCCAGGTCGCGGCGGTAGCGCGCCACGC
This sequence comes from uncultured Gemmatimonadota bacterium, assembly GCA_902805735.1. Taxonomy (GTDB): domain Bacteria; phylum Gemmatimonadota; class Gemmatimonadetes; order Longimicrobiales; family Longimicrobiaceae; genus Longimicrobium. The sequence goes on along the minus strand of CADCTW010000002.1, from coordinate 1,121 downwards.
CCGTGCTGACCTCCTGCCGCAGAAGGGCGCTGCGCGACGCCTGGTTGGCGGGAAAGAGGAGCGTGTTCACCCGGTCGCGCGCCCCCATCACCCCGTATGCGCCTGCCCCCTCCTTGCCGGTGAGCTTTGCGCCCGCCACCGGGTCCACCACCGTCCGCGTGAAAACCACCGGCTGCGGCGTGCCGAACACGTCGGCGCCTTCCAGGAAGAACGGCCGCCGCTCCGGGTACGACAGGGCGAAGCGCTCGTTCACCTCCAGCTGCGCGACGTCGGCCTCCACGTGCGAGAAGTCCGGGTTCACGGTGGCGGCCAGGGTGGCGTTGGAGGTGATCCCCCAGCGCGCGGTGAGGCCCAGGTCCGTCTTGCCGTCGCCGCCCACCAGCCGGCCGGCCGTGGCGTCGCGGGCGTCGGTGCGGTGGGCGGTCAGGGTGGGCGCCATCTCCAGGTCGCGCCCGGGGGCGATCCCCTGCAGCCCCTCCAGCCGGTCCGCGCCGCAGAGCAGGCAGTTGCCGCCGCGCTTGATGTACGCGCTGCGCATGCGGCGCTGCACGCTGCGCGGGTACACGCGCTCCATGATGATCCCCCACGACTGCGGCCCCGCCGCCTGCGGAAAGCGCAGCGACCGGAAGGGGATGGCCACCTCCACCACGTACCCTTCGCCGGTGATGCGCCCGGCGGAGCGCCAGAGCGCGTCCCAGCTGAAGTCCTCGATCCCCTCCTGGGGGATGAACATGGCGTCCATCTGCACGCCCAGCGCGGTCACCCGGAACTCGAACGCCCGGCGCTGGTCGTTGAAGGGGTCGATCAGGAAGATCAGGTGGTCGTCCCGGAAGGGCTTGTCGCGGTCCGACAGGTGCGCGCGGATGCGCCCCGGCTCCGGGTCGAAGGCCGTGCACCCCAGGTACAGGTTCTCGTCGTCGTAGCTGGCGCGGCACTCGGTGCGCACCGGCGGCGCCACGTTGTCGCCGGGATAGAACTCGTACCCGATCCCGATGGGCTCCCCCTGCGACCACATCGCCTCGGAGAGCACGCCGTCCACGGTCACGCGGCCCTCGGCGCGCACGGCGCGCAGGGCGGAGGGCCGGGGCGCGGCCGCCCGGGCGCCGCCTCCGGAAGGCGCA
>CADCTW010000001.1 GCA_902805735.1 uncultured Gemmatimonadota bacterium | reverse complement strand
GGGGTAGCAAGTCCTCGACGAGCCGGTATGCCTCGTCACTGAGTTCGTAGCGCCTGACCATCGGTGCACCTCCAGGTTGGAGGCGCCTCCGCTCGCAAGAACCGATTCGTCAGACAGAGCCTAATGCACTTTCTCCTGGAGACTTCCGTGATCCGCATCGCCCGCTCGCTCGTTCTCGCCACGCTCCTCGCCGGCTCGGCGCAGGCGCAGATCCGCCCGCCCACGCAGCCGGCCACGCGCGACCCCGCGCCGCCGCCGGGGCTCATGGTGCAGATGCCCGGCACCGGGGGCGAGGACGCGCGCATCCGCCAGATCGTGGCGGGGGTGTCGGCCGCGCGGGTGGAGGCGGACATCCGGCGGCTGGCGGCCTTTGGGACGCGCCACACGCTCAGCGACACCGTGTCGCAGACGCGCGGCATCGGCGCGGCGCGGCGGTGGCTCTTCGCCGAGTTCCAGCGCATCTCGCGGCAGTGCGGCGGCTGCCTGGAGGTGAGGTACGTGAGCGAGGTGATCCCCGCCAACCCGCAGAGCCGCATCCGCACGCCCACCAACGTGGTGAACGTGGTCGCCATCCAGCGCGGGCAGACCGATGCCAACCGCTACACGCTGATCACCGCGCACTACGACTCGCGCGTGAACGACGTGATGGACGCCACCAGCGACGCGCCCGGGGCCAACGACGACGCCTCCGGGACGGCGGCGGCGCTGGAGGCGGCGCGCGTCCTCACGCAGCACCGCTTCGACGGGAGCATCGTGTACGCGGCGCTGGCCGGGGAAGAGCAGGGGCTGCTGGGGGGCGAGATCCTGGCGCGCCACGCCGGCGCCAACGGGTGGCGGATCACGGGGGTGCTCAACAACGACATCATCGGCAACACGCGCGGCCAGACCGGCGCGTCGGGCAACACCACGGCGCGCGTCTTCGCGCCCGGCATCCCCCCCACCGCCTCGCAGGCCGAGCTGCGCCGCTACCTGTACAGCGGCGGCGAGCTGGACACCCCTTCGCGCCAGCTCGCGCGCTACGTGGACCGGGTCGCGGACCAGTACATCAACGACCTGGACATCCACATGATCTACCGCCTGGACCGCTTCGGCCGCGGCGGCGACCAGACTCCGTTCTTCCTGGCGGGCTACCCGGCCGTGCGCCTCACCGAGACGTTCGAGGACTACACGCGCCAGCACCAGAACGTGCGCGTGGAGAACGGCATCCGCTACGGCGACACGCCGGACCAGGTGGACTATCCCTACGTCGCCAAGATGACGTCGCTGAACGCCGCCGCGCTGGCCTCGCTGGCCTGGGCCCCGGCCGCGCCGGACTCGGTGACCGTGGGTGGCGGGGTGTCGCCCAACACGGTGCTGCGCTGGAAGGCGGTGGACGCGCCGGACCTGGCCGGCTACAAGGTGTACTGGCGCGACCCCACGGCGGCCAACTGGACGCACTCGCGCTTCGTGGGCAACGTCACCGAGGCCACCCTGGAGAACGTCATCATCGACAACTCCTTCTTCGGCGTGGTGGCGGTGGACCGCGAGGGGCACGAGAGCATCGCCGTTTACCCGGTTCCAGGGCGGTAAACAGAAATCGCACACAGAGACACAGAGGCACAGAGGAAGATGGTTTTTCTCTGTGCCTCTGTGTCTCCGTGTGAGCTGTTGACATAGGGGTGGGGGCTATGCATATTGATACCGGCAGGGGGTATCCAGATGCACAGGAGGGGGGAACATGGAGCGAGTGGAGATCGAGATCGGGGGGATGAGCTGCGGGCACTGCGTGAGGGCGGTGGAGCAGGTGCTCGCGCGGGTGGAGGGGGTGAGGGTGCAGGAGGTGCGGGTGGGGTCCGCGACCGTGGAGTACGATCCGGCGGTGGCGGGAGCGGAGCGGATCGAGCAGGCCATCCAGGACGAAGGCTACCAGGCCCGAGTGGCCGGGAGGTGACGATGAACGCGACCGATTGGCTGGTGGTGCTGGGCGGCACGGCCGCCGTCGTCTGGGTCAACTGGTACTTCTTCGTGGCGGGGCGCGCGCCCGCGTACGCCGCCGTGGGCGGGGCGGGGGGGCGGCAGGAGGTGACGGTGGTGGTGCAGGGCGGGTACTCGCCCGCCCACGTGCGGGTGAAGGCGGGGGCGCCCGTGCGGCTGGTGTTCGACCGGCAGGAGACCTCCGGGTGCTCGGAGGAGGTGGTGATCCCCGACTTCGGGATCCGGCGCTTCCTTCCCGCGCACGAACGCACGCCGGTGGAGTTCACTCCCGAGCGGCCCGGGAGCTACGAGTTCACCTGCGGGATGGGGATGCTCCGCGGCCGCATCACCGTGGACGAGGGATGAAGCCATGGCCACGCAGACTTCGCCGGAAAAGATCACCATCCCCGTGAGCGGGATGACCTGCGCGGCGTGCTCCGGGCGCGTGCAGCGGACGCTGGAAAAGCAGCCGGGGGTGCAGGGCGCGTCCGTCAACCTGATGACGAGCAACGCCACCGTGGAGTTCGATCCGGTCTCCACGTCCCCGGACGCGCTGGTGGACGCCATCCGCGCCACCGGCTACGGCGCCGAGCTGGCCCACCCCGGCCGCGGCGCCTTCGACGAGCAGGAGGCGCAGGACCGCGCCCACGAGGAGGAGTTCCGCGACCTGCGCGTGAAGGCGGGGGTCAGCTTCGCCGCCGCCATCGTGGCCATGGTCGCGTCCATGCCGCTGATGTCCGCGCACGGCGCGCACGGGGCCACCGTCGATCCCTTCATGCGCTGGGCCATGCAGTGGCTGGACCCGGCGCTCCGCTCCGTGCTGCCGTGGCTGTACGCGATCCCGCGCGGCGCGCTGTCGTGGGGATTGCTGGCGGCCACGCTGGGGCTGATGGCGTGGGCCGGGCGGCACTTCTACACCCGCGCCTGGAGCGCATTCCGCCATCACTCGGCGGACATGAACACGCTGGTGGCCGTGGGCACGGGGGCGGCCTTCCTCTACTCGGTGGCGGCAACGGCGGCGCCCGGCTTCTTTTTGCGCCGCGGCGTGCAGCCGGACGTGTACTACGAGGCGGTGATCTTCATCATCTCCCTGATCCTGGCGGGCAACGCGATGGAGGCCCGCGCCAAGCGCCAGACCTCCGCCGCCGTCCGCGCCCTGGCCGAGCTGCAGCCCAGGACGGCGCGCGTCCTCCGCGGTGGCGCGGAGACGGACGTGCCGGTGGACGAGGTGCGGCACGGAGACGAGGTGGTGGTGCGCCCCGGCGAGCGCGTGCCGGTGGACGGCGAGGTGGTCGACGGCTCCAGCGCGGTGGACGAGTCCATGCTCACCGGCGAGTCCATGCCGGTGCCCAAGGGCGCGGGCGACGGGGTGATCGGCGGCACCATCAACCGCACCGGCGCCTTCCGCTACCGCGCCACCACCCTGGGCACCGACAGCGTGCTCGCGCGGATCGTGCGGCTGATGAGGGACGCGCAGGGTTCCCGCGCGCCCATCCAGCGCCTGGCCGACCGCGTGAGCGCCATCTTCGTCCCGGTGGTGATCTCCATCGCCATCGCCACCTTTGTCGCGTGGTTCGTGACGGCGGGCGAGGCGCCGGGGGTGCGCGCCTTCGCCGCGGCGGTCGCGGTGCTGATCATCGCCTGCCCCTGCGCCATGGGCCTGGCCGTTCCCACCGCCGTCATGGTGAGCACGGGCAAGGGCGCCGAGTTCGGCGTGCTGATCAAGGGTGGCGAGGCGCTGCAGCGCGCCGGCGACCTGGACACCGTGGTGCTGGACAAGACGGGCACCGTCACCGAGGGGCGCCCCACCGTCACCGAGCTGGCGCTGGCGCCGTTCGCAGAGGGCGAGGGGGTGGAATCGGAGGACGAGCTGCTGCGCCTGGTGGCGTCGCTGGAGACGCGCTCCGAGCACCCGCTGGCCGACGCCATCGTCACCCACGCCCGCGAGCGCGGGATCGCCACGATTGCGCCGGAGTCGTTCGAGGCGGTCACGGGCCGTGGCGCGGTGGGTGTGGTAGACGGGCGCGCGCTGGCGGTGGGGAACGAGCTGCTGATGGACGACTACGCGGTGCCCGTGGACCCGCTGCGCGGCGACGCCGAGCGGCTGGCGGCCGAGGGGAAGACGCCGATGTACGTGGCGGTCGATGGCCGTCTGGCGGGGCTCGCGGCCGTGTCCGACCCCATCCGCGAGAGCTCGCGTGCCGCGATCCGCCGGCTGCGGGGGATGGGGCTGGAGGTGGTGATGCTCACGGGCGACAACCGCCACACCGCCGACGCGGTGGCGCGCGAGGCCGGCATCGGCCGGGTGGTGGCCGGGGTTCTCCCCGACGGCAAGGTGGCCGAGATCAAGCGCCTGCAGGACGCCGGCAAGGTGGTGGCGATGGTGGGCGACGGAATCAACGACGCGCCCGCGCTCGCCCAGGCGGACGTGGGGATCGCCATCGGCACGGGCACGGACATCGCCGCGGAGGCCGCGGACGTGGTGCTGATGCGGGGGGACCTGCAGGGCGTGGCCGCGGCGGTCCACCTGTCGCGCCGCACAATGCGGACGATGAAGCAGAACCTGTTCTGGGCCTTCGTCTACAACGTGGTGGGCATCCCCGTGGCGGCCGGCGTGCTGTACCCGTCGTTCGGCCTCCTGCTCTCGCCCATCCTGGCCAGCGCGGCGATGGCGTTCAGCTCCGTGAGCGTGGTGGCGAACAGCCTGCGGCTGCGGCGCGTACGGCTTTACGGCTCACACAGAGACACAGAGGCACAGAGGAGAAGATGACCGACGAACAGACGGTGGCGTGCGCGTGCGGGGTGGCCCACGGCGAGGAGCGGAAGGCGGTGGGGGTGGACGCGGGGATCAAGGAGCGCAACCTCAAGCGCCTGCGCCGCATCGAGGGCCAGATCCGCGGCCTGCAGAAGATGGTGGAGGAGGACCGCTACTGCGCCGACGTGATGACGCAGATCTCGTCCGTGCACGAGGCCCTCCGCGGCGTGGGGCGCGAGCTGATGCGCAACCACCTGAAGCACTGCGCCGCCGCCGCCCTCACCACCCCCGAAGCCCCCGCCGCCGACGCCATGTACGACGAGCTCATCGACATGATGTACAAGCACGCCCGCTGATCGCGTCAGGCGAACAGGAGGCGGTCGTCGAAGGAGAAGGGAATCTGCTCGACGATGCGCACGCGGTCCGCGCCGGGATGCTCCGGCGAGAAGAGCACGTTGGCTTCCACCGGGGCCGCGGCGCCGGGAAGGAGCGCGGAGGGAACGAGGAGAAGCGCGGAAGCCGCGGCATTCACCCATTGGCCGCCGAACGCCTGGTTACGGCTCTCGGCGGCCCCGCCGCGCCACCCGTCCGGGAGCGCCGATTCGTCCAGCGCCGTCACGTCCAGCCCGCCGGTCTCGATGCGCAGGGCGACCAGGTCGTCGGGGACCAGGTCGGGATCGGTGTGCGCCAGGGTCTCCAGCGCCGCGAGCGCGAGCGTCGTCGCGGTGTACACCATCCGGGTGCCCACGGGGTTCCAACGGCCGCCGTGGAGCCGGGCGCCTTCGCCGTCCAGCGCCGCGAACGGAGACCGGCAGACGCGCCACAGCACCGGGACGATCACGTATATACGCCATGAGCCAGGCGCCCCAGCGCGCGCTCCACCAGCAGACTCCCGGACGAGCGCCGCACCAGCTCCAGCGGCGTCCTGCCGCCGAGGGTCCGGTTGGGGCGGCGGATCCAGACGCGCGCCTTCTCGGAGCTGCCGAGCGTCTCCTCCGCCAGCCGAAACACGCGCGCAAGCCGCGCAACCCGGTCGGACTGGTCCGACGAAAGGCGTGTTCGCTGTTTGCTGGCCATCAGGGTGCGCTTGGGTATCAACGTGGCCATCTCGGCCGTGCCGATTTCCATGTGGCGCATCAGCGCCTCGACGCTCCGTGACGGCAGCCCCTCCTCCACGATCCCATCGAGTTCCAGGTCGCTGTCGATGCTGCGCCCCAGGACGCGCGTTCCGCCGAGCAGGTCGGCGATATCCATCACGGTCATGATCACCTCCCGGTGCGGGTCTGCACCCAACATCGCGCAAATATGCACCCCGGGCAAGACACGAAGGCGCGGAGATGAAGTCATCTCTGTGCCTCTGTGTGAGCCCCGTCCGTTACGAGGCCCGGAACAACCCGAACCCCTCGATCGGCGCGCCGTCCGGCCCGAAGCCGACGGGGCGGTCGCCGGTGCCGGGAGGGGCGTGCCAGCGGATAGACTCGCCGTCCGCGTCCAGCAGCTCCAGGTAGCGGCCGGCGGCGGGGTGCGTGGTGGCGGCGTGCAGGTAGAAGCGGTTTCCCAGGTGCTTGATCCACACCCAGTCGTCGCCGTCGTACGCGTCCTCGTCGTCCGTGCCCGCGTCGCGGATCACCTCGCCTTCCATGGCGTCGGCGTGCCAGGCGCGGAGGAGCTCGTGGAACTCGTCGCGCGGGATGGGCGACCTGCGCGGCACGTGCTCCATTCCGCCCGCGGCCCGGCGCCTCACCGCCGCCTCCCCGCCAGGGACGAGGGCGTCACGGGTGCCGTGCCTCGCGCCGGCGGCCGCTGGCGGCCAGCGGCGCGTGGGGATGCGGAAAGGTGCTGAGCTTCATCGTGCCGTGCGGGGTAAGGCGTATCGGTCGTGCTTCGGCCCGCGGAAGCTAGCGTCCCCGCGCGCGGGGTGCCAGATGAATGGCGCCTCTCTGTGTCCGTGAGCCGCTGTTTCAGCTCCCGAGCGCCTCCGCCACCGTCGCCGCGAGCGGAGTGGTTGGATGCCCAATCAGGCGCGAAAGCTGGCGCGAGTCGTCGAACAGCGCGCCCTCGGCGGCCGAAGCATCCCAGCCGGCGATGGCGTGCGCCAGCCCGTCCGGCAGGCCGAAGCCCTTGAGCGCCCCGGCGTACTCGGCCTCCGGGAGGTCCCGGTACGGGATGCTCCTCCCCGTCTGGCGGGAGATCTCGGCGGCCAGATGGCTGAGCGTCCACGCCTCGTCCCCCGCGAGCTCGTACGTCTTCCCCTCGTGCCCGGCACCGGCAAGCACCGCCACGGCCGCGTCGGCGTAGTCGGCGCGGGCCGCGGACGATACCCTGCCCTCACCCGCGCTGCCGACGAACGCGCCACCCGCCAGCGCGCCGGGGATGGAACCGGTGTAGTTCTCCGTGTACCACCCGTTGCGCAGGATGGTATAGGGGATGCCCGAAGCCTTCACGGCGTCCTCCGTGGCCGCGTGCTCCGCCGCGAGACTAAGCGGCGAGCTGTCCGCGCGGAGCAGCGAGGTGTAGACGATGCGCCGCACGCCGGCCTCCTGCGCGGCCTCGATCACGTTGCGGTGCTGGTGCTCCCGTTTTCCCATCTCGTTGCCGGAGACGAGCAGAAGGGTGTCGACGCCCGCGAGCGCCGGCCCCAGCGTCTCCGGCCGGTCGTAGTCGGCCTCGCGCACTTCGACGCCAAGATCGCCGGCCTTCTCCGGCGACCGCGTCAGGGCGACGACGCCGCCGGCGGGCACCTGGGCGCTGAGCTTGCTGATGACGAGCCGGCCGAGATGGCCCGTGGCTCCCGTGATGGCGATGGTCATTCCTGATCTCCCGCTGGATTGCCGTTGTCGTTGAACCTCGAGGCGGGAAGCTACCGGCTTTACTTACGATTTGTAAGTACTTACATTGAGGTAAGTATGAAAAACACGAAAAAGACCCCCGCCAGCGGCGCCCTGCCGCTATCCGAGCGCCTGCAGCGCGGCGACCTCATGGCCGCGGCGTGTCCGTCGCGCGACGTGCTGAAGCACATCACCAGCCGGTGGGGCGTGCTGGTCCTGGTCGCGCTGCAGGGCGGCACGCACCGCTTCAGCGAGCTGCGGCGCGCCATCGGCGGCGTCAGCGAGCGGATGCTCGCGCAGACGCTGCAGTGGCTGGAGGGCGACGGCCTGGTAGACCGCGTCGCCTACGAAGTGGTGCCGCCGCACGTGGAGTACAGCCTCACCCCGCTGGGCCGCGAGGCCGCCGAGCGCGTCGGTGCGCTCGCGGAATGGATCGAGACCAGCCTTCCCCGCATCGCGCGGCGCTGGGACGATGCCGGGTAGCTCCCCTCTGCGCCGGGGACGTCAGTGCGGCACTTCGGACGCGACCGGCTGGTCGGGGATCCCGAGGTGCCGTTCGATCTCCTGCTCGATGTGCAGCGCCTGGTCGCGGTCCGTGAGGCCGGTGGCGAGCTCGCCGCCGCCGCCGCCGGTGATGCGCGCCCGCACCGAGTACGTCGTCGTGGTGCCGCCCCGCGTCACCTTGACGTGCTCTTCGCAGTACAGCTGCTGCAGCGACGCCGTGGGGATGTCGCGGTTCCCCGGCCAGGGCAGGGGGCCGAGGTCCACCCTGAGCCGCCCGCCCGCCACGGTGATGCGCGTGTGGTTCACGAACATGGCCCACGTGGCATAGATCAGCACCACCCCCGCGGCCACGTGCAGCAGCGCGAACACCATCAGCGTGCGGCTCCCCGCCGTCGCCGCCAGCAGGTACCAGGCGCCCAGGAAGACGAACCAGATCGCGCACACGATGGCCATCAGGTACGCCGTCCACGCGAGCCAGCGCCACTCGATCCTGAGCTCGCCGCCCTCCGTGGAGACGGCGAGCCGGGGCGGGGGGCGCACGGGGCTCTGTGGGGGGCAGGCCGCGCATTCGGCGTCAGCGGCCGGGAGCTCGGCGCCGCAGGATGGGCATCCGGTCGGCATCAGGGGCAGCGTGGGGGACGGGCCAGTGGGTTCCCGCGGGTTGTCAGCCGAGTGTTCGCAAGGTTCAGGCGCGGGCGTTCGCCTGGGAGGCCCTCACCCCCCGACCCCCTCTCCCGATAACAGGAGAGGCTGCGCCTCTCGTTATCGAGAGAGGGGGCGATTCCCACGTATCCGTGCGACGCGTGCAGGTCAGCCGGGCGCCAGCTCAGGTGCGGCCAAACGGCAGGGCTCACACAGAGACACAGAGACACAGAGACGGGCGACAGCTGGGTCAGGATGGGGCCGGGTGGGGCTATGCGCCTGGGCGGCGAACCGGGGGCTCGAAGGGGGCTATGCGGCATGGCCGCGCGGACTTGAGCGCGTGTTTCGCCGCGCATTGACGCAGGTGCAAGTTGCCGCTAGACTTGCGGCCTCTGGGACCTCGCTGTGCGGCGCTCCCGCTGGCCGCGCCTGTGTCGGTCTGTACCCGCCTTTCCCACGCCCCCACGCCGAGCACCATGACGGCGTTGGGGGAGCAGGCCAGCCTGAGCCGGCCCCATGCTCCCCCGCCTCCTGGCGACGGCCCGTCGCCTGCCCCCGCCGTAAAGGCTCCCCAAATGCTGCTCGGATCCCTGGTGCCGCCGTCCTCCCGGCGGCGCGTCGTGCGTTCGCTGCTTTCCGTCTCCATCCTTGGGCTCGGCGCCTGCGCCGACTCGGGCGATTCCGTGGTCGGCACCGCCCCGGTGCCCGCCGGGGCCGGCGGAAACCTGATGGTGCAGTACGAGTGCACCGTGGACGTGGCGGCCGGCACGCAGAGCTGCCAGACGCCGCGCCCCTCCGGCGCCGCCCGGGCGGACCTGATCCTGGGCAAGCCGTACGTGGCCTTCACCACCACGGGCGCGGCTTCGTCGCGGCTGGACCCGGCCAACGAAGACACCACGTCCATGAACGTGGCGCTGACCAACCAGATCGGGCAGCCCGTCGGCACGCTGGATGGCACCACGGCGGCGGCCACCGGGAACCGCATCTTCTTCCACAGCGGCCCCACCGTCACCTCCGTCAAGGTGGGGACGAAGACCACCGAGACGGTGCGGGTAGACAACCCGTCCGGCGTGGGGAACTTCACCAGCCCCGACGGGACCTTCGCCAGGACGGGCGTGCCGTACTACCAGTACGACGGCGTGCTCGCCAGGAATGGCACGTCCGCGCCCAAGCCGTGGCGGTTCGTGTACAGCGCGAACACCAAGACCTTCACCTACTCGGTCCTGGTCTCGGTGCCGGTGCAGTACGAGTTCGGCTGGGTGCAGATCGCGGCCGGCGCGGTGACGGGTGCCAACCACGACATGACCGCCACGGTGTACAACCATCTCGGCGCCGTCGTGGCCGAAGAGGTCACCTGGTCGAGCTCCAACAGCGCGGTGGTCACGATCGACGCGACCACCGGGGTGATGACCGACGTGGGCCCGGGGTACGCGGCGGTCACCGCGACGTCGAAGGTGGACTCTCGGCGGAAGGGGACGATGCCGGTGACGGTGGAGCCGACGGGCCTCCCGGAAGGCGTCCTCGCCGTGTACGACTGCCAGGCCAGCACCGGGGGCAGCGGCAGCTTGGTTTGCGGCCAGCTCGGCGGCTACGGCGACCCCAACCTCTGGCTCACCGAGAGCAACGTGAGCGTGGCGGGGAACGTCCTGCAGTTCGATCTGACCGTGCAGAACCTGCTCCCGGAAGGGGTGGGCACTCCCGACGGGTCGCGCGTGGATACCGCGGGCGTCACGGTGTTCGTCGCCTCGGGGACGGCCGGCTTCGCCGGGGTCGAGAACGCGGACGGCGCCAGGGTGCTGCCCGGTGGCAGCGAGGCGAGGCCCTTCTTCCGCTACGACCAGAAGCTCGTCCAGCACGAGGTGTCGGGGTTCAAGACGTACCAGCTGAGCTTCGCCCCGGGGACCACCGAGTTCAGCTTCCAGCTCCACGTGGTAGCGGAAGTGCAGCCGTTGCTGGTGATCAATGAAGTCATGACGAACCCCACCGGCCCCACGTCGTCCGACGTCCCCCTGGAGTGGTTCGAGGTGTACAACGCCGGGCGCCTGCCGGTGCAGATGCAGAACCTGCTGCTCGCCGACTCGGGCGGGTCGGGGCGCCGCGCGTTCCACCTGATCACTTCCCCGTTCCTGGTGCCGGCGGGCGGCTACGCCGTGCTGGGCATGAGCACCAACACGGCGGACAATGGGGGCGTACCGGTGGACTACGCATACGGGACGGCCCTGAGCTTCCTCTCGTTGGACGCCCTCAAGATCTCGAGGGCATACGGGGCGAGCGACACGCTGACGCTGGACCGCACGCAGTACGCTTCGGCCACCATCTCCGGCAAGAACGGCATCAGCCGCGAGCTCATCAACCCCGCGCTCGACAACGCCAACATGGACGGCTCCAACTGGGCCGACGCGCTGGCGACCGCCGTGTACGGCTCGGGCGGCCGCGGCACGCCCAAGGCGCAGAACAGCACCTACACGCCCTGACCTGGCTCACCCAGAGACACAGAGGCACGGAGATGAAGTCGTCTCCGTGCCTCTGTGTCTCTGTGTGACCCCAACGATCAGGGCGCGGAGGCCAGGAGCAGCGTGTGCGCGCCGCCGGAGCTGGCGTGGGCGCGGACGCGGACGGTCTCGACGGTGAGGCCGGCGGAGCGGAGGAGGGCGGCGAACCGCGGATCCTCGTCGGCGGACCAGTAGGCGAGACGGCCGCCGGGGCGGAGCGCGGATGCCGCGGCCCGGACGCCGGCGCGGCGGTACAGATCGGCGTTGCCGCCCGTGGTGAGGGCGTCGGCGCCGTTGTCCACGTCCAGCATGATGGCGTCGAAGACCGCGCGGCTCCCGCGCAGCACGTTGGCGACGTCGTCGTGGCGCAGCTCCACGCGCGGGTCGGCCAGGGAGTCGTGGGCGAGGGGGTAGTCCGGGTTGCGGTTCCACTCGATCACTTCGGCCACGATCTCGGCGACCACCACCCGCGCGTCCGCCGGGAGCACGCGCAGGGCGGCGCGCAGGGTGAAGCCCAGCCCCAGCCCGCCGATGAGCACACGCGGGGCGGCATGGCCGCGCAGGGGGAGGCAGACGCGCTCTGCGAGCTGCTCTTCGGAGTGGAAGCGGCGCGTGGACATCAGGTCCACGCCGCCCACGCGGATGGTGTAGTCGCCGTCGTGCCGCGAGAGCGTCAGCACGGTGCCGTCCGGAGCGGTGGCCTCGCCCAGGCGCTCGGTGCGCTTCACCGCCCGCCTCTCCGCGCTTCCGGGCGGCTCATTCCTTAACGATGGGCGCGATGCGGTCGCGGTCCGTGTCCAGGGCGCGCTCCACCCAGAGCACCTGCACCACGGTCCAGACCAGGATCACCAGGGGGAGCGCCAGCAGCAGCCCCAGGAAGCCGAACACCCCGCCAAAGAGCACCAGGGCGAACAGGGTGATGAAGGGGTGGATCTCTACGCTGCGGCTCATGGCCATGGGGGTGATCACGTACCCCTCCAGCTGCTGGATGGCGAGCGCGGCCAGCGCGGTCCACCCGGCCTTGGCGGGGTCGTCCAGGAAGGCGACCAGCGTGGCGGTGCCGCCGCCGATCCACGGGCCCACCAGGGGGAGAAACTCCAGCGACCCGTTCAGCAGCCCCAGGAGGAGCGCGTTGGGAACGCCGATCAGCGAGAAGAGGGCGATGCTGAGGATCCCCACGCCCACCATGGCCAGGGCGGTGCCGCGCAGCCACCCCACCAGCCGCTCGCCCAGGAGCTGGAAGATGCGGTACACGGCCGGGCGCTGGTCGCTGCGCACCAGGCGGAGCACCGGGTTCATCAGGTGCTCGTTGGGCTTGGCGAGGGCGAACAGGGCGCCGAAGAAGACGATCACGGGGACGAAGATCGACTCCAGGAGGCTCATGGCGCTCCCCACCGCCCCGGAGCCGCCCACCTTCCCCGGCTGCAGCGCTTCGGCGGGGCGGGGGATGCGCACGCGCGCGCCCGTCTGCTGCCGAAGCCACACCTCCCACTCGCGGATCTGCTCTTCCAGCCCCGGCCCCCGCCCGGCCATGTCGCGCACCTGCCCCAGCAGCACGGGAAGCCCAAAGAAGATGAGCGCCGCCACCCCGCCGACCACCAGCACCCCCACCGCCGCCGCCAGCCACTTCCGCTCCAGCGGCAGGTGCCTCCCCAGCGCGTTGAGCCCCACGGCCACGATGGCCGCCGCGTAGGCCATCAGGAAGACGTGGGCGATGGTGTCGAAGAAGCGGTACAGCATCCCCATCAGGAAGGCGAGCAGCACCACCTTGTACACGTGCTCCGGCTGGATGCCGCTGAGCCGCGGTCCGGGCGCGGAGGTGGCGACGGCGTCGGCCGAGACCTGCGGGGCGGCTGCGGGCGCGTTCGGTTCGGCCATGGCGGGTGCACGGGGTGGGAGGAGGTAAGAAGTGGTCTCACACGGAGAACACGGAGGCACAGAGAACCGCTTTTCTCCGTGCCTCCGTGCCCCTGTGCGCGTCCGTCGCTACTCGTCGTCGTCGTCGTCGTCGCCGTGCTCGTAGCCGGCGGACTCCTCCGCCAGCAGCTCCATGAGCTGCGACCCCCACGCGCTCTCCAGCAGGCGGCGCACCTTGGGGAAGCGGTCGGTGACCTCCGCCATCTCGGGCGTCACGAACATCTCGATGACGTCGCCGCGCTTGTACGTGCCCGGCTCGGCCTCGTCCAGAAAGGCCTTCAGCTCTTCGATCAGGTCGCGAAGGTCGCTGAGCAGCTCGGCCGGAAAGTGCCCCTCGTCCAGGGCCACCGCCGATTCGGTCCAGTCGTGCACCTGCGAAACAAGCGCGTCGAAGCGCGCGTCCACCTTGGGATCGCCCATCTGCGGTTCTCCTGGCCGTTCCTCGAAAGTCCTCAATCGTCCCGGGAGCGGGCCGGCGGCACCGTCCGTGGCGGACACACCCTATCGACCCCGTGGACGCGGGTCAAGTGCGAGGCCCGGCGGAGGTGTCCGATTTTGGGACGCGTGTTTCCCAGCCACGGGCATCCGCCCCGCCCGCGATCCGCGCGCCGTTTCGCTAAACCGCTTCGGTGCAACGGCTTGCGCTGGGTGAGGCGGAGGGCACGGTCCTCGCCTTCAGAGAGCACACCAGGAACGACACCAACCCCGAGCCACCGCCCTCCCATGTCTTACTTCGACCTCTCCACCATCCTCGTGCTCTGGATCGCCGGGGCCGTGATGATCTTTCCGCTGGCCGGGATCGCGGCGCGCTTCGGCCTGGTGCCGGTGCTGCACGCGGTGGCGCGGGTGCGCCGCCCCGGAGCGGAGGAGGACGAGGCGCTGGAAGAGCGGCTGGCCGGCGTGGAGGGGCAGCTCCGCGCCCTGACGGCCGCCGTGGATCGCATGGGCGCCCGCTAAACTCGCACACCCCGCGGCGGCGCACCCCGCCCGCCGAGAACGCATTTCAGGAGATTTTCCCCGTGGACGTTCCTCGCCCCAAAAAGAGCAAGCGCGCCAAGTGGATACTGGGCGGCGCCGGGCTGGCGGTGCTGATGGGGGCCACCGTGGCCCTGGCCCGCCTGGAGCCCGCCGCCCCGGGCGTGGAGCGCGCCACCGTGTGGACCGACACCGTGCGCCGCGGCGACATGCTGCGCCAGGTGCGCGGCCCGGGTACGCTGATCGCCGAAGACATCCGCTGGGTGCCGGCGGTGGTGCCGGGGCGCGTGGAGCGTAAGCTGGTGATGCCCGGCACCACGGTCACGGCCGGCACCGTGCTGGCCGAGCTCAGCAACCCGGACGTGGAGCGCCAGGCGCTGGAGGCCCGCCGCCAGCTCGCCGCCGCCGAGAGCGACCTCGCCACGCTGCGCAGCAACCTGGAGTCGCAGCGGCTCACGCAGGAGGCCAGCGTGGCCACCGTGCGCAACCAGCTGCGCGAGGCCGAGCGCCAGGCGCGCGCCGCCGAGGGGCTGGCCAGCAAGGAGATGGTGTCGTCCGGCGAGCTGGAGCGGGCGCGCGACAACGCGGCGGAGCTGCGGGTGCGGCTGGGGGTGGAGGAGCGCCGCCTGGCCTTCACCACCCAGTCCATGCGCAGCCAGGTGAGCGCGCAGCAGTCGCAGCTCGGCATCCTGCGCACGCTGATCCAGTTCCAGCAGCGGCAGATCGACGCCATGCAGGTGCGCGCGGGGAGCGACGGCGTGCTGCAGGAGCTGTCGGTGGAGCCGGGCCAGTGGGTCAACAGCGGGACGACGCTCGCGCGCGTGGTGCAGCCGGGCCGCCTCAAGGCGGTGCTGCGCATCCCGGAGACGCAGGCCAAGGACCTGGTGGTGGGCCTCCCCGCCTCGGTGGACACGCGCAACGGCATCGTCCGCGGCCGCGTGGTGCGCATCGACCCGTCGGTGCAGAACGGGAGCGTGGCCATCGACGTGACGCTGGAAGGCCCGCTCCCCCGCGGCGCCCGCCCCGACCTGTCGGTGGACGGCACGGTGGACATCGAGCGCCTCACCAACGTGATGTACGTGGGGCGCCCCGCCTACGGCCAGGCCGAGAGCACGGTCAGCATGTTCCGCCTTTCCCCCGCCGGCCACGAGGCGCAGCGCACCCAGGTGAAGCTGGGCCGCGGCTCCGCCAGCACGGTGGAGGTCGTCAACGGCCTGAAGCCCGGCGACGTGGTGATCCTGTCCGACATGAGCTCGTACGACGGCTCCGAGCGCGTCCGTTTGAAATGAGGAGACGCGCGGGAGTGCGTGCGGGCGTGAGTGCGGTCCAACGCATTCACGCTCTGGCGCATCCAACCATCGCACTGGCCATCCGGAACCATGCAGGGGCGCGATTCTTCGCGCCCACCCCGTCCGCGCCGCACGGGGCCGGGCTCTCGCGGGCCGCCTCGGCGGGCGCGGCAAATCGCGCCCCTACGAAGAACTGACCGGTTTGCGCGAATCGCACATGCAGCGCGGCCGCACGCAGCAAAGCGCACGCACTTCAGCCAGTCCGTCCCACCCAACCCCCCAAGGAGCCGTCCCAATGGAAACCGCCACCGCCAGCCAGTCGCTCATCCACATGGAGTCCGTAGGCAAAGTGTTCCTCACCGAGGAGGTGGAGACGCACGCCCTTTCCAACGTGCACCTGGAGATCCGCTCCGGCGAGTACGTGGCCATCGCCGGGCCGTCCGGCTGCGGCAAGACGACGCTGCTCTCCATCCTGGGGCTGCTGGACTCGCCCAGCGGCGGCACGTACACGCTCAACGGGCAGCCGGTGTCCGGGCTGTCGGCGTCGCAGCGCGCGCACATCCGCAACCGCGAGATCGGCTTCATCTTCCAGGCGTTCAACCTGATCGGCGACCTGACCGTGAAGGAGAACGTGGAGCTGCCGCTGACCTACCGCGGGATGCCGGCGGCCGAGCGCAACAAGCGCGTGACCGACGCGCTGGAGCGGGTGGGGATGGGGCACCGCGTGGGGCACTACCCGGCGCAGCTTTCCGGCGGCCAGCAGCAGCGCGTGGCCGTGGCGCGCGCCATCGCCGGCACCCCCTCCGTGCTCCTGGCGGACGAGCCCACGGGGAACCTGGACTCCACCAACGGCGAGCAGGTGATGGGGCTGCTGCAGGAGCTCCACCGCGAGGGCGCCACCATCGTCATGGTGACCCACGACCCGCGCTACGCCGAGCACGCCGAGCGCAGCATCCACATGTTCGACGGGCAGGTGGTGCGCGAAGAGCGCTCCGCGGTGGCGGCCGAGCTGGAGCGCCACGGCTTCGAGGTGGGGCACGACGCGCGCTGACACCGCGCTCAGGCGCGATCAAGGAACAGCGATCTCACACAGAGGCACAGAGACACGGAGGAGTGTTTCTCTGTGTCTTCCGTGCCCCTGCGTAACGCCCAGTGCGGAGTAGGCAGACATGGACAAGCTCCTGCAGGACCTTCGCTACGCCGTCCGCTCGCTGCGCCGGAGCCCGGGGTTCACCCTGGTGGCGCTGGTCACGCTGGCGCTGGGGATCGGGGCCAACACGGCCATCTTCAGCGTAGTGAACGGGGTGATCCTCCGCCCCCTTCCCTATCCCCAGCCGGAGCAGCTCCGCTACCTGGGCTGGCGGTGGAAGAGCGGCAGCATCACCAACGCGCTGACCGCCTACCAGTTCCAGTACTGGCGGCAAAACGCGCGCACCCTGGAGGGGGCGGCCAGCTTCGACCAGCACGCGGCCGAGGTGGCGGGGGGCGGGTTCGCGCAGGGGCTGCGGGTGACGGACGACTTCCTGGAGGTGCTGCGGGTGAAGCCGGCGCTGGGGCGCGACTTCCTTCCCGAGGAGAACCGGCCGGGCGGGCCGCGCGCCGTGCTGCTGAGCGACGCGATGTGGCGCTCGCGGATGGGCGCCGACCCGCGCGCCGTGGGCCGCACCCTGACGCTGGACGGCGAGGCGCACACCATCGTGGGCGTGCTCCCCCCCACCTTCCGCTTCCCGCAGGCGCCGGACTGGACGGAGATGGTGGTGCCGCGCCGGCCAGAGGTGGTGCGCGAAGACAAGGGGCACAACTCCACCGTGGTGGCGCGCATCCGCGACGGCGTGACTCCGCGCGAGGCGGACGCGGAGATGGCGGCGCTCACCGAGCGCTTCCGCCGCGAGAACCCGGACCTGGCCGGTGCCGGCGAGGGCGCGGCGCTGGTGGACCACGGCTCCATGTACCTGGGCGGCCTGCGCACGGTGCTCTGGGTGCTGCTGGGCGCGGTGGGCGTGGTGCTGCTGATCGCCTGCGTCAACGTCGCCAACCTGCTCCTGGCGCGCGCCGCGCGGCGGCAGCGGGAGATGGCGGTGCGCGCCGCCGTGGGCGCGGGGCGCGGCCGCATCATCCGCCAGGTGGTCACCGAGGGCGTGGTGCTGGCGCTGCTGGCAGGCGCCGCCGGGCTGATGGTGGGGACGGGGCTGGTGCGCGCCCTCCTCGCCCTGGCACCGCGGCTCCTGCCGCGCACGGAAGAGATCGGGCTGGACGCGCGGGTGCTGGGCTTCACCTTCCTGGTGGCGCTGGGCACGGGGATCGTGGCGGGGCTCGCCTCGGCGCTCCCGGCCTCGCGCACCGACCTGGCGGGCGTGCTGCGCGGCACCTCGCAGCCCGGCGGCCGGGGCCGCGGCGCGCGGGTGCTGGTCGCCGCCGAAGCCGCGCTGGCGGTGGTCCTCCTGGTGGGCGCGGGGCTCCTGGCCGGGAGCCTGGCGCGCATGGGCCGCGTGGATCTCGGCTTCCGCACGGAGCAGCTCCTCACCGCCCGCATCCGCCACGTGCCCGAGGGGTACGGGACGGGCGCGCGGGCCGCGGCCTTTGCGAACCAGGTGATGGAGCGCGTGCAGGCCACGCCCGGCGTCGTCTCCGTCGCGGCCGTGTCCAGCATCCCCTTCCAGCGCGGGATGAACATCCCGGTGACGGTGGAGGGACGCCCCGAGGCCACCGAGGGCGCCATCGAGTGGCGCGCGGTGACGCCGGGCTACTTCCGCACCCTGGGGATGCGCGTGGCCGGCGGGCGCGACGTCGCCGCGACGGACGCCGGCGGGGCGCCGGTGATCCTGGTGAACGAGTCCGCCGCGCGCCGCTACTGGCCCGGCCGCACCCCGCTGGGCGCCCGGCTGCTGGTGGGCAACATGGGCGGCAAGCCGATCCCCGGCGTGGACGACCCGCCGCGCGAGGTGGTGGGCGTGGTGGGCGACATCCGCGACCAGCAGAGGGACCTGCCGCCGCGGAACACGGTGTTCGTGCCCATGTCGCAGGTGCCGGACGCGTTCGCCTCGCTCCCCGCGATCGTGGTGCGCACCACCGATCCCGCGTCCGCCGGCGCCGCGCTGCGCCAGGCCGTGCGCGACGTGGACCCGCGCATGCCCGAGCCCGAGCTGCGCATGATGGAAGAGGTCGTGGGCGCCACCATGGCCCAGTCGCGCTTCAACGCGCTGCTCATGGGCGGTTTCGCCGCCGTCGCCATGCTGCTGACGGGCGTGGGGATCTTTGGCGTCGTCTCCTACACTGTCCGCCAGCGCACGCGCGAGATCGGCGTGCGCATCGCGCTGGGCGCGCGGCCGGGCGAAGTGCTGGGTGAGGTGGTGCGGCAGGGGATCCAGCCCGCCCTGGCCGGGCTGGCCGTGGGCCTGGTGCTGGCGGCCGGGCTGTCGCGCCTTGTGGCCGGGATGCTCTTCGAGGTGAGCCCCACCGATCCGCTCACCCTGGCCGCCGTGTCCATCCTCCTCGTCGGCGTGGCCTTTTTGGCGTCGTACCTCCCCGCCCGCCGCGCCGCGCGCGTGGATCCCATGGTCGCGCTGAGATCCGAGTAACAGCAGTCTCACACAGAGACACAGAGACACAGAGAAAAGCTAATTCTCTGTGTCTCTGTGTCTCTGTGTGAGTCTTCCACCGGCTGCGCCGACCCTGGCGCATGAAACGGGGGCGCGGCATAGATAAGGGGCGATGTGCCGGTGCGGAGGTCGGCTGGTCATTGGTGCCCCCAGCCCGTGTGTGAGTCGGACCCGGAGCCCTCCGGAGCACCCTGGACTGCTGCCAAGAGCGCGCCTATCAGATTTCGCGTCTTCGAGGGCTCTCGCCGGCACACCGCAGTCACCCTTGCGGGAGGTCTCTCTTATGGAAGTGCTTCATCCCCGCTGTGCCGGGCTGGACGTGCACAAGGATACGGTGGTCGCCTGTGTCCGCGTTAGCCAGGGCAGCTCCGTCCGGCGCGAGGTACGCACCTTTGGCACCACCACGCCCCAGATTCTGGTTCTCGTGGAGTGGCTCCAGGCCGAGGCGGTCACGCACGTGGCGCTCGAAGCCACGGGCGTGTACTGGAAGCCGGTCTGGCACCTGCTGGCGGGCCACTTCGATCTGATCTTGGCCAATGCGCGGCAGATCAAGAACGTGCCCGGCCGCAAGAGCGACGTGCGCGACGCGGAATGGATCGCTGATCTGCTCGCCCACGGGCTGATCCGCTCCAGCTTCGTTCCGCCCGCACCTGTCCAGGAGCTGCGAGACCTGACGCGCACGCGCAAGCAGCTGGTGCGCGAACGGGGTCAGCACGTGCAGCGCCTGCAGAAGGTGCTCGAAGACGCCAACCTCAAGCTCGCGAGCGTCATCACCGACCTGCTGGGCCAGAGCGGGCGCGCGATGCTGGAGGCGCTTGCCCGCGGTCAGTGGGATCCCGCCCAGCTGGCCGACCTAGCCCATCCGCGCGTCAGGGCCAGCCGCGCCACTCTGGTCGAAGCGCTGACCGGCCGCGTCACGGAGCACCACCGGTTCCTCCTGCGCCTGCACCTGAGCCAGGTCGATGCGCTTGACTCCGCAGTTTCCGCTCTGGAGGGGCGGATCGAGGAGGCATTGGCCCCCTTTCGCCGCTCCGTCGAGCACCTCGTGACCATCCCGGGAGTCAGCGACACGGCGGCCGCCGTGATCGTGGCAGAGACCGGCGCCGAGCTGAGCACCTTCCCCACGGCCGGCCACCTGCTCTCCTGGGCCGGTCTCTGCCCAGGGCAGAACGAGAGTGCCGGCAAGCGCGGGAGCACGCGCACCAAACGCCAGCGCTGGCTCAAGACCACCCTCGTGCAGGCCGCCTGGGCCGCGGTCAAGAAGAAGGACAGCTACGCGCGGGCGCAGTTCCACCGCATCAAGGCACGGCGCGGCTCCAAGAAAGCCATCATAGCCGTAGCGGCGAGTATGCTCACCGCAGCGTACCACATGCTCCAGCGAGACACCGACTACCAGGATCTCGGAGCCGACTTCTTTCAGCGGCGCAACCGTGACCGTGGTGCGTACCAGCTCGTACGTCGCCTCCAGAGCCTCGGCTACGATGTCCAACTCCGGACCGCGGCCTGACAGGCACCGCCGTTTTGTTTCTTATCAGGCCCATCTTCAACCTCTCAGCCCCATCCGCGCATGCGTATACCGACGATTCTGCTGGCGTTCCTGGCGGCGTGCGGGACGAGCAAGGCGCCCGTGCCGGCGACGGAGTCGCTGGCGTTCACGCGCGTGGCGGTGGTGGATGTGGAGGGTGGGCGGGTGCTGCCGGAACAGACGGTGGTGGTGAGGGGGAACCGGATCGTGAGGATGGGGTCCGGACCCGTGCCGGCGCGGGCGCGGGTGGTGGATGCGCGGGGGAAGTACATGATCCCGGGACTGTGGGACATGCACACGCACGTGGAGCTCAACGGCGCGGCGGCGCTCCTGCTCTACGCCGCGAACGGGGTTACGAGCATCCGCGACATGGGGGCGCACGACTTCGCCAGGACCAGGGCGTGGCGCGACAGCATCGCGGCGGGGCTGCGCACGGGGCCGCGGATGAAGATCGCCGCGCCGATCGTGGA
This sequence comes from uncultured Gemmatimonadota bacterium, assembly GCA_902805735.1. Classification (GTDB taxonomy): domain Bacteria; phylum Gemmatimonadota; class Gemmatimonadetes; order Longimicrobiales; family Longimicrobiaceae; genus Longimicrobium. Next base: position 128,263 of record CADCTW010000001.1, on the reverse strand, counting down.
AAGCCCGGAGTGGCTCCGCGCCGTGCGGCGGATGCAGGAGCGCGAAGGGCAGCCCACCGCGTGGCTGGACCAGCGCTACGGGCCCGCGTCGGCGGAGGAGGCGGTGCGGTGGGTGGACTCGGTGGCCGCCCTCGGCGCCGACCACGTGAAGGTGCGCAACTACCCCGCGCTGGAGGTGCTGCGCGCGCTGATGAGCCGGGCCAGGGAGCGCGGGCTTCCCGTGTACGCGCACATCCACCGCGGCCTCTCCCCCGCCGAAGCATCCGCGGCCGGGATGAGGAGCTTCGAGCACGGCTTCTTCCCCGCGCTCGGCGGGTCGGCGGCGGGGCGCGACTCGCTCTTCCGCCAGCTCGCCGCGAACGGGACGGCCATCGTCCCCACGCTGGTGACGTGGCGCGGGCGCGAGCTGACCGGCGACGCGCTGATGTTCGCCCTGGACGCCGCATCCGGTCCCAACCTCCGCTACGTGCCCCCCGAGGTGAGCCGCCGCTGGCGCGACGAGGCGAAGACCCGCCGCTACGAGACGCCGCAGGACTGGAGCGCCCTGGCCCGCGCCGACCGCCGCAACGTGCGCGAGCTGCAGGACGCGGGCGTGGTGGTGATGGTGGGGAGCGACGGGGGCGCGCCGCTGGTGGTCCCCGGCTTCGCCACGCACGAGGAGCTGGCCCTGCTGGTGGCCGAGGGCGGGCTCACCCCGCTCCAGGCCCTGCGCGCCGCCACGGTCCGCCCGGCCGCGTTCCTGGGGATGGCGGACTCGCTCGGCGTGGTGCGCGCCGGCAAGGTGGCCGACCTGGTGCTCCTCGACGCCAATCCCCTGGAAGACATCCGCAACACCCGCAGGATCGCGGCGGTGGTGCTCAACGGCCGCTACCTGGACCGGGCCGCTCTGGATCGGCTGTTGGCGCAGTAGGCTCACACAGAGACACAGAGGCACAGAGATTGGTTCTTCTCTGTGCCTCTGTGTCTCTGTGTGAGTGTCCGTTTTTGGGACGGCGCTTTCCCAGCGATGAACATGCGAGCGTCCTTCTTTCGATATAACTATTTGCGGAGTAACGAGTTGCGGACCGGCATGGGTGTCGCTCTAAGGGGGGCGTCCGGGCGATGGTCCGGCCCGCAGCGATTCCCCCACATCCGCGCCCACATGATCCGCCTCCGCAACGTCGAAAAGTCCTTCCCCGCGGGGACCGGCAAGAACTACGTGCTCCGCAGCGTCAACCTGGACGTCGCCGCGGGCGAGTTCGTGTCCGTGACCGGGCCCTCGGGCGCCGGCAAGTCCACCCTGCTCGCCATCCTGGGCATGTTCGACGCGGCGTGGAGCGGCGAGTACTGGTTCGGCGGCGAGCCCGTGCACGCCATGAAGCCCAAGGACCGCGCCGCGCTCGGCCGGCGCCACGTGGGCTTCGTCTTCCAGCAGTATCACCTGCTGGACGACCTCACGGTGGCCGAGAACCTGGAGGTGCCGCTCTCGTACCGCGACGTGCCGCGCAAGGAGCGCGCGGCCCGCGTGGCGGACACGCTGGACCGCTTCCAGATGGTCGGCAAAAAGGACCTGTACCCCGGCCAGCTTTCCGGCGGCCAGCAGCAGCTCGTGGGGATCGCGCGCGCCATCATCGCCGAGCCCAGCGTGATCCTGGCCGACGAGCCCACGGGCAACCTCCACTCGTCGCAGGGGCGCGAGATCATGGAGCTGTTTCGCGCGCTCAACCGCGGCGGCACCACCATCATCCAGGTGACCCACTCCGAGGCCAACGCCGCCGCCGGAGACCGGGTGATCGAGCTGGCGGACGGGTGGGTGGTGAGCGAGCGGGCCGCGGCGTGACCGGAACGGCGTGCGTGCCGCGGCGGGGCCCTCACCCCCCCGACCCCTGCTCCCCCAAACAACGGGGGAGGGGGGCGCACTCCACCCATCCAGCCGCGGCCAGGCATCACGGGGGCTGCGGGCGCATAGGGGCCGCCTTGTCGCACACCGCCGTGGAAATCGCCTCCTCCCCCAGCTGTTTGGGGGAGGAGGTCGGGAGGTGAGGGCCTCTGTCGGCTTGCACCGACCCCTCGCCGCCGAGCCTTTCAACGCACCAACGCACTTCCCAACCCAGAACCTTCACTCCATTCCCCGATGCCCAACCTCCTGCAGGACCTCCGCTATGCCCTGCGCACCCTCGGCCGGAGCCCGGGGTTTGCGCTGGTGGCCGTACTCACGCTGGCGCTGGGGATCGGGATCAACACCACCGTCTTCAGCGTGGTCAACGCGATCGCGCTGCGGCCGCCGCCGTACATCAACACGCAGGGGCTGGCCGCGCTGAACGCCGTCAACGTGCGCAGCGGGGGCGAGTCGTCGCTTTCGTACCCGGACTTCGAAGACCTGCGGGCCAGCACCCGCGCCTTCCACGAGGTGGGCGCGTACTACGAAGACCGGATGATCCTGGGCGCCGCGGGCACCGATCCGGAGCAGGTGGACGTGGAGGTCATCACGCCCAACCTCTTCTCCATGCTGGGCGCGCGCGCCGCGATGGGGCGCGTGTTCGCGGCGGCGGACGGGGCGGAGGCACGCAGCGCCACCGTGATCCTGTCGCACCAGGAGTGGGAGCGCCGCTTCCAGCGCAACCCGCGCATCGTGGGCACCACCATCCGGCTGGACGGCGCGCCGCACACGGTGGTTGGGGTGATGCCGGAGAACTTCGGCTTCCCGGACAACCAGACGTTCTGGGTGCCCATGACCCGGCCCAGCTCGCCCGACCGCGGCTCGCGCTACCTGAGCGCGGTGGGGCGGCTGAAGAGCGGGGTGTCGCTGCAGCAGGCGCAGGCGGAGCTGACCGCGTTCTCCCAGGAACAGACGCGGCGCTTTCCCGAGACCAACGACGGGATGGGGGTGCGCGCCGTGGACTTCCGCGAGCACTGGGCGGGGCCGGCGGGGAGCGCGCTGTGGGTGATGCTGGGGGCGGTGGCCTTCGTGCTCCTGATCGCCTGCGCCAACGTCGCCAACCTGCTGCTGGCCGGCGCCGCCGCGCGCCGCCGCGAGATCGCCGTGCGCGTGGCCATGGGCGCGGGGCGCGGCCGCCTGGTGCGCCAGCTTCTCACCGAGAGCGTGATGGTGGCGCTGCTGGGGGGCGCGCTGGGGATCCTGTTCGCCATGGGCGGGCTGCGGCTGATCCTCACCGCCTTCCCCTTCCAGCCGCCGCTCTGGATGGTGTTCGACATCGACCGCAACGTCCTCCTCTTCGTCCTCGGCGTCTCGGTGGGAACGGGGGTGCTCTTCGGGCTGGCCCCCGCGCTGCGCGCCACCGGCGGCGACCTGCAGGCCACCCTGCGCGACGGGGGGCGCGGCTCCACCACGGGCGCGCGCCGCGCCCGGCTGCACCGCGCGCTCGTGGTGGGCGAGCTGGCGCTGGCCGTGGTGCTGCTGGTGGGCGCCACGCTGATGATCCGCTCCTTCCTCCACCTGCGCACCGCCAGCCCCGGCTTCCGCGCCGAGGGCGCGCTGGCGGCGCAGATGACCACGGGCGGCGACCGCTACAAGGAGGGCACCGCTCGCGCCGTCTTCTACCGGCAGGCGCTGGAGCGCACGCGCGCCCTTCCCGGCGTCCGCTCGGCGGCACTGGTCAGCGCGCTCCCCATGGGCGGCGGCGTCAACACCTCCGCGGTGGACGTGGAGGGGCGCACCATCGCCCCAGGGGACCGCATCAACGCGGAGCGGCGCGAGGTCACGGAAGGGTTCTTCGAGGCGATGGGGGTGCCCGTGGTCTCCGGGCGTCCCATCACCGCGGACGAGGCGGCGCGGGGCGCGCCGGTCGTCGTGGTGAGCCGCACGCTCGCCGGGCGCCTCTTCCCGGGCGAGAGCCCGCTGGGGCGGCGCATCACGCTGGGCGGCCCGTGGAGCACCATCGTCGGCGTGGCGGGCGACATCCACGCCCGCAACACCGGCGAAGCGCCGCGCCCGCAGGTCTATCTCCCCATGGGCGAGGACGCGGGGAGCAACGTGTCGCTGGTGGTGCGCACGGCGGGCGACCCCGCCGGCGCGGCCGGGGCCGTGCGCGAGATCGTCCGCGCCATCGACCCCACCGTGCCCGTGAAGCTGAACACCATGGGCGAGCTGGCGTCGCGCTCGCTCTGGCAGCAGCGCCTGTTCGGGGGGATGTTCACCTCGTTCGCGCTGATCGCCCTCCTCCTGGCCGTCACGGGGGTGTACGCGATGATGGCGTACGCCGTGTCCCAGCGCACGCACGAAATCGGGGTGCGGATGGCGCTGGGAGCGCGCGCCGAAGGGGTCCTGCGCATGGTTGTCGGCCAGGGGCTGGCCACGGCGTCGCTGGGGGTGGGGCTGGGGCTGGCGGGCGCCTTCGCCGTCACCCGCGTGATGGCGGGGATGCTCTCCGGCGTCAGCCCCGGCGACCCGCTCTCCTTCGGGCTGGTGGCGGCGATCCTGGGCGGAGTGGCCCTGCTGGCGTCGTACCTCCCCGCCCGGCGCGCCGCGCGGGTGGACCCCATGGTCGCCCTGCGCTCGGAGTAGAACCGTGCCAAAGCTGCGCTACGCCCTACGCTCCCTGCGGAACGCGCCCGGGTTCACCGCCGCGGCGGTGCTCACCCTGGCGCTGGGGATCGGGGCCAACACCGCCGCGTTCAGCGTGGTGCACGCCCTCCTCCTCCGGCCCCTGCCGGTGGAGGACCCCGGCGCGCTGGTGCAGCTTCACCCGTTCAACCGCAATCCGGCGACAGGCGAGCTGCAGTACATGTACGCCTGGTCGTTCCCGGACTACCTGGAGCACCGGGCCCGGGACCGGGCGTTCGCGGGGCTGGCGGCGTACGAGTCGCGGTCGTTCGTGCTGGGCGGGCGCGAGCCGCGGCGCGTGCCGGGCGCCAGCGTCACGGGCGAGTACTTCGGGGTGCTGGGCGTGCGCGCCCTCCACGGCCGCACCCTCCTCCCCTCCGACGACCGCGCGTCGGACCCGGCGACCGTGCCGGTGGTGAGCGAGGAGTTCTGGCGCAGCCGCATGGGTGCCGACCCGCGCGCGGTGGGAACGACGATCACGCTGGAGAAGCACCGCTTCACCGTCGTGGGCGTGGCGGGCTCCGGCGCGCTCTTCCGCGCCATGGGCGGGCCGCAGGTGTGGGTGCCGATGCACACCCGCGCCGCCCTGCTGGACACGGTGGGAAACCGGCTCGGCGGGCGCAACGCGAGCTGGGCGCAGGTGGTGGGGCGGCTGCGCCCCGGCGTCGCCATGGAGCGCGCACAGGCCGAGGTGGAGCTGACGGACCGGCGCCTGGCCGCCGCGTATCCCCACAGCCACGCCAACCGGCTGTCGCGCGTGGTGCCCTCCCGCACCATGGCCGAGCTCACGATGCCCGCCGAGGAGCGGCCGAAAGCGGCCAGCGTGGCCGCGCTGCTGATGGGCGTCGTCGCGCTGGTCCTGCTGGCGGCGTGCGCCAACGTGGCCAACCTCCTCCTGGCCCGCGCCGCGGGGCGCCGCCGCGAGATCTCCATCCGCCTGGCGATGGGGGCGGGGCGGGGGCAGATCGCCCGCCAGATCCTGGCAGAGAGCGTGTTGCTGGCGCTGCTGGGCGGGGCGGCCGGGGCGGTGCTCGCCTGGGGCGGGGTGGCGCTGGCGGCGCGCATCCCCCGCGTGGCGCAGTTCTCCCCCGCGCTGGACCTGCGCGTGCTGGCCTTCACCTTCACGCTCTCGCTGCTGGCGGGGGTCGCGTTCGGGATGGTGCCCGCCGCGGGCTCCGCCACGCGCGACCTGGTGGCCGGGCTGCGCGACGGCGGCGCGCGCGGCGGCACCCGCCGCTCCCCCGTGCAGCGTCTGCTCGTGGTGGGGCAGGTGGCGGTGTCGCTGGTGCTGGTGGCGGCGACGGGCCTCGTGCTCCGCTCGCTGGAGAAGCTGAGCCGCGTCGACCCCGGCTTCGAGTACGAAAACCTGCTGGTGGCGCAGCTGGACCTCGCGCCCCCCGGCGGCACCGTCTTCGATCCCCCGTCGCCGCAGCGGGTGGACGAGGTGCTGCGCTCCGTGCGCGCCCTCCCCGGCGTGAGCGGCGCCAGCTTCGCGTCCCTGGCCCCGATGTCGGGGATGACGTACCGCTACGGCTTCGAGGTGGAGGGCTACACGCCACCCCCCGGCGAGGAGCTGGCGTCGGCCGACGCGATGGTTGTGGACGACGCGTATCTCGGCACGCTGGGCATCCCCCTGCTGCGGGGCCGCGCCTTCGCCGGCCTTCCGGGGGACGACCGGCGGCACGTGCTGGTGAACCGCACCTTCGCAGCGCGCTTCTGGCCCGGCCGCGACCCCGTGGGCCGCCGCATCCGCAACGGCGACGACTGGCTCACCGTGGCCGGCGTGGTGGGCGACGTGCGCGCGGCGTCCATGGGCGCCGCGGCGGAGCCCACCTTCTACATGCGCTTCCCGTTCGACGCCAACGCGGCCCCCACGCTGCACGTGCGCACCTCCGGCGACCCGCGCGCGCTGGTGGGGCCCGTGCGCCGCGCGCTGGCCGCGGCCACCCCCGGCCTCCCCGCGCCAGAGGTGAAGCCGCTGGCGGCGAACGTGGCGGGCTCCATGGCGCAGGCGCGCTGGGTCGCCACCTTCTTCACCGTGTTCGGCGGGCTCACGCTGCTGCTGGCGGCGGTGGGGCTGTACGGCGTCGTCTCGTACTCCATCAGCCAGCGCACGCGCGAGATGGGCATCCGCGCGGCGCTGGGGGCGGCGCCGGCGCGCATCGTGGCGCTGGTGCTGAGGCAGGGGGTGGGGCTGGCGATGGCGGGGGTGGTGCTGGGCCTCGCGGGCGCCGCCGCCACCACGCACCTGATCGGCGCCGTCCTGTACGCGGTGGAGCCGGTGGATCCCCTCTCTTTCGGCGCCGCCGTGGCGGTGCTCGCCGCCAGCGCCGCCTTTGCGAGCTGGATCCCCGCCCGCCGCGCCGCCCGCGTGGACCCCATGGCCGCGTTGCGCTCGGAGTGAGGGCCCTCACCCCCCCGACCCCCCTCCCCCAAACCGCTGGGGGAGGGGGGCGATTTCTACGGGGCGGTGCGCTGTGGCGGGCCCCTGCCGAACGCAGATCCAGGGGCGCGGCTCGTCGCACGGCGGCGGACGCGCAGATGTATCGGCAGGGGCAGCCCCGCGGTGGCCGCCCGTGCCGTCCGTGAACCGGCTCGCCGCCGGCCAGAACCGCGGACCGCACGCTCCGGGCGCCCCGCGAGAACGGCTGGAAATCGCCCCCTCTCCCGTTATCGGAAGAGCGGGGGGGGAGGGCCTCCCCACGTTGCACCGCCCCGTGGAAATCGCCCCCCTCCCCCAGCAGTTTGGGGGAGGGGGGTCGGGGGGGTGAGGCCCCCCCCTGCACCATCAACCAAACCATCTGGAGCCCACCCGTGAAGAAGATCCCCCTCCTCGTCCTGGCCGCCATCGTTGCGGCGGGCACCCAGGCAGCGGCGCAGCAGGACCGCTACGATTGGAACGGCACCCTCCCGGCGGGCGCCACGCTGCGCGTCGCCACCAGCGGGGGCGACGTCAACGTGACGCGCGCGCAGGGCTCCACGGCGCGCGTGCGCGGGCAGGTGCGCCGGCCGAACGGCGCGCGCGGAGAGGTTCGCTTCGAGCTGGTGCGCGAGGGCCAGGACGTGACCATCTGCGCCCTGATCACCGACGACGCCACCTGCACGCCGAACGGCATCCGTAACTCCAACAACGACGGCAGCCGCCGCGCGCGGGCGGACTTCACGGTGGAGCTTCCGGCCGGCGTGGTGATCGGCGCCAGCAGCGGCACGGGCGACGTGGCGGTGTCGGGAGCCACGGCCGCGGTGCGCGCCTCCACCGGCAACGGCGACGTGCGGGTGGATGCGGGCGCCACGGAGGTGCGCGCGTCCACCGGGAACGGGACCGTGCGTGTAGCGGGCGCGCGCTCGGCCGTGAACGCGTCCTCGGGGAACGGGCGCATCGACGTCTCCACCGCGGCCGGGCCCGTGACCGCGTCCAGCGGCAACGGCGACATCCGCGTGTCGATGGCCTCCGTGCCCTCCGCGGGGAACATGCGCTTCAGCAGCGGCAACGGGAGCGTCACCCTGGTTCTCCCGGAGAACTTCGGCGCGGAGCTGGACGCCAGCACGGGGAGCGGCTCCATCCACAGCGACTTCGAGGTGCGGACGAGCGGCCGCATCACCTCCCACCGCCTTCGCGGCACCATCGGCGGGGGCGGGGGCACGCTGCGCATCTCCACGGGCAACGGGCGCATCACGCTGCAGCGGCCGGGCGGGAGGGAGTCGCGGTAGGAAGCGCGCGGTCTTCTCCTCTGTGCCTCTGTGTCTCTGTGTGAGGCCCGCTGTTGAAGACCACGCCCTGCCGTCTCCGCCCGAACGTGCTAGAATTCAGCGGCTCGCCCCGCGAGCCGCTCCGCCTCTTCATCCAAGCAGCCCATGCAGCCCACCGCGCCCCCGCGCATCCTGATCGCCGACGACCAGCCCGACATCATCCAGGCCCTGCGCCTCCTGCTCAAGGGGGCCGGGTACGGGATCGAGACGGCCACCTCGCCCGCGTCCGCCCTGGCCGCCGCGCGCGAAAAGGAGCTGGACATTGTGCTGATGGACCTCAACTACGCCCGCGACACCACCTCGGGGCGCGAGGGGCTGGAGCTGATCCCCCAGATCCGCGCCTCCGATCCCAACCTCCCCATCGTGGTGATGACGGCGTGGGGGAGCGTGGAGGGGGCCGTGGAGGCCATGCGGCGTGGCGCCCGCGACTACGTGGAGAAGCCGTGGGACAACCAGCGCCTCCTGGCCACGCTGGCCGCGCAGGTGGAGCTGGGACGCGCCCTGCGGCAGACGCAGCGGCTGGAGCAGGAGAACCGCCGCCTGCGCAGCGACGGCCTTCCGCAGATGATCGCCGAGTCGCGCGCCATGCAGCCCGTGCTGCGCATGATGGAGCGCGTGGGCCCGGCCGACGCGTCGGTGCTCATCACGGGCGAGCACGGCACGGGCAAGGACGTGGTGGCGCGCTGGCTCCACGCCTCGTCGCCGCGCGCGTCCAGGGCGCTGGTGACGGTGAACGCGGGCGCCATCGCCGAAGGGGTGTTCGAGAGCGAGCTGTTCGGCCACGTGAAGGGCGCCTTCACCGACGCGCGCTCGGACCGCGTGGGCGCCTTTGAGCTGGCGGATGGAGGAACTCTTTTCCTGGACGAGATCGGCACCATGCCGCACGACCAGCAGGCCAAGCTGCTGCGCGTGCTGCAGAGCGGCGAGTTCCAGCGCGTGGGCGCCTCGCGCACGCGCAAGGCGGACGTGCGGGTGATCTCGGCCACCAACGTGGAGGTGGAGCAGGTGGTGAAGGAAGGAAGGTTCCGCGAAGACCTCCTCTTCCGCCTCAACACCGTGGAGATCCACCTCCCCGCGCTCCGCGACCGGCGCGAGGACGTGCCGCTCCTGGCCAACCACTTCCTGCGCCGCTCGGCCGCGCAGTACCGCAAGCCGCTGGAGGGCTTCTCGCCCGACGCCATGAAGGCGATGCTCACCTACCCCTGGCCGGGCAACGTGCGCGAGCTGGAGCACGCGGTGGAGCGCGCCGTCCTCCTGGCCGCCGGCCCGCAGGTGGACGCGGAGGACCTGGCGCTGCGCGGCCGCGTCTCCGCCTCCGTCGCCATGGAAGAGATGTCGCTGGAAGACGCCGAGCGCCTCCTCATCCGCAAGGCGCTGGAGCGCTTCGACGGCAACGTCAGCCAGGCCGCCGAGGCCCTGGGCCTCAGCCGCAGCGCCCTCTACCGGCGCCTGGAGCGCTTCGGCCTGTGACGGCGCAGTTCTCTCTCCGTGTCTCCGTGGCTCTGCGTGAGACGGCTGTTTCCTCGTGGCACACCCCGCCTTGAGGCTCCCGCGGCGCCGCATGCGCCACCAGACGCAGATCTTCGTGCTGGCGCTCCTGGGGGGGCTGCCGGGCGTCCTGCTCTCCGCCATCCTGCTGTGGCGCGGCGGCTATGCGGGGGACACGCTGTGGACGGCCGCCGTGGGGATCGGCGGCTTCTGGGTGGTGGTATCCTGGATGGTGAGGGAGCGCGCCGTCCGCCCGCTGCAGACCCTCTCCAACCTGCTCGCCGCCCTGCGGGAGGGGGACTTCTCCCTCCGCGCCCGCGGCGCCCGGCCGGACGACGCGCTGGGCCTCGCGCTGGTGGAGGCCAACGCGCTGGGCGAGACGCTCCGCGAGCAGCGCATCGGCGCCATGGAGGCCACGGCCCTCCTGCGCCGCGTGATGGCCGAGATCGACGTCGCGGTCTTCGCCATCGGCGACGACGGGCGGGTGCGGCTGGCCAACCGCGCCGGCGAGCGCCTGCTGGACCGTCCCGCCGAGCGCCTGCTGGGGTTCCCGGCGGACGAGGTGGAGCTGGACGATTTCCTGGAAGGGGAGAGCCCGCGCACGGTGGAGCACGCCTTCCCGGGCGGCACGGGGCGGTGGGAGGTGAGGCGCGGGCCCTTCCGGCAGGGCGGGCGCCAGCACCAGCTCCTGGTGGTGGCGGACGTGAGCCGCGTGCTGCGCGAGGAGGAGCGGCAGGCGTGGCAGCGCCTGATCCGCGTGCTGAGCCACGAGATCAACAACTCGCTCGCCCCCATCCAGTCCATCGCCGGCACGCTCCAGCAGATGGTGGACGAGGACACCGTTCCCGGCGAGCTGGGCGAGGACCTGCGCGGCGGGCTGGCCATCATCAGCGGGCGCTCGCGCTCCCTCAGCCGCTTCATGGCCGAGTACGCCCGCCTGGCGCGCCTCCCGCCCCCCTCCCTCCGCCCGCTGGACGTGGGCCCCTGGGTGCGCCAGACGGCCGGCCTGGAGACGCGCCTCCCGGTGAGCGTGGTCCCCGGCGCCCCCGCCGAGGTCCCCGCGGACCCCGACCAGCTCGACCAGCTCCTCATCAACCTCGTCCGCAACGCCACCGACGCCGCCCTGGAGACGGGTGGCGGCGTGCGCGTGGGCTGGAGCGGCGACGCCGAGAACGTGGAGGTGTGGGTGGAGGACGACGGCCCCGGCCTGGCCAACACGGCCAACCTGTTCGTCCCCTTCTTCACCACCAAGCGCAACGGCACGGGCATCGGCCTGGCCCTCAGCCGGCAGATCGCCGAGGCCCACGGCGGCACCCTCACCCTCGAAAACCGTCCCGACGCGCGTGGCTGCATCGCGCGGCTCGTGCTACCTAAATGAGGGCTCACACAGAGACACAAGAGGCACAGAGAAAAGAGTTCTCTGTGCCTCTGTGTCTCGTCAGGTGGTCCAGGGGTTCACGATCTTTACGCCCCGGCCCGCGAGGTCGCGCTCGTTGCGCGTGACGAGCTCCAGTCCGTGGATCGATGCGGTTGCGAGGAGGAGCCCGTCCGCTGGCGGGAGTGTCCGGCCGGTGCGGCGCCCTTCTCCAGTGAGGCGCCCCGTTCCCTCGCGACGACGACGTTGACCGGCAGCACTCGGTTGCCGAACTGCGCGGCTAGCTCCTCCTCCAACCAACGGATCAGGGCCGTGCGCTTCGCGCCGGCGTCCAACCGGGTGATTCCCTCCTGGATCTCGCCCAGCGTAACCACGCTGAGCGCGAGATCGCCGTCCGGCCAGAGGTCGAGCCATGCTTCGACGCGCCGATCCGCGCGTGCCCGCCGAGTCTCGGAGATCACGTTCGTATCGATGAGGAAGCGCACTGGTCGACGCCCCCCAGCTCAGAAGGTGATCTCGCGGCCCGGCTCCTTCGATCGCACCACCTCGAACTCACCTTCTTCGAGCTGGGCGAGCGGGGAGTCCCTGAGGAACTCGGTGAACGTCTTCCTTCGCATGCCAGTCTCATCCCGCTGCGCCACGAGGTGCGCATAGTCCGCAGCGCTCATCACCACCACCGCGTCGCCGTCGTCGCCCCAGACCCGCTGCGGCTCCTGGGTGATCGCGCGACGCACGACTTCGGCGAATTGGCCTTCGGCGTCGCTCATCTTCCATAGGCACATTGGCCTTCCCCCGTTCAGGCGTTCGTACCACGAAAACGAAGGTAATCGAAGCGTTCGTGGGCGAGCAATGGGGCTAAAAGTACCGGATCTGCCGACGGCACAATGAGATCCGCTCGTTTGGGCCACCGAGCGGATGGGGTGATCACAAATGGATACACAGAGGCACGGAGAAGAAGTTCTCCGTGCCTCTGTGTCTCTGTGTGAGACTGCTTTTCAGCGGGCCGTCTTCCAGTCGATGGGGAGGGTGACCATGACGGCGACGGGGCGGCCTTCCACGCGGGCGGGGCGGAAGCGCATGCGCTCGGCGATGCGCAGGGTGGCGGCCGTGAACTCCTCGTGCGAGGCGGAGACGACGCGCGCACTGCCGGGGCGGACGCGGCCGTTCTCGTCGACGATGAGCTGCAGCATCACCCGGCCCGCGACGCCGGCCGCCGAGAGGGCCTCCGGGTAGTTGCGGTCCAGCAGGCGCGCCATGTCCCGGGCGTTGTCGAGCAGCGGCTTCTCCTCCACCGTCTCGTACACGTAGCCGTCGAAGTTCGGGAGGGCGGCGGGCGGCGCGTCGCTGCCCGTGGGCGGCGCGGGGGCCGGCGGCGGCGGGCCGATGTAGTCGCCGGGGCGGCCGACGCCCGTCACCTCCGCGGCCGTGAGCGGCTTCTCGTTGGGGTCCACCTCCGGCAGCCCGTCCGGCACCGTCGTGGGCGCGGGGAGCTCCACCGTCTCGCCCGGCACGGGGGGCGGCGGCGATTCCGGCTGCTCCGGCGCGTCCGCGGGCGGGGGAGGGGGCGGGTCCACCGGGGCCGGCTTGTCGATCTCCCAGATGTCGTGGATGGTCGGGGTGGGCGCCGGCACGGGCGCGGCGGTGGAGTGCGCCACCACCAGCCCCAGCAGGAGGAGGTGGACGCCCACCGAAAGGGCGACGGTGCGCGTGGACGAGAGCCGGCGCTTGCGCTTGCGGGTGAGGACTCGGAACATGATGGCCTCCTACTGCGGTGGTGTCGCGGCACGGCCCGTCCGTCCGTGCCCCGTTCATCGAACGGACCGCCCGCGCTGTTTCTGACACCGCGGGGCGGGAGAAAGTGCCGGGTCCCGCGGATTCTCCTTCATCGGCCCCGCACGTGCGGTTACTATAGGATGGCGAGGGAACGCGATCCGGCACCGGGAGGGAAGGATGTCCGTGGACAACGAGCTGGACTGGGAAGGGCTGCGCGCCGTGGGCAAGGTGGTGCGCGAGGTGCTGCAGGAGATGCGCAGGGCCGTGCGGCCGGGCGTGACCACCGCGGGGCTGGACGCCGTGGCCAGGCGCGTGCTGGAGGCCCACGGCGCCCGCCACGCCCCGCGCCTGGACTACAACTTCCCGGGCGACAGTTGCATCAGCATCAACGACGAGGCCGTGCACGGCATCCCCGGCCCACGGGTGGTGCGCGCCGGCGACCTGGTGAAGCTGGACGTGGTGGCCGAGAAGGACGGCTACTACGCCGACGCCGCCATCACCGTGCCCGTGCCGCCCGTGACGGACGAGAAGCGGCGGCTGGCGGCGTGCGCCCGCGCGGCGTTCGACAAGGCGATGGAGGTGGCGCGCGTGGGGAACCGCGTGTCCGACATCGGCCGCGCGGTGGAGAACGAGGTGAAGCGCCACGGCTTCGTGGTGGTGCGCGACCTGGCCGGCCACGGCATCGGCCGCAAGATCCACGAGGAGCCCAGCGTTCCCAACCACTGGGACTGGCGCGCCCGGCGCACCCTCACCGAGGGGCTGGTCATCACCGTGGAGCCCATCGTCGCCGCCCGCTCCGGCCGCATCGTGGAAGACCCCGACGGCTGGACCCTGCGCACCGCGGACGGCGGCCTCTCCGCCCACTTCGAGCACACCCTCGTCGTCACCCGCGGCCGCCCCGTGCTGCTCACCGCCGCCTGAAGTTCTTCTCTGTGCCTCTGTGTCTCTGTGTGAGGCCCGGTTTTCAGATCTCGGGCAGGCACCAGTCCAGCGGTGCCTGCCCGCTCTCTTCCAGCGCCGCGTTGACGGCGGAGAACGGGCGGCTGCCAAAGAATCCACGGTCCGCCGAGTAGGGCGACGGGTGCGCGGAGCGCAGGATCACGTGCCGGTTCGCGTCGATCAGCTCCGCCTTCTTCCCCGCGTACGCGCCCCAGAGCACGAAGACGACACGGTTCTCCCGCTGGTTCACCGCGCGGATGATGGCATCGGTGAAGCGCTCCCATCCGCGGTTCTTGTGCGAGTTGGGCTCGCGGCGGCGCACGGTGAGCACCGCGTTCAGCAGCAGCACGCCCTGCTCCGCCCAGTGCGCCAGGTAGCCGTGTTTGCGGACGGGGCACCCCTGGTCGTCGTGCAGCTCCTTGAAGACGTTGGCCAGCGACGGCGGCGGGCGCACCCCGGGGCGCACGGAGAAGGCCAGGCCGTGCGCCTGCTTGGGCCCATGGTACGGGTCCTGGCCCAGGATCAGCACCTTGACGCGGTCGTACGGCGTCAGTTCCAGCTGCGAGAACACCTCGTCCTCCGAGGGGAAGACGGTCTGCGTGCGGCGCTCCTCTTCCAGGAAGCGGCGCAGCTCCGCGAAGTAGGGCTGCTTCACCTCGGCGGCCAGCGCGGGCCGCCACGAACGGGGGATCCGGTCCAACTCCATCCGGCGCTCCGGTGCGGGGGTGACAATCCGTGTTTCGCGGGCGGATGCAAGCGAGGGACCGGCGGCACTCCGGTTGCACGACAGGGCTTGCAGGGGCGCCACGGAACACGGCGGGCGTGGCGCGTGGTAGAACGGAGGAGACCCATCCCTTCGGAGGAGCGCCATGATCAAGCCAAACGTGCGTGCGTCGTTCGGTCGGCGGGAGGCGGAGCTGCTGCTGTCGCTGGTGGGGCCGGGCGGGGAAGAGCGCCTGCGGGAGCAGGGATTGGACGCGCTGCTGGACGACCCGGCCGTGCTGCGCGCCCTGGTGCACCGCGGGCGGGTGAGCCCCGCGCCGGCGCCGCTCTTCTTCTACATCCTGGCCCGCCACGCCCTCCTCCAGCGCGAGATCGCGGACCGGCAGATGGCGGACTACACCGCGGCCCTCCTGCTGGAGTTCGGCACGGCGGGGAAGGCCCACCGGGTGGACGGCGGGCAGGGCGAGCCCTTCTATTACCTGGCCGACATCGTGGCGGCGCTGGACCAGGCGCACGGCGAGCGCGAGTTCCTGCTGCGCGTGCACCTGGGGAACGTCGCGCTGTGGCTGGCGGGCGTCTTCCCGGAGTACATCACCCACCGCGTGCAGCGCCGCGGCGCGCCGGGGATCGCCTACTACGACGAGCTGGGCGCCGCCGGCTTCCGCGCCGCCGCGGGCAGCGGCCTCGCGCTCCGCCACGGCGTGGGCGACGTCCTGCTGGGGGTGGCCGACCGCTTCCGCGACGTGCGCTCGGCCCTCAACTCGCTCTCGGACACCGTGTTCTTCCCCCACGCGCCCGACCAGGTGGAGCGCATCCTCCGCCAGGTGACGGACGATTTCAATCGCCAGTCCAGAAGTTAGGCTCACACAGAGACACAGAGGCACAGAGGCGACACCGCGCCTCAGAACAGCAGGAGCAGCAGGACGCACGCTCCCGCCAGGATGGTCATGACGAAGAGGAGGGTCAGCTCCTGCTGGATCGTGAGGGGGGCGAACGGTGTCGATCCGTCGGCGGCCGTGTGGAAGTGCTCCGTGATGCAGCCGCCGCAGAGCCGGGCGAGTCGCTTACGGGAGCAGCCGCGCGGCGAATCCGGCCGGCATCGTGGCCCGCGCCAGCACGAGCCCCGCGGTGCGCACGGGGATGCGCGCCTCCCGGCTGTCCGAAAAGCGGAGCCACACGGTGCTCACGGGGCGCGAGCGGCCCCCGGCGCGCTCCGAGCCGACGATCACGCCCACCAGGGGCGCTTCCATCTCCATGGCCGGGTTCGTGGCCGTGATGAGCACGCGCTGGCGGACGGCGTCGTCCACGATGAGCTGGAGGATGCCCACGGCGCCGCGCACCCCGCGGAAGGCGGGGGACTGCACGGTGCCGTTCGCGCCCAGGAATGCGACGCGGCGGCGCGGCTCGTCCATGTCGCTCGCGATGCCGGCGACGGCGCTGGTGGCGTGGAAGAGCGGCCGGCCCGTGCGCAGGCTGAAGTAGCGCCGCGTGGGCTGCGTGGCGCAGCACGCCGGCTCCTGCACCCAGTAAAGATCGTCCGCCAGCCCCGCCTCGTTCCCCGGCACATCCACGGTCCACAGCACCCGCCCGTACGTGCGGCCCGTGCGTGCGTAGGCCGTCGTGCGCACCCGCCCCTCCACCCCCTCGCGGTCGCTCCTGACGGTCGCGCGGATCTCCTGCGCCAGGAGCATGGGCACGGTGCGCCCCGCGATCTCCTGCGTGGCGAACGCAAAGGTGCGGCTCACCGTGCCGTGCCGCGTCTCCTCCCCGGCCGAATCGTACGCCGCCTCCCAGCTGGAGGTCGCCGCGGCGGGCGCCTGGGCCGTGGCTGCGCAGGGGAGCAGGAGCAGGGGGATGATGAGAACGCGCATGGCCGGAATCGTAAAAGGAAAGATCCTGAGACACGGAGGCACAGAGATTCCTTCATCTCTGTGCCTCCGTGTCTCTGCATGAGCCCCGCTGTTTCAGCGCGAGTCCGGATCAGCCTGCCTGCAGAGATGCTCCAGCTCCGAGTCGCTGTCGTGCGCCCACCCCTGGGGAATGGGGTGGAGGCGAAGCCGCGCCTCGTCCGATTCGAAGCACAGCCACCCCGTTTCCGTGGGCGGGAAGTAGAGGCGGCTGCGCAGGAAGTCCGTGCGCCGCGTGGGGAGCACCCGCCGGTCCGCGTGGAAGATCCTGGCCACCCGGATGCGCCGCACGCCGAAGCGGCGGTCGATGAGGGAGGGGACCACGTCCCACACGCGCCAGGGCTTTCCCCTGGAATCCACGAATCGGCGGTAAGGCATGTGCTTTCGGATCGTTGACGTGGTGCCGGGGGCAGAACACGCCGCCCGCGCGGGAACACCGGTACGGCCCGCGTATTTTCAAATGTTGGGCCAGCGGCGCGCACAGCTTGACACCGGCGCGGGCGGCGGGGTACACTCGCTCCCCATGCGCCCATCCGCTCCCCATCCGCCCCACGAGTTCGAGGTCGTCCGCGACCCCCTGTGGAACACCATCCGCGTGGATCCCACGGCGCTGCGGATCATCGACACGCCCGAGTTCCAGCGCCTGCGCTACATCCGCCAGCTCGGCCTGGCGTACCTGGTGTACCCGGGGGCCAACCACACCCGCTTCGACCACGCGCTGGGCGTGTACCACCTGGCGCGCTGGGCGCTGGCCATCCTGGGCGAGCGCGGCGAGCTGCGCGAGGTGGACCCGGTGGACTGCACCCTGGTCCCCTTCGCGGGGCTCCTCCACGACATCGGCCACTACCCCTTCTCGCACGCCCTGGAAGAGCTGGACGAGGGGCGCGTGCCCGGCCACCACGAGGCGCTCACCGCGCGCTTCCTGGCCGCTCCGGGCATCCACGAGGCGCTGGAGGCGCTGGCCCCCGACGCGCCGGCCCGCATCGAGGCGATGATCCGCGCCCGCTCCGCCTCGCCGCTGCAGGGGCTCGTCTCCGGCTCGCTGGACCTCGACAAGATCGAGTACCTGCGCCGCGACGCCCGCTTCACCGGCGTGCCCTACGGCGAGGTGGACGTCGACCGCCTTCTCCACGCGCTCACCCTGCTGCGCGACCCGGAGACGGGGCAGCTCCAGGTGGGGGTGCACGAGAAGGGGCTTTCGGCGCTGGAGTCGCTCCTCTTCGCCAAGTACCAGATGTTCCGCAACGTGTACTGGCACCACGCGGTGCGCGCGGCCACGGCGCTCTACAAGCGGCTGGTGCAGGACGCGGTGGATGGCGGCGTGGTGCGGCCCGACGAGCTGGTGGGCCAGGCCGACGAGCGGCTCCTCGCCCTGCTGGAGGTGCGCGCCGGGGTGTCGGACGATCCCGCGGCGCGGCGCGTGGCGGAGCGGTGGATCCCCGGCGTGCGCGACAGGCGCCTCCCCAAGCGGGCGCTGGAGCTCCCCGGCGAGGCGCTGCGCGGCCTCCCCGCCGAGGAGTGGCTGTACGAGGAGGCCGCCCTGCGCCACGCGCTGGAACTGCGCCTGGCCCAGGAGCTGGAGCTGCCGCACGGCGGCGTCTTCGTGGACTACCCGGAGAAGCCGCGCATGCTGGGGCTGGAGCTCCTCCTGCTGCGCCGCGACGGGGCCGTGCAGCGTCTGGAGGACGAGGGCCGCTCGGGCCTCATCGACCTGCCGCGCGTGGCCGACGAGCTCTACTACACGGCGCGCGCGTTCCGCATCTTCACCACCGAGCGCCGCCAGATCTCCGCGGACTCCATCCTCCCCCTCCTGGCGCTGGGCGCCGGCGCGCTCCGCGAGCGGCTGGCCGCGCCGGCGCCACTGCTGGGGTGAGGGGAGTGCGGAGTGCGGGAGTGCGGTACCCGCAGCGGGAGACGAGATGGCTGGCGGCGCGCTGACGGAAGGCCCCCCCCCGACCCCCCGCTCCCCCAAGAATGGGGGAGGCGGGGCGCACTCCAGCCATCCAGCCGCGGCCGGGCCTCTCGACGCCGCGGTTTGGGTAACTGCGGTAGCGCATGGGGTGCTTGGCACACCGACACAGACGATGCGCCCCCCTCTCCCATGATTGGGAGAGCGGGGGTTGGGGGGGTGAGGGCCCTCTCTGCGCGCCGCCAGCCATCTCGGTTCCGGCTGTCGTAGCGCGCTCACGCACTCACGCACTTCCTCCCGAATGATCCCATCGCCGCTGGAGCCGCCGCACGACGCGCCGCACGGGCGCATCCTGATCGTGGAAGACGACGCCGCGTCGGGGCACGTGCTGCGCACGCTGCTGCGGCAGGTAGGGTACCAGGTGGAGCTGGTGGTGGACGGGGCGTCCGCCCTCCGGTCACTGGAGGGCGCCCGGCCGGACCTGGTGCTGCTGGACTGGATGCTCCCGGGGATGAGCGGCCTGGAAGTGTGCCACCTCGCCCGCCAGCGGTGGGACGCGCTGGAGCTCCCCATCCTGATGGTGACCGCGCGCACCGACCCGGAGAGCGTGTACGCGGCGTTCGACGCGGGGGCCAACGACTACCTCACCAAGCCCTTCCGTGGCGCCGAGATCCGCGCGCGCATCGCGGCCCAGCTCCGCATGCGCCGCCTGGCCGAGCACCACCGGCGCATGGAAGACCACCTGCGCGAGCACGACAAGCTCTCCACCCTGGGGCTGCTGGCGGGCGGGGTGGCGCACGACATCAACAACCCGCTGGCGGTGATCGGCGCGCACGCGCAGCTCCTCCTGCGCCGGGCCCCGGACGAGGCGAGCGCCGCCGGGCTGCGCGAGATCCTGGAGGCGGTGGAGCGCTGCCGCCGCATCGTGGGCGACGTGCTGGGCTTTGTACGGCGGCGCCCGCGCGAGCGGGGCACGGTGGACGTGGGCGCGGTGCTGCGCGCAACCTACGCCCTGCGCGAGCGGCACCTGACCACGGGCGGCGTGCGCGCCTCCCTGGAGCTCCCGGACGGCCCGCTCCCCGTCTTCGGCGACGCGGGGCAGCTCCAGCAGGTCTTCCTCAACCTGCTGATCAACGCCGAGCAGGCACTGCGCGACGGCGGCCGCACCCTGCGCATCTCCGCCGCCGAGACGGAGGAGGCGGTGGCGGTGAGCTTCTTCAACGACGGCCCGCCCATCCGCGCCGACGCCCTTCCGCACATCTGGGAGCCCTTCTTCACCACCAAGCCCGCCGAGGAGGGCACGGGCCTCGGCCTGGCCATCAGCCGCCGCATCGTCCAGGAGCACGGCGGCGAGATCGGCGTGGAGAGCACCCTGGAGGGCACCGTCTTCTCGCTGCGCCTGCCCATGGTGACGGGGCAGTAAGGCAGCCTCACACAGAGGCACAGAGACACAGAGAGAGAAGCCGGAACCTTTGCCCCCGAACCAGGGTCCTTCACGCGTGCCTCCCAGGCACGTGCCGCAAGTCCGCCGCGACTCCTGAAACCATGCGACAAATCCTGTTCTGCGCGGCCGCGATCCTGGCCGCGCTCTTCGCCCGTACCGGGCACGCCCAGCTTTTCACCAGGCCGTGGCTGGATTGGCGCACCGTGCGCACCGAGCACTTCGAGGTCCACTACCCGGCCGAGATGGCGGCATGGACGCTGGACGTGGTGTCGCGCCTGGAGGCGGTGCACGACAGCGTACGCGCCGTGGTGGGGTACGCCCCCGACCGCCGCGTGCGGATCATCGTGGAAGATCCCTCGGCCTCGGCCAACGGGAGCGCGTACTCGTACCTGGACGAGCCCACCATCTCCCTGTGGCCCACCCCGCCCGACCCGCGCTCCAACATCGGGCACAACCGGGGGCCGGGGGAGCAGCTCATCATCCACGAGTTCGCGCACATCGCCCACCTCACCCGCCCCTCGCGCAACCCCGCCGAGGCGCTGCGCACGCGCCTGTCGCCCATCCGCGTGGGGCCGGTGGCGCGCCGGGTGCCGCGCTGGGTGACCGAGGGATACGCCACGTACGTGGAGGGGCGCCTCACCGGGAGCGGGCGGCCGCACAGCGCCCTGCGCGCCGCGGTGCTGCGCCAGTGGGCGCTCGAGGGGCGGCTCCCCACATACGGGCAACTCAGCCAGTGGAGCGCGTTCCAGGGGCCCAGCATGGCGTACCTGGCCGGCTCCGCCTTCCTGGAGTGGCTGGTGGAGCGGCGCGGCGAGGAAAGCCTGGACAACCTCTGGCGGCGGCTGAGCGCGCGGCAGGTGCGCTCGTTTCCCGAGGCGTTCGCGGGGGTGTACGGCGGGCCGCCGCAGGAGCTGTACGGGCTCTTCACCGTGGAGGTGACCGCGCGGGCGCTGGAGGCGCGGGGGCGCATCGCGGCGGTGGGCGGGCCCGTGGCGGGCGACACGGTGCAGCGCCTCACCTGGAGCACCGGCGACCCCGCCGTGTCGCCCGACGGCGAGCGGATGGCGGTGGTGCTGCGCGGCGGGCCGGGCACCGAGTCGCGCGTGGTGGTGTGGCGCACCCGCGACGAGCGCGGCGACTCGGCCGAGGCCGCCGCGCGCCGCCGCCTCCTGCGCGACGACCCGCGGGACGTGCCGGACGTGCGCTGGCGCCCGCGCACCAGGGCCACGCTCGCGCAGCTCCTTCCCGTGGCCGGGAGCGGCCACGACGCGCCGCGCTTCCTCCCCGACGGCAAGCGCATCCTGCTGGTGCGCCAGGAGCCCATCGGTGGCGGCGCCACGCGGCCCGACCTGTTCATTTGGGAGTGGCAGAGCAAGCGGCTGCGCCGGGTGACGCGCGGCGCCGGCATCCGCGCCGCCGACCCGGCGCCCGACGGGCGCAGCGCGGCCGGGGTGCGCTGCCAGGCCGGCATCTGCGACGTGGTGCGCGTGGACCTCGCCACCGGGGGCGTGTCCGTGATCGCCGCGGGGGCGCCGGAGCGCGTCTTCTACCGCCCCCGCTGGGCGCCGGATGGGCGCTCCATCGCGGTGGCGGTGCAGGAGCGGGGGCGCTGGCGGGTGGAGCGCGTGGACCCCGCCACCGGCGCCCGCACCCCCGCCGATCCGGACGACGGCGCCAACCGCTACGACGCGGCGTGGCTCCCCGGAGGGCGCGAGATGGTGGTGGTGTCCGAGCGCGGCGGGATCGCCAACCTGGAGGTGCTCGACCCCGTCACCCGCGCCGCCCGCACCCTGACGCGGGTGACGGGCGCGGCCATGGCCCCCGAGCCCAACCCGCGCAACGGCGAGATCTTCTACCTCGCCATGCACGCCGCGGGTCTGGACGTGAACCGCATCCGTCCGGACAGCGTGCGCGCCTCGCAGGTGGTGGTGCTCCCCGCCGAGCTGGCTCCCGTGGCGCCCCGCGCGCCCGGGGGCCTGCGCGACACGCTGCCGCGCTCCCCCGTGCCCCCGTCGCGCCCGTACGGCCTGGGCCCGCGCATCACCCGCGTCCTCCCCCTCGCGGGGCTGGACGAGGAGGGCGCGTCCGCCGGCTTCGCGCTCAGCAACGTCGACCCCGTGGGGCGCCTCGCGCTCCTGGCCCGCGCGGCGGCCGCGGAGGGCGAGCGGGCGCACGGGGGCGGCGCGCTGGCCGCGTCGTGGCGGGGATGGCGCACGGCCCTCACCGCCGAGCTCTTCGTGGTGGGGATGCCGGTTCCCGTGGACGTGGAGGCGCGTGCCGGGCGCGCCAGGCCCGCCTTCTTCGGCGCCACCGCGTTCGCGGAAACGCCCTGGAGGAGCGGCGGCGCGAGCCACCGTCTGCAGGGCGGCGTCTCGGGCGGATCGCTGCGCGGGTACGGCGACCGGCTGCTGGGCTTCGCGGAGTACGGCGTGGCCGCGTCACGCCGCCGCGCCGGCCGCGTCGTCACCGGCAGCCTGCGCCTCAATGCCGCGGCCGGGAGCACGGCCCAGGCGGGCTGGGCGCGCGGCGTGGGGAGCGCGGGGATTGGTTTGGGGATGGGGATGCTGAACCTGCGCGCGGACGGTTCGTACGGCCGGGTCAGCGGCGGGGCCCCGGCCTTCGAGATGCTCACGGCGGGTGGAAGCCTCTCGCCGCTGCTGGACGCCGCCTCTCTGGCGCAGCGCATCCCCATGCCCGCTGCGCCCTTTGGGGTGGTGGCCGGGCGTGAGCTGGCCACCTGGCGCCTGAGCACCCGCGTCGGCGCGGCCACCCCCTACCTGTGGGGCGCCGCCGCGGACGGCCAGCGCTACCGCATCGCCGGCGTGGAAGGCGAGATCTCCACGGGCCTCAGCAACGTGCTGGGCCTCCCGGGCATGCGCTTCACCGCCGGCCTCGGGCTGCCGCTGGACGAGCCCGGCCGCCACGCGCCGCAGGCGTACTTCTCGGTCAATTACCGGCCCTGAAACGGCTTGACTCACACAGAGACACAGACGGGAACTCGCCTGGCGAGCGCTACGCGGGCGGACGGTTCTGATACATCTCCTCCGCCCACGCACAGAACTGCTCCGCGCGGCGGAGGATGGTCGCCGCATCCCCCATGGTCTGGTACTCGCCCTGGTATGACACGGTATCTTTCTTTTTGACGACGGCCCGGAGCAAGTCGACATTGTCCGGCGACGGATTCTTCAGCGCCGCGATCAGTGCATCGGGCGCTTTCTCGTGCTCGCCTTCGGTGGACTTGAAGGCCGCATAAGCGATGGTGATCGCGTCGTTGTACGCGATCGCCGCGTGGATCGCGATCACCGCGATCGCGTTCCCGTATCGCGCATCCTCCGCGGCTACTTCCTCGAGGTCCTGCGCGCTTCGCAGGAGGGCCGAACCGACATTCCTGTACTTTGCGGCCTGATGGCGCTCGACCGTCTTGCGACGTCCGCGTTTAACCATGGAGAAGGTCCTCGAGGGGTTGTCCATACACCCGGCGCCCATCGCGGACGGCGTTCCGGAGGAAGCTGTCCTCGCCCGCGGCCTGCCGACGCGCCCCGGATGCATCCATCACCACAGGTGAGAGAGCCACGCCGAAGCACGCCCGGAGTGCTGGCGCGTGACCGGAGAGAAGGTCGTGCACCGCCTCGGCATCCAGCGCGCTCCGGGTGAGCACGAGAAGGTCAAGGTCGCTGCCCGGGGCATCGTCACCACGGGCCGCGCTGCCAAATACGTACGCCGTCAGAACACCTCCCGTCTCTGCTCCGGCGTCCTCCGCGAGGATACGCTTTATCTCCGCGAAAAGGTCGGCGACCCGCTGCCGCTCCGCGCGGAAGAGCGGAAGAATCCCATCGCGCACAAGCCGATGCTGGTCATTGAGGCGGTAGAGATGCTGGGCAGGAGTCGTCTCGGCCAATACGATCGCCAATTCCGCGAACTCCCCCAGTACGTGCTGTGTCATTGATCTCCCGGCACGTGCGAGCCGCGCGACTTCGCGTCCGGACATGGCATGCCGCGCGTCGGCGAGCGCGCGTAGCACGCGTACGCGAACCCCTGAGGAAAGGATGCTGTCGAGGGGGGTGAAGAGCATTTTACTTGCGGATGGTCACGAGATCTCGATGTCACCACAGCCGTCTCGGACCTGGCGCGAGGTGGCCCGTATGCGTGGCCACACGTCCGGTATGTGAGGCCATGTGTCCGGAATGTGAGACCACTGGTGCTGTCGCGCAAGCTCTCTGTTTGCGTGCTGTCGATTACCCCGTGCCCTCCGCGCAAATCGGCTCCGACGCGTCCCGGGCTGCGGCCTCACGGGTTCGGCGCTTCATCTTGTCGGATCAGGACCTGGGGCAAGCACCTTCGGGCCAGCTCAACGTCGCGAGGGCTGCCGGGCCGCGACCAGATGGGCCAGGCCGCACCCCGCCATCAGCAGGAACAGGGGTCAGTCATGGCGCAGCGATTCCACCTGGCGAGCGTGGGCGGCGGGGTGCGTGGCGCCGGCGGGCGGCAGGTACACGGGGGTGCCGGCGCGGAAAAGGTTGTAGCGGAGGATGTGGGTGATGGCCGCGATGCCGTCCTTCCAGCCGATCTTCTTGCCCTCGTCGTAGGTGCGGCCGGCGTAGCTGATGGGAACCTCGTAGATGCGGGCGCGCGACTGGGACAGGCGCGCCGTCAGCTCCACCTCGATGCCGAACCGGGTGGAGCGTAGGGGAAGGCTCCTCACCAGGTCCGTGCGCGCCATCTTGTAGCACGTCTCCATGTCGGTGAGGTTCAGGTCCGTCATCATGTTGGAGAACAGGGTCAGCAGCCCGTTCCCCACGCGGTGCCAGAAGTACAGCACCCGGCGCGGGCTCCCCAGGAAGCGGCTGCCGAACACGGCGTCCGCTCGCCCGTCGGCGATGGGCTCCAGGAGGCGCGGGAGGTCGAAGGGATCGTACTCCAGGTCCGCGTCGTGGATGACGAGCACGTCGCCGCCCGCCCGCGCGATCCCGGCGCGCACCGCGGCGCCCTTGCCCTGGTTGCGCGGCTGCCGGATGAGCACGTCGACGAGCCCGTCGCGGTGCATCTCGTCCAGCACCCGCGCCGAGCCGTCGGTGGACGCGTCGTCCACGCAGATCACCTCCATGTGCAGGGGCACCGAGCGCAGCCGTTCCACCGACGCGCGCACCGCCTCCGCCTCGTTGTAGACCGGTACGATCACGGAGAGGAACGGTCCGTCCGCCACGGTTCAGCCGGCGAGGCCGTGCCGCGCGACCACGTCGGCGCCCACCTCCACCACCATCACGCGGCGCGGGGTGTTGTCCAGCGCCTGCGGCTGGTTGGAGAAAAGCTCGGAGCCGTCCGCCGCGTACACCACGCAGTACAGGTCGGGGAGCGAGCCGGAGACGCGGTCCTCCAGGTCGGCGAAGTCGCGGGTGTGGTACTCGAAGTGGAACTCGCCCGCCCCGTCCGTGGTGCCGGTGCCGAGCAGGTCGTCTTTGGAGAAGCGGTCGTGGTCGAAGAGGGAAACCCGCAGGCCGGGAAGGGGCCGGTGGGAGCCCTCGGCCACCACCCGCACAGTCGTCTCGTAGTTCATCGTCTTCCTCAGGTGAGTCGTGCCGGGCCGGAAGCTACGCTCCCGCTCCCCCAAACGGCAAACTCACACGGAGACACAGAGGCACGAAGACCGGTTCTTCTCCGTGCCTCCGTGTCCCTGGATGAGTTTACCCCAGGTGCGGGTAGGCCGGCAGGGTGAGGAACGGGATGAACTCGTTGCCCAGCACCAGCTCGTTCAGCAGACGACACGCCTTCTCCAGCTCCGGCGTGTCCAGGCCGGCGGCGCGCAGGCGATCCATCTCCTCCTTGCGGATGCGGGTGTACACGTCCGGCGTCATGGCGCCGGCGTCGTCCAGGGGCGAGCGGTTGCGGATCCACTGCCAGAGCTGCGCGCGCGAGATCTCGGCGGTGGCGGCATCCTCCATCAGGTTGTTGATGGCCACCGCGCCGTTGCCGCGCAGCCACGCCTCCAGGTACTGCAGCGCCACGCCCACGTTGAGCCTCACCCCCGCCTCGGTGATGCGCCCGTCGGCGACCCCCGTGCCCAGCAGGTCGCGCGGCCGCACGTTGGCGTCGCCCTGCCTGTCCTTCTGGTTGGGGCGGTCGCCCAGCACCCGGTCGAACTCCGCGCGCGCGATGGGCACCAGGTCCGGGTGCGCCACCCACGTCCCGTCGAAGCCCTGCCCGGCCTCGCGCGCCTTGTCCTCCGTGACCTTGGCCATGGCCACGCGGTTCACCTCCGGGTCGCGGCGGCTGGGGATGAAGGCCGCCATCCCGCCCATGGCGTGCGCGCCGCGGCGGTGGCACGTCTTCACCAGCAGCTCGGCGTAGCACTTCATGAAGGGCACGGCCATCGTCACCTGCACCCGGTCCGGCAGCACGAAGTCGCCGCGCGCCCTGAACTTCTTGATCACGCTGAAGATGTAGTCCCACCGCCCCGCGTTGAGCCCGGCCGCGTGCTCGCGCAGCTCGTACAGGATCTCGTCCATCTCGAACGCGGCCAGGATCGTCTCGATCAGCACCGTGGCGCGGATCGTCCCACGCGGCACGCCCAGCCGCTCCTGGGCGAACAGGAAGACGTCGTTCCACAGCCGCGCCTCGCGGTGCCCCTCCAGCTTGGGGAGGTAGAAGTAGGGCCCCGAGCCCCGCTCCATCAGCTCCCTGGCGTTGTGGAAGAAGTACATCCCGAAGTCGAAGAGCGACGCGGAGACGGCCTGGCCGTCCACCTGCACGTGCCGCTCGTGGAGGTGCCACCCGCGCGGCCGCACGATGAGCACGGCCAGCCGGTCGCCCAGCCGGTACTCCTTGTCGCCGCTGGAGAAGCTCAGGGTGCGCCGCACCGCGTCCTGCATGTTGGCCTGCCCCTCCACGACGTTCTTCCACGTGGGGGAGAGGGCGTCCTCGAAGTCGGCCATGAAGCAGGAAGCGCCGGAATTGAGGGCGTTGATTACCATCTTGGCGTCGGTGGGCCCCGTGATCTCCACGCGCCGGTCCTGCAGGTCGGGCGGGGTGGGGGCCACGCGCCAGTCGCCCTCGCGCACCTCCGCCGTCTCCGGCGGGAAGGTGGGCTCGGCGCCCGCGTCCAGCTCCGCCTGGCGGGCGTCGCGCGCCCGCAGGAGCTCCTCGCGGACGGGGTTGAAGCGGCGGTGGAGGGCCGCCACGAATTCCAGTGCCTCACGGGTCAGCACGCGCGCGCTGGCGGCCGTCTCCTCGCCCATCACCCTCACGCTCTCCGTTCCCGGCACATCCAGCGTAGACATGCGTGTAGCCTCCCGACGCGGGGGGTTGATGGTGATGCACGATGGGCCCGCCGCCCCGGCCTTCCGGCGGCTGCGCGGCGGTCACGCAATCATGTGGCCGTAAGTCCGTCTGGGCCAGGGGCGGCGTGGAAACCAGCTTCACCGGCCCTCTCCAAAGTGGCGCCATTCGCGCGTTGGCTGGGGCTGCGGGAGCGCGCGCGATCCGAACTTCACATTTCACCTTTCATCCCAAACACGACAGATTGGGATGCCAAATGATACGCACGCTGGCGGTCCAGTACCGGTACGCTGCGGCCTACAGGTGTATGCGCCAGTATAGCGTGGCGCAAAAGCCTGGGTACCGTTACCGCACGGCCCGCGAGCGGGAGCAGCAAAGGAGCGGTACACACGAGTAGAGTCTTGCGCGATTGCTTTGGGACTTGCCGTGCCGGGGAAAGCGTTGTATTCTGCACCGCGCGAGGGTGGCAGATCTCGAAAGACTATGGCGTGGCTTGGGTTTGGGCGTTAGCATATGGGGCGCCCACCCGCCTCACGACGGCATTCTTTCCTGCCCTGCCCCCCCTGGCCACCCAATGCGATCCAAGCGGATGACTCCCCCCGTTCGCCGCACCACCCGACGGTGGCGGACTCCACCCGCCATTACGCACGGCGGTGAAGCCTTCGAAGGCGTGGGCGTGCTGGAGGAGCTCAAAGACCCGCTGGGGGCGCTGCTCTGGCAGGTGGTTCGCGACGTGTACCTGTGGGGGTCGCTCCCGCCGGAAGAGCGGGGCGAGGTGTTCGTGCCCGGCGCGGACGCGGCGCTGCTGGCCATGCTGCGCCAGGCCGAGGTGGAAGTGCAGCTCGAGACGCCCCTGATCGGGCTGGTGAGGCTGGTGGGCGCCCCGGGCACCGCGCGGCCGGAGTCGGTGGCCATGGCGTGCCAGCACGTCGCCGCCTGGGCGGACGCCAACGGCCACTCGGCCACCTCCATCGCCTTCGCGCAGGCGGCTTCGGCGGCGGTGCCGCACGACGCGGCGGCGGCGTACGCGGTGGGGCGGATCGCGCGGCGGCGCACCGAGTACGCGCGCGCCGAGACGTGGTTCCGCCGCGCCATCGCCCTGGCGCGGCAGAGCGGCGACTGGACCTCGTACGCGCTGGCCTTCTCGGGGCTGGGCAACCTGTACGTGCAGCGCGGCAACTACCCGGCGGCGCGGCGCTTCCACATCCGCGCGCTGCGGGCGGCGCGGCGGCACTCGCTGCGGCAGATCCAGGGCGGCGCGCTGCACGACCTGTTCGTGATCGCGACCGCGGCCTCCAACACGGGCGAGGCGGAGCGGCTGGCCCGCGCCGCGTTCGAGGCGTACGGCGCCGAGCACCCGCGCCTCCCGGTTCTGGCGCACGACATCGCCTACCTGTGGGTGGAGCAGGGGCACTTCGGGCCCGCGCTCACCGTGTTCGAGGCGCTCCTCCCCCACCTGAAGCGGCACGAAGACCGCATGGTGGGGCTCGCCAACATCGTGCGCGCCGCCGCCGGCGTGGGCGACCGGCTCCGCTTCGACCAGGCGTGGGACGAGGTGTGGGACGGCCTGGCCCGCAACGACCAGACGGAGAACGCGGCCCAGGTGCTGCTGGAGCTGGCGCACGGCGCCGAGCAGGTGGGTGAGTTCGAGCGCGCCGAGCGCGCCGCCGACCGCGCGGCCCGCATCGCGCGTGACCGCGGCGAGGCCCGGGTCCTCCTCTCGGCCGAGGCGGTGGTGGAGTCGTCCCGCCGCTCGCGCGCGGCCCGCTTGCGCACGGCGCCCGCCGCCCGTGCCGCCGCGCCCGACGAGTCGGACGCCTTCGCCGCGGACCTCGCGCGCTCGCTGCACGCGTCGCTGGTGTCCCGCTGATCCGTAACTTCGCCCCTCACCCGGTCTCGACCCCATGAAGATCGCCGCACGTCCCCTGCTGGTTCTGCACAGCGACGAGAGTTTTCGCGAGCGCGTCCGCAAGGTCGCGGGGAAGGAGTACACCTTCCAGTCGGTCCCGGACTGGCCCTCGCTGGAAGACGCGGTACGCGACTCTCCGCCCTCGGCGCTGGTGGTGGTGAACCCGTACGAGGAGGCGCAGGGGCAGCGCGCCCTGGCGCCGGCGCTCAAGAACCTGCTGGTGGAGTTCCCCTCCATGCCGGTGTTCGCCGCGCTGGAGGTGCGGGCCGACCGCGTGGAAGACCTCCGCACGCTGGGGAAGTGGGGCGTGGTGCAGGTGATCTCCATCGCCCACGACGACACGCCGGACGCGCTGGTGCACCGCTTCCGCGCGTCGCAGGGCCGCCCGCTGAAGGCGCTGCTGGAGCAGGTGCTCCCGCCCGACACGCCCGGCCGCGCCCGCGCCATCGTGGACGCCGCGGCCGAGGTGGTGGCCGTGGGCGGCCACGGGCGCGACCTGGCCCGCCAGCTCCACCTCTCGCGCCGCACCCTGCTGCGCTGGTGCGAGCGCGCGGAGCTGCCGCCCCCGCGCAAGCTGCTGGCGTGGATGCGCATCCTGCTCGCCGCCGAGCTGCTGGACGACCCGGGGCGCACCGTGCTCTCCGTGGCCCACGCCTGCGGCTACTCTTCCGACAGCGGCCTCCGCCGCGTCACGCAGAAGTTCGTGGGCGCCAGCCCCACCGAGCTGCGCCGCCGCGGCGCCTTCGCCCGCTCGTCCAAGGTGTTCGTGGAGGTGCTGACGCGCTACCGGTCCGGTACGGTCACCACCTGATTGGGCTCACACAGAGACACAGAGGCACAGAGAAAAGACGGGTTTTTCTCTGTGCCTCTGTGTCTCTGTGTGATCCTAAATGACGTCCCAGGAGATGCCCGAGAACCGGGTGCCGGAGAAGCGCTCGCGGAGGGAGCGGAGGCCATCGGTCTTGGCGACGGTTCCGCGCACTCTGTAGCGTACGGCGAACTCCTCCACGATGCGGGCGCGGTCGTCGGTGCGCGCCACGTCCAGCACCTCGGCGCGGCAGCCGGGCCACGCTTCCTCCAGCTCCTTTTCCACCTGGTGCTCGGCATCCGCCAGGCCGTAGGCGGGGAGGACCACCCGCCCCGTGCCGTGCACCGTCATGCGCCGCTCCTCCATCACGGCATGCGGATGGTGTCGCGGGGCGCGTTGGTCGTGTCCGGCGCCGGGGGCAGAGGGGTGGGGGCCGGCAGGGTGTCGAAGGTCTGCGGCGGCGGGGGCGCGGGCTGCGTGGCCGCCGTGAGCGCCTGGATCCGCTGCTGGGCCGTGCCCTGCGCCGCCCGGTCCGGCGTGAGCTGCACGAAGCGGGTGAACGACTGGATGGCGCCCGCCGTGTCGCCGCGGGCCAGGAGCGCGTCGCCCAGGTGGCTGTGGAGCAGGTCGTAGTTGGGGTTGATGCGGATGGCCTCCACCAGCACCCGCTCCGCCTCCTCGCCGCGGCCGAGCTGCAGCAGCGCGTACGCGTAGTTGTCGCGGTAGCTGACGTTCTCCGGCGCCGCCTCGGAGGCGCGGCGGTAGAAGTCCGCCGCCGCCTCGAAGTCGCGCGCCTGCATCGCCCGCCGCCCCTCCAGGCTCAGCGCCAGCGCGTCCGTGGGGTCGATGGAATCGCCCCCCGCGCTGTCCGCCTGCGCGGAGTCCGAGAGCTCGGACAGGGGGCGCGCGGACCCGCCGCCGTCGGCGTTCATCTGCTGGTAGGCGAAGACGCCGCCGCCCCCCAGCACCACCAGCAGCGCGCCCACGGCCATGGCGCGCCCGGCCCCGCCGCGCTCCGGCTCCTGCACGCGCCGCGGCGGGATCACGGGCTGCGGCGGGCGGACCGGGGGCGGCACGTTGCGCGGGTGGATGGGCCCCGAGGAGAGCGGCGGCGCCAGCATGGTGCGGTCGTCGTCGTCCGCGGCGCCGGCCAGCACGGTGCGGTCGTCGCCGTACACGCGGTCTTCGGGGGGGATGGGCGCGCCGGCCGGGACGCGCGCGCCCGCCGCTTCCTCGGGAAGGCGGCGGATGGCGGCGTCCAGCGCGTCCGCGAAGGCTCCCGCGTTCTCGAAGCGCTCCGCCGGGTTCGCCGCCAGCGCACGGGCCACCAGGGCGTCCACCTCCTGCGGCACCACGGGGTTGCGCGCGCGCAGCGAGGGCAGCGGCACCTCCATCCCCGCGGCGAAGCGGTTGCGGTCCTGCTCGGTAAAGGGGCGCTGGCCCGTGAGGAGCTGGAAGGCCAGCGCCCCCAGGCTGAACACGTCCGAGGCGGGCGTCAGTCGCGGCTCGCCCCGGAGCTGCTCGGGCGACGCGTACGCGGGCGACAGCGGCGCACGCCCGTCCTGGGTCAGGCCGGAGGAGGTGTCTTCCTCCGCCACCGCCTTGGCGATGCCGAAGTCCAGCACGCGCACCTGGATCTCGCGCGCGTCGTCGCCTTGCGCCAGGAACACGTTCCCCGGCTTCACGTCGCGGTGGATGAGCCCGGCGCGGTGCCCCACGGCCACCCCCCGCGCCGCCTCGCGCAGGATGCGCAGCGACGTCCCCAGCGCGGGCGGGCCGCTGCGGGCCAGGCGCGACGCCAGGTCTTCGCCGCGCAGCAGCTCCATGACGATGAAGTCCAGCCCCAGCGTGGCGTCGGTGCCGTAGTCGTAGACGGGCACCACGTTGGGGTGGTGCGGCAGCCGCCCCGCGGACGCGGCCTCGTGCCTGAAGCGCGCGCGCATCCGCCCCCGCGCCCCCGGATCGCCGCCCGCCGAGGCCGTGACCACCTTGAGCGCGACGGGCCGCCCCAGCCGCTCGTCCGTGGCCCGGTACACCGCGCCCATCCCCCCGCGGCCGATGACTTCCTCGATCCTGTAGCGGTCCGCCAGCGTCCTGCCCGCGAGGAGTGCTTCGATGCCTGACATCTATGCCTGAGTGCGATCGTGGGCGCTGCGCCCGTTCGAAAAAAGAGAATGGGGAATGGTGGCCCCGCGCGCGCCGCCGGCCCTCACCCCCCGACCCCCTCCCCCAAACTGCCGGGGAAGGGGGCGATTCCCACAGCTCCGTACGCAGGGGCGCCGTTCATCGCGCCCGCCCCTTCCGCGCGCTCCACCGCCGCGCGGTGCCAGATCAGCGCCCCGGCGGGGGTCGGGGGGTGAGGGCCCCGAAGCGCCCGCGAACCAGTCCCCTCTCCCAGGGCAGTTTCTGGGAGAGGGTGGCGGCTCTCAGGCCGCCGGGTGAGGGCCCGCCCGGGTGAGCCCCCTCACCCAAACCGCGTCGCGTCCGGATCTTCCGCCACCTCCGGCTCCGCCGCCGCGACGGGGCGGATGCGCAGCATGGGGCCGTTCTCGCCGATGCGCATGCGCGAATCGGCGGCCACCCAGCGCACGTGGCGCTCGGGGACGGCTTCCAGGCTGAAGGGGCCCTTGAGGTTGGCGCCGGGGATCTCGTCGTCGTCCAGCCACAGGGCGTTGAGGCCCAGGTTGGCCACCTGGAAGCCCGGCTCGCCGTCGCGCGGGGCCCAGCGCAGGGCCAGGTGGCGGCGGCTCACCTGCGGGGCGCCGCTCAGCATCAGGTCGCTGCGCAGCGCCGGGTTGTCCGTGTGCCGGCCCACCGTGGCCTCGGCGGCCGGGATCGGGAAGACCTCCGCGTCGCCGCCGTCGCTGTCTTCCACCACCAGCTCCCAGCGGCCCGGCTCCCACCCCGGCGCGGCGGGGGCGCGCGGGGGCGCGAGGCCCTCCATGCGGGTGGCGTCCGGGTCGTCCAGCACGGGCGCGCGGGTGGCGCGCACGGGCGGCACCGCGATGGTTTCCCCGTGCGCCGACGGGGGCCGCGGGGCGATGCGGTCGCCGCGCACCTCGATGGGGGGCACCGGCGGCGCCAGCGGCGGCGCGGATACCGTGCCCAGCGCCGGCTCCGGCTCCGACGAGACGCCGGCCACGAGCCCCGGCTGGTCGGACGGGCCGCCCGCGGCCTCCTTGGTGATGCGGAAGAGGGGCGCCCCCGGGTCCCCCGCCTCGTGCAGCCGCACGCGGTAGGGGCGGTCGTAAAGGGAGCCGTGGCGCATGCACGAGTCGGTGAGCTCCGCCTCGAGCTGCGCGGCCACGGGGGCCAGCGAGCGCGCGGCGTCCGGGCGCAGCGTCACCACCAGCACCGTCTCCGGCAGGAGGCGGGCGTAGCGGTCCGGAAGGGAGCGCGCGTTGTCGCGGTCGATCAGGTCGCCCAGCGCCAGCTTGATCTCGGGAACGGCCTCGCGCAGCAACTGGTCCAGGAGCGGCTCTTCGGGCGCGGCGGGGCGCGGCGTCACGTCGCTCATCGCGGGGCCGCCGGGTTGGTGGCCGGGGCCTGCGCCGGCGGCGTCTGCGCGGCGGCGGGCGCGGAGCCCGAGTCGGGACGGGCCACGCTCGCCTCCATGGTGGCGACGCGGGTGCGCAGGTCGGCCACGCCGGCGGTGCCGGTGCGGGCGGAGTCGCGGGCCGTCATGGCCGTCATCAGCGAATAGCCGGCGAGCGCCAGGGCCAGCACCGCCAGCACCAGGGCGATCGGCGCCAGCGGCGAGGTGCGGGATCGGGTCACGGAATCGGGCGGGTTGAGGGGTCCGCTCGCGGGGGCGCGCGCCGCCAGCGGCACGGCCGCCGCGGGACGCGGGCTTTCCTGCGTGAGCGAGTCGTCGATGGCGGGCGCCGCCCCGTCGGGGAGCACGCGCACGGCGACCGCGGTGTAGTTGTCGTCGGGGCCGCGCTCCTCCACCTTGCGCGCGATCGCCTCGCACGCGGTGGCGGCGTCGCCCACGATCATGGCCTGGCCCAGCTCGTCCAGCCGCATGGCCTTGGTGATCCCGTCCGAGACCAGGAGGTACGTCCACCCCGGCCGCACGGGCACCCAGGCGGCGTCCGCCTCGGCGCCGCGGCCCACGGCGCGCTGCAGCTTGTTGGCGCCCGGCGAGTCCGGGATCTCGTCCAGCGCGATCTCCCCCGCCTCCCAGCGCGCGTAGGCGGGGGTGTGGTCGCGCGTCTCCAGCCGCACCGTGCCGTCGGGCGAGCGCGAGAGCACGCGCACGTCGCCCGCGTTGGCGCACACCCACCCCAGCCCGTGGCTGCGGTCGCGGGTGAGCGAGGCGATGGCCAGGGCGCACCCCATCCCGTGCCGGTCGTCGGGGGCCTCCAGCGCGGCGCGGGCCACGGCTTCGTCGGCCGCGCGCACGGCGTAGCGGGCCGCGTCCAGCGACTGGATGGGGGCCTGCTCGGCCACCGCGCGCAGCGCCGTGTCGGCCGCCATGCGCCCGGCGCGTTCGCCGCCCATCCCGTCCGCCACGGCCACCAGCCCGGTGCCCGCGAAGGCATCCACCGAAAAGGCGTCCTGGTTCTCCGAGCGCGGGCCCTGCGCGCTGATCCCGGCCACGTCGAAGAGCAGGCCGTGCATCTTCACGAGCCCAGTGGAGTTTGCGGTCATACGATGCGGACCCCCGTCGCCGCGGTTTCACCGCCCTCCACGGGCGAGGCGAGTGCGTGCTCCAGACGTTCCTCCTCGGTTCTGCGGTGGCTGATCCCCGCGATGATCCCCACGCCGATGGCCGCGGCCAGCAGCTTGGAGCCGCCGTGCGCCGCGAAGGCCGCCACCACGCCCGTCAGCGGGATCACCCGGATCCCGCCCAGCGTCGCCAGCCAGAAGGGGATGCCGATCAGCAGCGCCAGCCCCGTCACCATGGTGCGCTCGAACGCCCCCGGCTCGCGCACGGCCACGCCCAGCATCTGCATGATGAAATAGGTGTACACGAGCACCAGCGCCACCGCCCCCGCCAATCCCCAGTGCGCCGCGATGGTGGTGATGTAGCCGTCGTCCGCCGCGTTGGGCGCCGTTTCCGGGTGGCCGCGGCCGGCGCCCTCGCCCAGCAGCCCGCCCTCCAGGATGTTGGCGTCGAACAGCTTGATCTGGAAGTTGGCCCGCTCGCCCCAGCGCTGCGCCTGCTGCTCCGGGAGCGACTCCAGGTCCTGGTACGGCTGGTACGCCAGGTTCAGGCGCTGGATGGAGCGTGGGTCCGTGCTGAACGCCGCGAACACCAGCAGCGCCCACACGCCCAGCATCAGCCCCGCCCACCACCCGCGCCGCGTCCCCACCAGCAGCATCGCCGCCATGCTCCCCGCCATCACCACCGACAGGCCCAGCTCGTGGATGATGAGGAAGGGGATCAGCGGGATGGCGCCGTACAGCACCAGCCGCAGCACGCGCTGGGGCCTGAACGCCTGCCCGATCTGCCCCAGGTTGTACGCGTCGTCCGCCAGCGTGGCCGCCCACACCCCGATAAAGAGCGGAAGGAGCAGCTCCCACGGCGTCGTGCCGAACACCTTCCCCGTGGTGCGCGCCCCGGGCGCGAAGGCCAGGCCGAAGAACAGGATCATGGCCGGGGCGAAGAACCACAATCGCCGGTCGCGCACCCACCGCAGCAGCCAGCCCCGCCGCGCCAGCAGGTACCCCACCAGCAGCGCCAGCGGCGCCGTGAAGACGGGGAGGTAGGTGAGGATGCGCGGGATCAGCGGCCCCCGCGTCTGCCCCTCCATCGCCCGGGCGAACGGATCGGGAAGGGGGGGCGGCGGCCCCTGGAAGACGGCCTGCTTGCGCTCCGGCGAGTACGCGCGCTCGATGGTGGAAAGGCGCGAGCGCGTGGCCTTGAGGTCGTTGGCCTCCGCCTTCCGCCCCGCCGGCGCCTGGTACGACGGGTCGGTGAAGGTCTGGAAGACGGAGGGCCGCGCCATGCAGAAGATGATGATGGGGAGCACCACCACCGGCCAGCTCCCCCGGTAGCCGATCTTGCGGAGCACCACCAGCAGGAGGAGCCACGCGCCCAGCGCGGCCATGTCGCGCACGAAGGTGGCCCCCGCCCCCATCGAGGTGCCGTGCACCGGCCACACGTCCATGGCGATGGAAAGGTGGGCCAGCACGTAGAACACCACGCCCAGCAGCAGCCCCCACCAGAGCAGGCCGGGGATCACGCGCCCGCTGCGCTCGGCCGAAGGGCGGTTGTGCGTCTTGAGGCCGATCTGCACGCCCACGGGCCCGCGCGGCTCGTCCGAGCGCGCGCCGCGGCGGAGGAGGTCGCGGAGCGCCATCAGCGGCCCCCCCGCGCGGCCATGCGGGGCGGACGGATGGCCCCCTGCCCGTCTTCGCGCATCGCCATCCACCGCGTCATGGCGGCGGCCACGGCGGCGGGGGCGCGCCCGCCCTGCCCGGCCTGCTGCAGGTACACCACCATGGTGTAGCGCGGCTGCCCGTCCGGCCCGTGGATCAGCCCGGCGAACCACCCGTCCGGCCGCTGGCCGCGGCGGATGTCCACCGTCCCCGTCTTCCCCCCCAGGTCCCAGGTGAGGTTGCTCAGCACCGGCTTCACGCTCACGGCCGTCCCCGTGTCCACCACCTGGAGCATGGCTTCCTGCAGCTTGCGCGTGGTGGCCGGTTTCATGATCTCGCGCCCCTCGGGACGCTCCGCCAGGCGCTCCTGCTCAAAGGTCGGCGGCAGCATCACCCCGTTGTTGCCGATGGCCTGGATGAAGCGCGACACCGCGATCGGGGTCACGTCCACCGGCCCCTGCCCGATGGCCATCTGCGCCCAGTCGAACGGGTTGAACTTGGTGCGGAAGAGCACGCGGTTGGGCGGCGGCGTCATCCGCCTGGCCCACCGGTCCGACGACGTGTTCCAGAACTCCGCCGCCTTCTCCGCCGGCGCGTCGCCGGAGTAGGGGATGAAGCCGTAGCGGCGGTAGGCGTCCGCGAAGGCCTCCTCGCCCAGCTGCTGGCGCATCTGGAACGCCATGGCGATCGCCTGCGTGTTGCACGACACCACCAGCATCCGCCGCGGGATCTCCATCGGCGGGTATGCCTTGCTCTCGAAGTTGCGGATCTTGCGGTTCCCCACCTGGATGTACTCGGGGCACGGCATCCACCGGTCCCCCATCCCGCTGTCCCACCAGAGCGCGGAAAGGGCCAGCTTGAAGACGGACCCCGGGAGCGTGTAGCGCTTGATCCCCAGCGGCGCCTGCTCGGCCGTGCCGGTGGAGGTGTAGGCCACGATGGCCCCCGTCTTCACGTCCTGCATCACCACCACGCCGGGGAAACCGGAGGTCCTGAGCAGCGAGTACGCCTGGCGCGTGGCGTCCGCGCACAGGGTGAGCTGCATGTCCT
Source organism: uncultured Gemmatimonadota bacterium (assembly GCA_902805735.1). Taxonomy (GTDB): domain Bacteria; phylum Gemmatimonadota; class Gemmatimonadetes; order Longimicrobiales; family Longimicrobiaceae; genus Longimicrobium. The sequence goes on along the minus strand of CADCTW010000001.1, from coordinate 91,046 downwards.
CCCCGGCCGCGTGCAGCTCGGTGCGCTCGCGGAAGTTCTTGGGGGCGCGCAGCCGCTCCGCGAAGATGCGCTCGATGGTGTAGTCGCGCTGGTCCGCGTCCGCCCCGCCGCCCAGCAGGTTGGCGCCGGCCTCCCCCAGCGGGTACACGCGCTGCACCTCGCCGTCGCGCATCCCGTACCGGGCCAGCGCGTTCTCGTCCTTCCCCGTGCAGTCCAGGAGCCACCCGCGCAGGTCGCCGCGGTTGATCTCGGAGGCGCGCGGATCGCCGAAGCGGGCGTAGCGCTCGCGCCCCTCCTCGATGTACTCGCGGTTGGCCAGGATCAGCGCGTGCCCGGCGGCGTACACACCGGCCAGCAGCAGCATCCCGAACGCCAGGAACACGGCCCAGCGCTCGCGCTTCTCGCGCACGGCCGTGACGCTCCAGCGCAGGATCGCCAGGAAGGCGCCCACGCCGAAGAGGAGGTACAGGGCGCGCAGCCCCAGGTTGAGCAGAGTGTCCAGCACGGGTCAGCCTGAGCGGGCGAGGCGGAGAACGGTGTTCCCCATGCGGATGGTGTCGCCCGGGGCCAGCGGCTGCTCCTGGTGCGGCACCAGCGGGGTGTCGTTGACGAAGGTGCGGTTCTTGGAGTCCAGGTCGGTCACCGTCACCTGCCCGCCGCGCTGGGCGAAGCGGGCGTGGCGGCCGCTCATGTAGCGGTCCCCCAGGGCGAAGACCCCCGGCTCGTTCTTGCGTCCCACCACCAGCTCGCCCTGCACCTGGATGGGGTCTCGGACCGTCTCGGACGCGACCACCTCCAGCACGGCGCCGCCCGCGGGGTGGGCGGAGGCGGGGGGCGGGGGCGCGGCCACCATGGCGCGGTCCGGGCCGCGCGGGGCGGCCGGGCGGGGGGCGGGTGCGGGCTCGGGTGCCGGCTGCTCCAGCCCCAGCGGCTTCACGAAGGCGAACTCGCGCTTCGTGTCGAGCAGCACCACCTCCACGCGCAGCCCCGCGCGGGCGATCCCGTTGTCCTGCGCCCACTGGGCGGAGAAGCGGCGGAGGTGGTCCGCCTCGTCGCGCGCCCACATCCCCTCGCTGACGCCGCCGGGCACCAGGTCGGTGGATACGTACACGCGCAGGTCGGGCGCCGTGCGGCGGTCCGCGTAGCGCCGGAGGGCTTCGCGCACGCCATCCTCCAGCTGCTGCCGGAGGGTGGGGCGGAGGATCTTTCTGAATGCGTTGAGCATGCCGGGTCCGAGGTCGGGTTTCAGACGGGGCGTGCTCGCAATATCAGGGCCGGGCTCACACAGAGACACAGAGGCACAGAGAAGAACTTGTTCTCTGTGCCTCTGTGTCTCTGTGTGAGCCCGGCTGTTTACCGGAACGAGTCGCGCACGTTGGGGTCGCGCATCACGGTGCGGAAGGCTTCCACGGAGGCGCGGCTGGAGTCGATGCGCCAGTCGGCTTCCTTGCGGGTGTGGAACCAGATCGCGCCGATCACGTTGCGGTGCTGGCGGAGGGTGGCGAACGCTTCGTTGATCCACGCGCCCTTGTCGAAGCCGCGCGCCTCCTGCGAAGCGAACTCGCCGATGATGATCTGCTTGCGCGGGTAGCGGGCTTCCAGGTCGGAGAGGATGTTGTCCGAGTCGCGGCCGTTGAACACCGTGGCGAAGGTCTGGTAGGCGCCGCCCCACACGGACGGGCCGTTGTAGCCGTGCGGCCCCAGGTAGTCCACGAACGCGTCGCCCGGGTAGTAGTGGCCGTACCAGTTCCAGTGCGACGGGCCCGCCGAGCGGCGCGCCAGCGGGTTGCCCACGTTGGGGCTGAACACCCACTTCACGTTGTGCGCGCCCTCGCGCCGGAAGATGGTGACGATGCGGCGGAAGGCGGCCACGTACCTGGCCGGCGCGGCGGCTTCGCCGTTGTAGATGCCCTGCCAGGCGTAGTCCCAGCGCCCGTTCATCTCCCACCCCGGCGCCATCAGCACCGTGCCGCGCACCCCGGCCAGCCCGCGCGCCATCCGCGCGAGCTGCGCGTCCGCGCGGCCGGCGTTGATGGCGTCCAGCAGCCCGCGCGCGGGGGCGCCGCGGAAGCGCAGGTCCAGCGCCAGGTACGGCGTGGAGCCCGCGGCCACCGTGCGGCGCACGAGCTGCCCGCCCCACCCCCGGTCGGAAAAGTCCACGTCCAGGTCGTGGAAGGTCTTCACGAACGCGGGACGCTTCCCCACCATGCGGGCGAAGCGTCCGATCCCCGACTCCACGGCCTCGCCGCGGGTGTCGGTGTCGCCCAGGTAGGCGCCGATGTAGAAGGGGCGGTTGAAGAGGGGCGCGTCGAAGAGCGGGTCCGCGTGCGCGGATCGCGGAAACGAAGCCAGGGCGAGCACGGCCATGGCGGCCGCGCGGACGCGTGCGGAATGCGAGAACATTGGGGATGCTTCCGGGCCGGGAGGCTCGTGCGCGCGCGGAGGGGTAGGGAGTCGCGCGGATGTGAACGGTATGCGAGCCGCCCCCGTTCGTCAAGCGGCCCACGCGTCACAACTTACGCTTTCCTCTACGTGTAACCGTGTCTCCAGTTGAGACTGCCGTTACCGTAACGCGAGCCGCGCCAGGATCTCGCGGATGCGGGCGGGCGGTGCGCCGGGGTGCCGCTCCAGGATCAGGGCGATGATGCCCGTGATGTGCGGCGTCGCGAAGGAGGAGCCGGACTTCACCTCCTCGCGCCCGCGCAGCCAGGGGAGGCGCTGTTCGTGGCCCGACGCCGTGCACTCGATGGCGTCGGCCGGGCGGTAGCGGAAGTGCCAGGGGGAGGGGAAGCGGTCCGCGTCCACGCCGATCACCTGGGGGAAGGCAGCGGGGTAGGGCGGCGCGGCGCGGTTCGGGGCGGTGGCGACCAGGGTGGCACCGGCCCGCACCGCCCGCTCGCACGCGGCGAGGAGGGGGGCGCGGGCGCTCTCCAGCCGGGTTCCCAGGCTGAGGCTCACCAGGGGGAGCGCCTGGTCCGCCGCCCACTCCACCGCCGCCACCAGCACCTCCGCCGACGTCTCCAGCCGCCCGCCGAAGACGCGGATGGGCACGATCTCCGCCCCGGGCGCCAGGCGGAGGACCAGGCTGGCGCAGGCGGTGCCGTGGCCCAGCCGGTCGTGGTCGTCGTCGCTGGCCGCGAGCGAGAAGTCGCCGTCGGGACTCACGAAGCCGGCGCCGGGGAGGACGCGCGGGTCGGCCAGGGAGCGGTCCCACCCCGTGTCGATCACCGCCACGCGCACCCCGCGCCCCGTCGCGCCGCCCAGCGCGTCGCGGAAACGGGCCGGTGGTTCCATGGGGTCGCTCGTCATGGGCCGGGGAGATGCGGGGATGGATGGGGTGTGGCGGCAAGGTATGACGGCGGCGTGACGCGCGCACCGGTGCACAACTTGCCGGGCGCCCCCGGTGCGACGAATCGATTCGAAACCGCACGGACGGAGGCGACCATGGCTCGGTATGGAAAAGATTTCAACAGCAGCGAGAACCCCGGCGGCCGCGGGCGCCCGCCGGTCTACGGCCAGGGCGGCCCCGCCGACCGCGGCCTGGGCTACGGGCGGGGCGGCGAGTACGGCACCAACTCCGGCTGGGTGACGGGCGCCGCGCAGGGCGAGGAGGGACGCGGCAACCAGCCCGGCGGCACGCAGGGCCGCCAGTGGGGCGCCCCCGCCCCCGGCAACCGCACCGGCGGCAACGAGCGCGCCCGCGACATCATGACCGAGAACCCGGAGGCCGTCACCCCCCACACCACCCTCGCCGAGGTCGCCACGCTGATGGCGGAGCTGGACGTCGGCATCCTCCCCGTGGTGGACGACCCGGAGGTGCGGCGCGTGCGCGGCGTGGTGACCGACCGCGACCTGGTGGTGCGCGGCATGGCGAGGGGCCTCGGCGGCTCGGCCACGGTGGCCGAGTGCATGACGCCCAACGTGGCCACCGTGAACCGCAACGCCTCCGTGCGCCAGGTGATGGACGTGATGCGCCGCGAGCGGGTGCGCCGCGTCCCCATCGTGGACGGCGAGGGGCGCCTGGTGGGAATCATCGCCCAGGCCGACCTGGCGGTGCACTACGCGGGCCTGGACCACGACCGCGAGGTGGAGGTGGAAGAGGTGCTCGAGCGCATCTCCGAGCCCGGCCGCCCCCGCTGGCACTCCCTGCACCAGGACGACGGCGGCGGCTTCACGGACCGCGTGCGCGGCGGCCTCTCCGGCGTCCAGCGCGGCGCCCGCCGCCTCATCGACCGCGCCCGCGACATCGTGGAGTAACACGCCTGGTCCCCGGAAGCGCGGCGAGTTATATTTCTGTATAACTCGCTGCGCAAAGGCTCGGTATGACGAAGAAGACTACGCTGCGGAAGATGGGTGGCTCCCTCGGGGTGACCCTCCCCAAAGAAGTGATCGAGAGGCTCCAGATGCGCGAGGGGGACTCTCTCTGCATCGTGGATACCGACGACGGCGTGAAACTCACTCCGTACGATCCGGACTTCGACCGGGCGATGGAGATCTACGACCGTGGCGCGCGGAAGTACCGGAACGCGCTCCGCGAGCTGGCGAACTAGCATTCGGGCGTGGCTGAACCTGTCTGGCTGTCGAGGCGGATGATCGAGTCCATCCACCATCAGCAGATCCGTCAGCACGGCGGGGGGTACGGGGTGCGTGACGAGGGGCTGATCGACTCCGCTCTCGCGCGGCCGCAGAACCGCTGGGGCTACTCGCAGGAGTCGGATCTGGCGACTCTCGCCGCAGCGTACGGCTTCGGCCTCACAAAGAACCACGGCTTCGTCGATGGGAACAAGCGAGTCGGGTTCATGGCGATGTACGTCTTCCTCGGCCTGAACGGCTTCGAGGTCGACGCTCCGGAAGAGGAAGTCGTCGTGCTGATGACCGAAGTCGCGTCAGGCGGGCGGAGCGAAGACCAGCTGGTCGAGTGGCTCCGCGGGCATGTCACTCCCCTTCAATAAGCTCACACAGAGACACAGAGGCACAGAGGAGAACCTACCTCTGTGCCTCTGTGTCTCTGTGTGACCCATGCGGTTTCTTCCCACCGGAACGGCGCTTGCGCTGACGAATCGGGCTTGTCCCCGGCTGGGGGCTGCACGTGCTTTCCCGTTCCGCCCAGAGCGATGATCTTCGCCGACGAACCCGTTGCGCAGGCGATGGCCCACAGTGTCCGCGACGCGCGCGAGGAGCTCGTGGGCCGCTGGCTGGAGCGCATCGCGGACCGCGTGGCGCTACATCCCACGCACGTCTTTCCCTCGGAAGAGCTGCTGAACCACGTCCCCCTGCTGGTGGACGGCATCGCGGACTACCTGGAGAACAGCGCCGCCGAGATCACCGCCGACGTCCCCGTGGTGGCCAAGGCGATGGAGCTGGGCGCCCTCCGCCACGCGCAGGGCTTCGAAGCGCACCAGATCCTCAAGGAGTACGAGATCCTGGGCGGGATCCTCTTCGACCACCTCAGCGATACGGCCGAGCGGATGGGCCCCGGCTGCTCCCCCACCGAGCTGCTGGCCTGCTCGCACCGGGTGTTCCGCGCCGTGGCGGTGATCCAGCAGTACACCACCAACCACTTCCTCGCCCTGGCCGAGGCCCGCGTGCGCGAGCGCGAAGACCGGCTGCGCGCCTTCAACCGCTCCCTCACGCACGAGATGAAGAACCGCATCAACACCGTGCGCGGGGCCAACGAGATGCTGCGCGAGGAGTGGGTGGGCGGGGACGCCGGGCAGCGGGAAAAGTTCACCGACATCATCGCCCGCAACGCGGACGGGATGCAGAGCGTGCTGGAGGACCTGCTGGAGCTGTCGCGCGTGGAGACGGACGGGTCGCAGCAGTCCGCGCGCAACGTCCTCCTGTACGACGCCGCTGCCGAGGTGGCGCGCCAGCTCCGCGACTTCGCCGAGGCGCGGCGGGTGCGCATCGAGCTGACCGACAGCCTGCCGCGCGTGGAGGTGCCCGCCGCCGCCGTGGAGCTGTGCCTCACCAACTACGTGTCCAACGCCATCAAGTACCGCGACCCGGGCAAGCCCGACCACTGGGTGCGCGTGGAGGGCACGGTCAAAGAGGGCGACGACTGCGAGGTGGTGGTGCGCGTGCGCGACAACGGGCTGGGAGTGCCGGAGGAGTCGCGCGCGGACCTGTTCCGCCGCTTCTTCCGCGCCCACGAGGGCACGGTGACGGGCGAGGAGGGCACCGGCCTGGGGCTGGCCATCGTGCGCGAGACCATCGAGTCGGTGGGAGGGCGCGCCTGGGCCGAGTTCGATCCCACGGACGGCACCGTGTTCGCCATCTCCTTCCCCTGCGTATCCCCCGACTCCACCCCGGCGGAAACGGGCGGGCTGTCGGTCTGAACGGCGGGCTCACACAGAGGCACAGAGACACAGAGAGTTGATCACCACCACACTGCTCGACGAGATATTGCCGGGGGGCTACGTGCCCGCGGCGCGCCCCTTTACATCCCCCGCTGCCGACGCGAGTGACGCGGCGGGAGCGGTGGAGCACGTGCTCGCGTCCGCGGGGGCGGCGCGGGGGCGGATGGCGTGGCCCCGCGCGGACACGCTGTCGCGCGAGGGGGCCGAGCTGGCGCGGCGGCTGCGGCTGCCGGGGATGCTGGGCGCGGCGCTCAACGAGTCCGCGGCGGCGCGCATCCACGCCGGGATGCTGGACGACGCGGAGGCCGCGGCCCGGCAGGCGCTCGAGGCGGGCGGCGCCGAGCGCCCCCGCGCCGAGGTGAACCTGGGGGTGATCGCCGCCCTGCTCGGCGACGCGGACGAGGCGCTGGTGCGCTTCGCCGAGGCAGAGGCGGAGCTGCACGCGGGCGAGCCGGACGAATGGACCCTGCTGCTGGTGCAGGCGAACCGCGCCGTGGCGCTGGTGGCGCGCAACGAGCTGGCGGCGGCGCAGGGCTCGGCCGAGGCCGCGCTCAAGACGGGGCGGCGGTCGCGCGACGACCACCGGGCCGCGCTGGGAGGGCTCGCGCTGGCGCTGGCCCACCACGCGCGCGGGGTGCGCAACGAGGCGCGTCACCGCCTGGCCGACGCGGTGCGCGCCTTCACCCGCGCGAGCGACCAGCTTCGCGCGGTGCAGTGCCACTTGATGCTGGGGGAGATCGCCTACGAGGCGGAAGACCCCATCCGCGCCGGCTCGCACTACCGCGACGGGCTGGCGATTGCGCGCGAGGCCGGCGCCGCGGGCCTGGTGGAGCTTCTCAGCCTCCGCTTCGAGCACCGCTGAGGCGCGGAGGCACAGCGAACCGTCGCTGTGCCTCACGCTCCTCATGATCTGGTGATTTCTGGGTGGAGCGCGCGCCCCACAACCGGGCGTTGAAACGCCCGGCTGGAACGACGGGAAGCCCGCTGAAGCAGGCTCGCATGGGTCAGGATGGCGAGCCCGCTTCAGCGGGCTTACCGTGTTTCCAGCGGGGGGATTTATCCCCTCGCGACGGGGGTCGGGATCACGCCGCCGGCCCGAGCTCCTGCCGCACCCGCCGCCGCGCCGCGAGCCGCGCGTACACGTAGCCGTTGATGGCCAGCACCACGATCCCCAGCACCACCTGGGTGCCGCGGGTGAGGCCCTGCGGGTAGAGGATGTGGAGGATGTAGCGGTCCACGAACCCGCCCCGGTACGCTTCGCCCCCGCCCAGGAGGCGCAGGTGGTTTTCCAGGTAGGTGAGCGGGCAGACCCACCCGCCGAACTCGATTGCCGCCCCCCACGCCGCCGCCGGCAGGTGCGCCCAGGCCATTTTAGGCCAGCGCAGCACCACCATTCCGCCCAGCACCACGAACAGGACGAACGCGAGGTGGAGGATGACGACCGTGTCCGCGAGCGCGCGGTAGAAGGCGGGTGAGATCATCGGAAGCGCGGAAAAAAGGTTTTCTCCCCCCCGATACCCCCTCTCCGTGTCTCTGTGCCTCTGTGTGAGCCCCGCGGTTCACCAGGCCGCCGCCACGTCCCTCTCGGCGACCGCGATCGCGTTGCGCCCGGCCGCCTTGGCCCGGTACAGCGCCCGGTCCGCCTCCCGCACCAGCTCCGCCGGCGTGGACCCGTCCCCCGGCGCCGTGGCCACGCCGATGCTCACGGTGACGTGCATGGGCCCGCCGGACCCCTGCTCGCTCACCGCCTGCCGGATGCGCTCGGCCGTGCGGCAGGCGGCCTCGCGGCAGGCGCCCACCATCAGCACGGCGAACTCCTCGCCGCCCAGCCGGGCCACCGTGTCGTGCCCGCGCACCCGCGTCCGCAGCAGCGACGCCGCCGTCCGCAGCGCGGCGTCCCCCGCGGGATGCCCATGGCGGTCGTTGAAGGCCTTGAAGTGGTCCAGGTCGATGATGGCCAGGCTCAACGTGCCCCCGTGCCGTTCCGCACGCGACATCTCCGAGGCGAGCACCTCGTCGAAGTGCCTGCGGTTGGCGAGGCCGGTGAGCGGGTCGGTGAGGGCGAGGCGCGTGAGCTCCGCGCGGGCCGCCCCCAGCTCCGCCCGCTGCCGCCGCAGCCGCGAGAGCACGACCCCCGAGTAGAGGCTGGTGATCAGGAACACGCCCCCCACCATCAGCTCCACTTCCACCCGCAGCCCGCCCATCCCCGACGCCCACACGGCGCCCAGGTACCCGGCCGTCATCAGCAGGCTCAGGAGGCCGGCGGAGACGAACCCCAGGTACCCCGCCGCGAAGATCAGCACCACGGGCCACACGCCCAGCACCAGCGTGCGCGCCTCCGGGGCCACGCCGATCATGAAGCTGAGCAGCACCACCACCGCCACCGACGGCACCCGCACGAAGTGGGGTCCCACGCGCGCCAGAAGTCGCCGCGCTCCAGGATCGCCCACAACGCCCCCAGCACGCAGGCGGCGGCCGCGGAGAGCGCGGCCCACTCGCGCGCCGTCACCTCGGTGAAGTGGATGGCGTTCAGGATCTCGATGACCGCCAGCGCGAGCACGAGCCCGCTGGAGGCGAGCGCGAGTCCCTGGCGCTTGGCGAGCTGCGTGCGCGGCATCAGTCAGGTACGGGGTTGCGTAAAAAACTCCAAACCGGCCCCCTTAAGGAATTTGTGTGCCACCATTCCGTATCAGCGGCGACACCATCTCCCCCTTCTCTGTGTCTCCGTGCCTCCGTGTGAGACAGCGGTTCCGCGGGCGCGCCCTTGTGCCGCCGCGCCGCGTGGCGCAAATTCCACGGCACACCTTCCCTTCGTGACCCGCGCCCGGCCGCGCCATCGCAAGGTGGCGCGGGGCTCCCGCCTTTCCCCCGAAAGAACACACATGAGTGCTTCCGTTCTTATCTGCGACGACGCCATCTTCATGCGGACCATGCTCGCCGACATCCTCACGGGTGCGGGCTTCCAGGTGGTCGGCGAGGCCGAGAACGGCATGGAGGCCGTCGAGCACTACCGCCGCCTCAAGCCGGACCTGGTGACCATGGACATCGTGATGCCCCAGATGGGCGGCATCGACGCCGTGCGCGAGATCCTCAGGGAGCACGAGGGGGCCCGCATCCTCATGTGCAGCGCCATGGGGCAGCAGGCGCTGGTGACGGAAGCCATCCAGGCCGGCGCGCGCGACTTCGTGGTGAAGCCGTTCCAGCCCTCGCGCGTGCTGGAAGCGGTGAAGCGGGTGGTGGGATGATGGCCGCTTCCTCGTCGCTCTCCGCCATGCAGCTCGACGCGCTGCGGGAAGTAGCCAACATCGGCGCGGGACATGCCGCGACCGCGCTGTCGCAGATGACCGGCCACTCCATCATGATCAACGTCCCCGCCCTGGCCGTGAAGGGGCGCGACGGGATCGCCGAGCTGCTGGAAAGCCCGCACGGCGAAGTGGCCGCCGTGGACGTGCACATGGTGGGCGACCTCACCGGGCAGACGCTGCTGGTGTTCACGCACGAAGCCGCCAAGCGCCTCAGCGGCCTCCTCACCGGCCGCCCCTCCGAGGCGGGCGAGCTGAACGTGCTGGAGCGCTCCGCGGTGCAGGAGGTGGGGAACATCCTGGCCTCCGCCTACCTCAACGCCCTCTCGCAGATCGTAGGCGGCGTGCTGCTCCCCACCCCGCCGCGCGTCTACACCGGCCCCGGCGCGCGCGTCGTGGGCGAGGCCGCCGCCCGCGGCCCCGGCAGCGACCCGGTGCTCTCCATCAACACCCGCTTCACCCTGGAAGACGGCCCCGAGATCCGGGGCACCTTCCTCGTCCTGCCCGACGACGAGAGCCTCGCGCGGATGCTCACGGCTCTGCGCGTCTGAAGAAAACCGGGCTCACACAGAGGCACAGAGGCACAGAGATGACTTCATCTCCGTGGCGCTGTGCCTCTGCGTGCCACCAGGTGGTCCAGGCTGTAGCGGCCGCCGCCGCGGGCGGAGAAGTAGAGGAAGATGAAGCAGAAGAGGACCGCCAGCTCGCCGCGGTTCAGGATGGGGACGGGGCCCTGCGGCGCGTGGGCCGTGAAGTAGGCGACGGCCATCAGGCCCGAGAGGATGAAGGCCACGGGGCGCGTGAAGAGGCCCAGCACGATCAGCAGCCCGCCAAAGAACTCCAGCACCCCCGCCAATCCCATCTGCGACATCAGTTCCACCGTCCCCGGCGGGGCGTCGGGGGCCTTGAGCCAGCCGAACAGCTTCTGCGCGCCGTGCTGCATGAACATCAGCCCCGCCACCACGCGCAGCAGCGCGGCCGCCGGTTCTTCGAAGCGATGCATGAAAAAGGGTCGCATCCCAGCCTCCCGATCGTGAGTCGTACCGCCCGCCGGAAGGCCGGGACCCGCCGCAACCTGCGCGCCAGCTACACGTCGAACGCGAACATCCCGCGCATCGCCCGGCGGGAGACGGCGTCCGGGATGAGGCGGAAGAGGGCGTCGCGGAGGCGCACCGCGGCCGGGCGCTCCCACTGCGCCACCTGTCCGTAAAGGAGCGACTGCCGCACGATCCCCGCGACGCGGCGGAAGCGGCGCCGCTCGTACTCGCGCAACGCCGCGGGGATCTCCGCGTGGCGCACCAGGGCGTTCGCCAGCACCGCGCCGTCTTCGATCGCCATGCACCCGCCCTGCCCCATGTTGGGCGTGGTGGGATGCGCCGCGTCGCCCAGCAGCGTCACCCGCCCGCGTCCCCACCGCCGCGCCGGCGGGCGGTCGCAGGCGTCGTTCTTGAGGATGGCCGCGGCCGGGGTCGCCGCGATGAGCTGCGGCACCGGCGCGTGCCACGAATGGAAGAGGCGGAGCAGCTTCGCCTGCGCCCCCTCCTCGCCGTCGTCCGCACCCGCCGGCTCGTTCGCGGTGGCCCACCAGGCCACGCGCCCTCCGCCGATGGGCACGATCCCGAAGCGGAGCCCCGCCCCCAGCGACTCCGTCAGCTCGTCCGTGCCGGGGAGCCCGGCCGCGTCGTCGGCCACGCCGCGCCACACGGGGTAGCCGCGGTACACCGGCTCGCCGTCGTCCAGCAGGCGGCGCCGCACCGTGGAGCGCAGCCCGTCCGCGCCCACCAGCGCCGCGCCCTCCACCTCGCCCACCCCGCCGAAGCTCACCCGCACGTGGTCGCCCGCGTCCACGAAGTCCCCGGCGGTGGCGCCGGTCGTGACCGCCCACGCGGGGAGCGCCTCCGCGAGCGCCGAGTGCAGCGCGGCGCGGTGGATCAGCACGCTGGGCGCATCGTCCCCGCCGAACTCCATCGTCATCAGCACCCGCCCCGTGCGCGAGCGGATGGCGCCGCGGCGGAACGCGAACCCGCGCCGCACCACCTCGTGCAGCACGCCCAGGCGCCGGAGCTGACGGGTGGCGTTGGGCCACAGGCTGATGCCGGCCCCCACCTCCCGCAGCTCCGGCGCCCTTTCGAACACCTGCGCCTCGAACCCCGCCCTGCGCAGCGCGATCGCCGCCGACAGCCCCCCGATCCCGCCCCCCGCGATGATGACCGGTCTGATCTCGTTCGTCATGCCGCGCGCCCTCCGCCAGGGGGAAAGATCGGTCTATCCTCCGCGGCAATCTACGCCGCCCCGCGCGAAAGCGGCGTAGGGAAAGCTCTGCGACCGCGTGTGGGGCATGCGCTGAAGCGTGCTGAAAGGAGCCCTCACCCCCCCGACCCCCGCTCTCCCGATAACGGGAGAGGGGGGCGCATCTTCTGTGTCGCTCGGGACCTTTGGTTTTCGTCGAAGCCGCGGCTCCGCCAACCGCCTGGTTGCGGCTGGATGACTGGACATCGCCCCCTCTCTCGATAACGAGAGGCGCAGCCTCTCCTGTTATCGGGAGAGGGGGTCGGGGGGTGAGGGTCGCCGTTTTCAGGGCCGGAAGTTGAACCGCACGTAGTAGAACGCCCCGTTGAACCCGAACGGCGAGATCCCATTGAAGGGGAAGATCCCGGTGTTGGAGTTGTCCTGGGCACCCGCGGAGCGCTCGGCCGTGGTGCGCTGGAAGTTCTCCTCGGGGTACACGTCGAACAGGTTGTTGGCGCCCAAGGCCACCGTGAGGCCGCCGCGGAAGCGGAACGACACGTCCAGGTCCGTGATCCACTTCGCGTCGAAGGTCTGGTCCAGCGTGCGCAGCGCCGCGGGGCCGGTCGCCGTGTCCGGGTCGATGGCGCCGAACACGGAGACCTCGCCGAAGCGGCGGTTGTTGAGGTTCACGCCCAGCCGGTCGCGCGTGTAGTTGAGGTTCAGGTTGACGCTGTTGCGCGGCTGGCCGAACTCGATGCGCCCCCGCTCCACGCGGCCGAACAGCGTCTCCTCGAAGCCGGCCAGCGCCGCGGGCGTCTTCACCACCTTGGTGAGCACCTCGGTTTCGGTCACGTTGGCGCCCGCCACCACGCGCAGCTGGCTCGCGCGGCCAAAGCGGTACGCGTACTGCCCCACCACGTCCACGCCGCGCGTGCGCGTGTCGATGGCGTTGGTGAAGAAGCGCCCGCCCGTCACCCCCGCCAGCCCCGCCGCCTGGAAGAGCGCCTGCACCCGCGCGCCCGTGAAGTTCTCCGAGAAGACGATGCGGTCGTCGATGTCGATCTGGTACGCGTCCACCGTCACCGATAGGTCACGGGTGGGGGTGAAGGCGATCCCCGCGCTGTAGTTGACCGACTCCTCGGGGCGCAGCGGCTCGGCCCCCAGCACCTTGGCCTCGGCGCTCTCCACCGGGAAGGTGCGGATGTCGAAGGGAGTGGTGCCGATGAAGTTGGTGGCCGTGCTGGAGAAGAACTGCTGCTGCAGCGAGGGCGCCCGGAACCCGGTGCCCACCGACCCGCGCAGGGCGAACCCTTCCACCGGCTCCAGCCGCGCCGCCACGCGCCCGTCCAGCGTGGAGCCGAAGTCGCTGAAGTTCTCCGCGCGCGCCGCAAAGGTCACCAGCAGCGGGCGCGCGGGGGTGACCTCCACGTCCACGTACCCGGCCACGCTGTTGCGCGAGACGTCCTTTGCGTCCGTGGGGCGGAAGCCGGGGAACACCTGCGCGCCTACCGCCGCGAGGGCGCCGGCGCTGGGGCCGTCCAGCACGCGCACGCCGCCGTTGACGTACGAAGCCTCCTCGCCCGCTTCGATGCCGTAGCCGTCGCGGCGGTACTCCGCGCCGAAGGCCACGCTCAGCGGCTCGGGGAGGCGCGCCATGGCGAAGGTGCGCACCAGATCCAGGTTGGCCGTGGCCTGGTTGAACTTCAGGGTGCCGGCGTTGAACGAGGTGGGGCTCGCCGCGCCCAGCGACACGTTGTTGGAGTTGTTGACCCCGTACTCGAACGAGTTGCTCCCGTACACGCCGCTCAGGTCGTAGCGGAACCCCGCCACCGTCCCCCGCACCCCCAGGGCCGCCGAGGCGTCCAGGATGTCCGAGGTGATCAGGGGGAGGAAGCCGTTGGGGTGGATCGCCCGCACGGTGCGCGCGTCGCTGGCGCGGCGGAAGAAGCCCGCCGCCTCGCCCTCGCGCCGCGTGACCCCGCCGAACGCGTAGAGCTCCGCCGCGCCGGGGAGGAGCGGGAAGGCGCCGTTGAGGAAGGCGCCGTAGTCGCGCGTGTCCGCGTCGCCCTGGCGGTGGTTGAGGCGGTCGATGGTGGACTCGCGCGGGTCGCCCGCGAAGTACTGCGTGCGCGGGTCCGGGCGGCTGCGATTGGTGAAGCCGCGGTCGCGGAACTCGGCGCCCACCATCAGCGACCCGCCGCCCATCTCGAAGCCCGCGTTGCCGCCCACCTGCACCACCTCGCCGTCGCCCTCGGCGGTGCGGCCCACGCTGGTCATCAGCTCGCGCTCGGCGCCGCTCTTGAGGACGATGTTGATGACGCCCGCGATGGCGTCCGAGCCGTACTGCGCCGCGGCCCCCTCGCGCAGGATCTCGATGCGCTCGATGACGGTGGCGGGGATGGCGTTGAGGTCCACCGAGGTGCTTCCGCGCCCCACCGTGCCGTTGACGTTCACCAGCGCCGTGGCGTGCCTGCGCTTGCCGTTCACCAGCACCAGCGCCTGGTCCGGCGCCAGCCCGCGCAGCGTGGCCGGGCGCACGTGGTCCGTTCCGTCCGCCACCGTGGCGCGCGGGAAGTTGACGCTGGGGGCGAGCCGCTGGATGATCTGGCTGGTCTCGGTGAGCCCCGTCGCCTCGATGTCCGCCGCGGTCACCACGTCCACCGGCACGGGCGTCTCCGTCGCCACGCGGTCCGGCCGGCGCGTGCCCACGGCGACGATCCCCTCCAGCGCGGTGGCGGCGGCGGCCAGGCGCACGTCGCGCGTGATCGTTGCTCCCGCGGACACGCGCACGGGGATGCGCGCGGTGGCGTACCCCACGCGGCTCACCACCAGGTCGTACGAGCCGGCGGCCAGGGGGAGGCGGTAGGTGCCGGCGGGGCGGGTGGTGGTGCCGGCCTGCGCGCCGGCCACGCGCACCGCCACCCCGCCCAGCGGCGCGCCGCTGGCGGAGTCCGTCACGGTGCCCGTGACGACGCCGTTCTGGGCGCGCGCCACGCCCGCGGAGGCAAGCAGGAGCGCGAGGACGCAAAAGGCACGACCCACGGACGAGATTGTACTCACGGGAGATCCTGGGCGGAGGATGGACGGCGGGGACTTCTTCGAGTCTACTCTTGGGCGCCCCCGCGCGCAACATTTTGTCGTTTCCTGTTCCTTTCCATGGGGAAAGCACGGAGACACGGAAAGGCCCTCTGACGCGGACCGGAGACCCACTTTCCGCAGCGAAGGCGAGGGGGGGCAGCGATGATGGAGGAAGGTCATGAGAACCCAGTGGTCGTCAGATCTCCCGTATCTCCTCTGCACGGTCCTGGGGTTCGCCGAGGCGGGGGTGCTATGCTCCTCGTGATCCGCAAAGACGCTGGACGGGGCCTGGCCGACCGGCTTCGACCCCCCCGCGCGGTGGGCTGAGGGGCAGCCGCGGGCTGGATGGGCGTTGGCAGCAGCGGGTTCGGAAACTAACTTTCCGCGTGCCGCTCCGAAAAACGAGCGAGGGCCCCTCAGGACTTTCGTCCTCAGGGGCCCTGCAGTCCCGGGGAGATGCCTTGCGGCAGAGGTCCCTGGGCTCCGATAACAAATATACCCTCGAAGCGTTCCCTTATGTAAGGCTCAGACCTTGAGGCTGTAGGCATCCTGTCCCGTGACCGCCTTGAAGGGTACAGGAGCAGTCCGAAAGAAACTGACAAAGAGTTAGTCGCTCGGTACCTGCTGAACGCCGCGATCGCCGAGGCCCTGCATCCCCTCCTGCACGCACTTGAGGTGGTGCTCCGGAATCGGGTGCATGAAGCGATCACCGCACAGTATCCGGTCGATGCAGATCTGCCAAACGAGTATGACGAGTACCCTACCTGGATGGACGCAACGTCTCCAGTGCTGATCCCGGACCATGCCCGAATCGTTGAAGGCGCGAAGAAGGACCTTCGGAAACAGTTCCGACGCAGATACGGAGATCGCGCCAGCGCCGCACGGAGGTTGCGCACCCCGGGGCGGCTCGTCGCCGCGCTGCCGTTCAGCTTCTGGGTCTTCCTCTTCGATGAAGCGTACTCAGGGTCGCGTGAGAATCCCGGGGTCCTCTGGCCGACCCTGTTGGTGAAGGCCTTTCCACACAATTCAGGTCCGCCCCTCAAGCTGATCCGCAAGCGACTGCGACACCTCCTGATCGTGCGCAACCGCGTCATGCACCATGAGCGGATCTATCCGTACGACGACGGACGCGGACTGCCATGGAATCCGCAGCAGATCCGGCGCGAGGTGCTCGAACTGCTGTCCTGGATGAGTCCCAGAGCGGCGACCCTCGCTGGTCGCTTCGACCGGGTGCAGGATGTCATGCACCCCCTGAACCTGCGATACCTCCGCTGGGCTCCACACCTGTTCTGAGCGGCTCTCATACACCGGTCAGACCGACCCCGCCGTCTTCACGCTACGAGACGAACTGCGCGTATTGCCCGCGGAGCGGGAGGACGGCGTCTGCCTACGACCATGCATCGCCGTCCTCAGATGGCTTCTTTTCGCCGGATCAAGATGTCCAGACGATCGGGCGCGAACACCGTGATATTCCGTGGCCGGCAAGCTCTGCTAAGGGAGCCCCCCTGTGAGCGGCGGGGGTAATGTCTCACTTATGGCGGTCGAAATGTCCCACTCCAGACCCTGACCCCGGGCGGCGGTGGGTTCTTCCCAATGGATCGGCAGCGACACGGCCCAGATCCGGCGCGGATGACGGAGTGGCTGGCCTGGCTGGAGGCGACGCCCGCGGCCACGGCCGTACGGGCGCCGCCCTGGCTGTACCCCGCCCTGGAGACGCTGCACATCCTGGGGCTGGGGCTGCTGGTGGGGGCGGCCTGGACGTGGGACCTGCGCCTGCTGGGACTGGGGCGCGGCATCGCCGTGTCGGAGCTGGGGCGCCTCACCCTTCCCCTGGCGCGCGCCGGCTTCGGGGTCGCCGCCTCGTCGGGCGCGCTCCTCTTCGCGTCGGACGCGGTGGCCACGGCGGCCAACCCCGCGTTCCGCGCCAAGCTGGCGCTGATCGCCCTCGCCGCGCTCAGCGCGGCGCTCTTCCACCGCGCGTACCCCTCCACCCACGCGTGGGACCGTGGGGTGCCGGCGCCCGGGCGCCGGCGGCGGCGTCGCTCGTCCTGTGGTCCCTGGCGGCCACGGCGGGGCGGCTGATCGCCTACCGGTAACGCACGGAGACACGGAGGATCGCTCTCCTCCGTGCCTCTGCGTGAGCCCGCTGTTCCGCTTCAGCTGCCCGACCCGACCCTGCGGTGCCGGATGTCGCTGCGCCCGGCCGCCACACCCGTCCCGACGCCGATCCCGAAGAGGAGCGCCGTCCCGAACCCCACCAGCGGCAGGATGGCGGTCACCGGCATCGCCACGGCCATGGCCGCGAACCCCGCGAGGGCGGGGATCCCCCCGCTGTGCACCTTGTCCACGAAGCGCAGCCGGTTGCGGACGAAGCGGCGCGACTGGGTGTATCCGAAGAAGGTCGCCGCGGCGGCGACGGCCAGCGTGATGATCCCGAACATGGAAGTCCTCCGGTTGCGGATCGTGCGGGTGGTTCCCTGGATGCCCGTACGCAGCCCCCGCCGGGCGAGTTTCAAGCGGGCCTCACACGGAGACACGGAGGCACAGGGAAACACCGGCGGACGGCGTTGCCGCGTCCCGCGTACGGTGGCAGATTGCCGGGCGCCCCACCACCATTCCCGATCCCCGTCCTCCTTTCATGATCGAAGTCCAGCAGCTCAGCAAAACCTACGGCGACCGCGTGGCCGTCCGCGGGGTGAGCTTCGCGGTGGAGGGCGGGGAGATCGTGGGGCTGGTGGGGCCCAACGGGGCGGGGAAGACCACCACGCTGCGTGCCCTGGCCGGCATCCACCCGCCCACGGGGGGGAGCGTGCGCGTGGCCGGGCACGACGTGGCGCGCGAACCGGTGGCCGCCAAGCGCCGCCTGGCGCTGATCCCCGACGAGCCGCACCTCTTCGGCTCGCTGACGGTGTGGGAGCACCTGGAGTTCGCGGCGCGCGTGTACGGCGTGGACGGGTGGCAGGCCAGGGCCGCCGCCCTGCTGGACGAGCTGGAGCTCACCGAGCGGCGCGACAGCATGGCGGACGAGCTGTCGCGCGGGATGCGGCAAAAGGTGGCGGTGGCGTGCGGGCTCCTGCACGACCCCGCCGTCCTCCTCTTCGACGAGCCGCTCACGGGGCTGGACCCGCGCGGCATCCGCACCCTGTACGCGGCCATGCGCCGCCGCGCGGAGGCCGGCGCCGCCGTCGTCCTCTCGTCGCACCTGCTGGGGCAGATCGAGGGGCTGTGCACCTCGTTCCTCATCCTGCGCCGCGGGCAGCTCCTCTTCCGCGGGACGACGGACGAGCTGCGCGGCCGCTTCGCCGCGCCGGGGGAGGCCGCGTCGCTGGAGGAGATCTTCTTCCGCGCCACCGAGGGCGACGGCGTGGTGGCGACGTGAACAGCGGCCTATGGCTCCTGATCCGCCTGACCGCGTGGGGGAAGGTTCGCTTCCTCGCGCGGCGGGCCGGGAGCCTGCGCGGGGCGCTGAGCATGGCGGTGGTCGCGGGGTTCTTTCTGCTCGTGCTGGGAAGCCAGTTCCTGGCATTCTACGCCAACGACGAGTTTCCGCGCCCCGATCCCGCCATCCTGCGCGCGTGGGTGCCCGTCTCCATCCTCGTCTTCCTGCTGCTGGAGGCGTGGGTGGGGCGGGCGCTCGCCTTCACCCCGCAGGAGATCGACTTCCTCTTCCCCGCGCCCCTCTCGCGGCGCGAGCTGCTGGCGTACCACGTGGTGTCGCGGCTGGGGACGAGGATGCTCTCCGGGCTGTGGGCCTCGGTCTTCGTCCACCGCTACGCGCCCAGCCCGGCCGCCGCCGTCGCCGCCGTGGTGCTGGGGATGGTCTTCCTGCACCTCGCCACCGAGCTGATGGCGCTCGCCACCGCCGCGTTGGCGGCGTGGAGCTCGCCATGGGTGGGGCGCGGCTTCTGGGTGGCGGCCGGGCTGGCGCTCGTGTCGGCGGTGGGGAGCGCGGCCGCGGCGGTGCCGGAGGGGGCGCGGGCGCACGAGATCCTGGAGTCGGTGATCCAGTCGGTGCCGCTGCGCATCGCCACCTTTCCCATCCGTCCCTTCGGCGAGCTGTTCGCGGCCGGCTCGGCGCGGGCGGCGCTCCTCTGGGGCACGGCGGCGCTGGGGGTGATCGCGCTGCAGGGTGTGCTGCTGATGGCGCTGGACGTGGCGTACACGGAGCGCTCGCTTGCCACCAGCCGCAAGCGCATGGAGCGGCTGCGGAGCGGGGAGTCGGCCGGGGTGTCGCGGCCGTGGAAGCTGCGCCTGCGCGTGCCGCGCCTGGCGCCGCTGGGCCCCGGCGCACCCCTGGCGCGCCGCCAGCTGGTGGAGATGCTGCGCAACCCGCGCGCGCTCCTCCTCCCATTGCTGCTGCCGGCGATGTACGTGGGCATCTTCGTGCTGGTGCCGCGGATGCAGGGCGAGGAGCCGGACCGGGCGGGGGTGTGGGCGGCGGTGGGCTTTTCCGTCCTGATCCCCATCCTCCTCCCCAACGTGGGCTTCGACTTCCGGCGCGACCTGGACCGCATGGCGTACCTCAAGGGGCTGCCGCTCGCTCCTTATGCCGTGGCGGTGGGGCAGATCTTCGCGCCCGTCGCCCTGTTCGTGGCGGCGCAGTGGGCGGTGCTGGCCAGCGTGGCCGCCAGCACGCACACCGTGCCCTACCTGTGGCTCGCCGCGCCCGCCCTCCTGGGGCCGCCGCTGGCATGGTCGATGGTCGCGTCGGACAACCTGCTCTTCCTCCTGATGCCCTACCGCCTTTCCACGGAGGGTGCCCAGAACGTACAGTTCGTGGGCAAGGGGATGCTGATCCTCTTCGCCAAGCTCCTGGTGCTCGGCGTGCTGGGCGGGCTGGCGGCGCTCACGGCCATGGCGGCCCACTGGCTCACGAACGAATCGGCCATCGCGGCGGTACTGGCGGCGGCAGGGGTGCTCACCCTCGGCTGCCTGCCGCTCACCTGGGCCGTGGGCGCTTCGTTCCGTGCCTTCGACGTTTCGCGCGACGTGCCGGCCTAGTTCCTCTCCGCGCCTCTGTGCCTCTGTGTGAGGCCCGTCTTGTTCCCGAACCTGGACGTACGATGAAGATCCGATGCATCCCCGTCCTCGCGCTGGCGCTGGCCGCATGCGGCGGCGGTGACAAGGGCGCGGCGCCCGCGCGGCCGGTGGAGATCGCGGCTCCGGCCGCGCCCGGGAGCACCGCGCCCAATCTCGCCACCGGCCCGGACGGGCGCGTGTACCTGTCGTGGACCGAGCCTCGGCCGGATTCGGCGCACGCGCTGCGCTACGCCCTGCTCCAGGACGGGCGCTGGTCGGAGCCGCGCACCGTGGCCGAGGGGCGCGGGTGGTTCGTGAACTGGGCGGACTTCCCCTCCATCCTCCCGCTGGGCGACGGCGGGCTGGCCGCGCACTGGCTGCAGAAGAACGGCAAGGAGAAGTACGCCTACGAGGTGCGCCTCGTCCGCTCGCGTGACGAGGGCCGCACGTGGAGCCCCGCCGTGGTCCCGCACCGCGACGGCGCGGCGGCGGAGCACGGCTTCGTGTCGCTGTGGGCGGCGGGGGGCGACTCGGTGGGCGTGGCGTGGCTGGACGGCCGCAAGTACGCCGGCCGCGAGGAGGGCGACCCCGCCGCCGAGACCGCCGTCATGTCCACCCTCGTGGGCGCGGACGGCGGGATGGCGCCCGAAACGCCCCTGGACGGCCGCGCCTGCGACTGCTGCCAGACGGCCATGACGGCCACCCCCGACGGCCCGCTGGTGGCCTACCGCGACCGCACGGCGGACGAGATCCGCGACATCTACTTCACGCGCCACGCCGGCGGCCGCTGGACGGAGCCGCGCCCCGTGCACGCCGACGGCTGGAAGATCCCGGCCTGCCCCGTCAACGGCCCCGCCCTCTCGGCCGACGGACGGCGCGTGGTGATCGCGTGGTTCACCGCCGCGCGCGACACGGCCCGCGTGCACGTCGCCTTTTCGGACGACGCGGGAGCCACCTGGAGCGCCCCCGTCCGCGTGGATGGCGGCACCCCCGCCGGCCACGCCGACGTGGAGATCGTGGACGGCGGCGCGCTGGTGAGCTGGATCGAGCGCACGCAGGGCGGCCCCGCCGAGGTCCGCGTCCGCCGCGTCACCCGCGCCGGCACCCTGGGCGAGCCGCGCGTGCTCGGCGGCGCTCCCGAGCGCTCCGTACCGCGCATGGCCCGCGACGGCGACGCCGTCGTCTTCGCCTGGATCTCCCCGGAGAAGCCGTCGCGCGTCCACACCGCCCGCATGCCGCTGGGAGACGCGCGATGAAGCGGAGCCGTTCCCCGCTGTTCCTCCTGTTGATCCTCGCCGCGTGCGGAGAGGCCCCCGGCGGAGCGCCGGCCGTAGGCAGGCCCGCGCCGGAGTTCGCGGCGGTCGCGCTGGAGGGCGCCAGGCCCGTGTCGCTGCAGGCGTTGCGCGGCCGCCCCGTGCTCCTGAACGTGTGGGCCACCTGGTGCCACCCCTGCCGCCAGGAAATCCCCGCGCTCCAGAAGATCCACCGGACGCGCCGCGGGCTGGAGGTGGTGGGCGTCAGCATCGACGAGCCCGGCCAGGACGACGAGATCCGCGCCTTCCTGCGCCGGTACGGCGCCACCTACCCCATCTGGCTGGACCCCGACGACCGCGTCTCCTCCACCTTCGCGACGGTCGGCGTCCCCACCACCTTCCTGATCGGCGCGGACGGTACGCTCCTCTGGAAGCACGTCGGCCCCGTCAGCGCCGAAGACCCGGGCCTGGTACGCGCGCTCGCTGCTGCACTGAACAGATAAGCTCACACGGAGACACAGAGGCACAGAGATAAGTTCTTCTCTGTGCCTCTGTGTACCTGGTGGAACCGCGGCGAGGACATTATTGTATTAGCTGGCTATGAGAATCTATGTCCTCTGAGGAGACCCGAGTGTGGGCGAGGTCGAAGCCTTCGAGATCGAGGGGCTGAAGTGCTACTTCCCGTCCGCCGACCACTACCCACACCACTTCGAGGTGCTGCGGCGGGGCCAATACGTCGTTCGCGTCTTCTTCCTCCGCACCACGCGTAAACGCGGGCTGAGCTGGGAGTACAAGATGCAGATGGGAGGCGCGTTCTCCAGGACCGATCAGGAAGCACTTTACGAGATGGTGATGCGCCACAAGCGGCACCTGCTCGCCGAGTTCAATCGCAAGGTGTGTCCCGAGCGCAGGCGATAATCATGGCTTTCGATTCAGATCACGAGCTCACGGTGCTGGTCGGGCGCGATGCGGGCGCCGATTTCCGGGGGATGGGCGGGGCCGATGACCGTGTGCGCTTTTTGGGCGCGGATTCGGTGGAGGAGGCATCGCACGCGCCCAGGCTGGCCGTCTTCACGCGGGCCACTCATCTGCACGAGGTCACGCATCTCGTATCCGCCGCGAACAAAGCCAACCGGCTTCGCGCCCTCCTCGTGGACTCGGATGTCGAGGCGGAGTGGCTCCCGTACATCTTCGAACGCGCGAAGCTCAGGCTCCTGCGAAACCTGCTGGTCCATCACGGCGACAGCGTTCCCATGCGCTTCGTTTGGGCATGGAAACGGGGCATCCAAGCGCGCGTTGTCGCAAACGCGACGGCCATGGGGGACCACCTCGTCGTGCGGAACTGTGCTCTGAAGTCTTTCGAGATCCCCTTCGCGGCGTACCCGGCCCTGTCGCGAATCCGGCCTGAAGAGCGAAACGGGTTCGATGTCGATCCTGATGGAATGTTCCTGCACTGGCCCGGCGCCGACGTCCACCTGACGATGGACGACGTCTTTGAGGCCGCGGACCCGCGTGTCAGGGCGGAGGCGATGGTCCGTAAGACGACGGAGGACAAGGCGTTCGGCGCGGCCGTCCGCGCCTTCCGCACGGAGCGAGGGCTGCTGCAACGAGAGATCAGGGGAATCACCGCGCGCCACCTGAGGCGCATAGAGCATGGCTTCGTTCCGGGCGAGGAGGCGCTGAAAAAGCTGGCGCAAGCCCACGAGATGGACCCTGACGCCTACCTGGAAGCGGTGACCGAGCGAATGGAATAACGCAGAGACACAGAGGCACAGAGGTGAATTTACCTCTGTGCCTCTGTGTCTCTGTGTGAGGCCTAAAGCCGGATCTTGACCACCACCTTGCGTACGCCGTGGCGGGCGCCGGCCATGCACCCGGGCTTGTGCGCGTCGCCGGGGAGGAAGACCGCGGCGTCGCCGGGGCTCATCAACAGCGAGCTGCTCACCTTCGGCTCCTCGAAGAAGAGGACGTCGGTCTCCTCGCTGTACGGCTCGGCGACGGCCAGGCCCTCGGCGGGGAGGTGGAGGATGCGCTCGGCGCCGGAGGCGATCCACTGCACGTCGGCGTGGCGGCGGTGGGCCTCGAAGCGCTTCTCGGTGGACGGGCCCGTGGCGTACGACGAGACCAGCGCGAACACCCGCTCGCCATCCACCGGGTGGCGCCCGTCGGGGAGGGCGGGGTCGAAGGCGCGCAGCCAGGCCAGCGCCGCGTCCATGCCGGGGAGGAGGGCGGCGTAGCGGTCCGCGTCGCGGAGGGGGACGTGGATCATTCGGTGCCCCGCTCCACGTGGTCGATCCCCTGCGCGGTGATGCGCACCGTGAGGCCGTGGCGGCCCGTGGTCACCACGAAGCCGTGGTCCAGGTGGTAGCGCACGAAGCGCTCGGCGTCCTGGCGCGAGAGGCCCAGCTCGCCAGCCAGCTCGTAGCCGTCCAGGTACTCGCTGTCGCCCTGCTCGGAGGCCTCGTACAGGCGCTCCAGGAAGCGCCGCCGGTGGGCGCGGCGCGCGCGGAGGTCGTCGTTCACCGTGCCGCGGGGGTGAAGAAGAGCTGCGTCCAGTACGCCCCGGCCACGCCCACGCCGGTGTGGGTGAGGGCGCAGTTCTCGATGTTGGCCCGGTGCCCCGGGCTGCCGACCCACAGGCGCACGGCGTCGCGCGCGCCGCCCTGCGTCATGGCGATGTTCTCGGCCGCGCGCGAGTACGCGATCCCCTGCGCGCGGGCGCGGTCCCACGCCTGCGTGCCCTCGGGCGAGGTGTGGCTGAAGTAGCCCCGCCGCGCCATGTCCGCGCTGTGAAGCCGCGCCGCCCGCGCCGCCGCGTCGCTCCACACCAGCGGCGCGCACCCCCTGCGCTGACGGTGCGCGTTGATCCCCTCGAACACCGCCTGCACGCCGCCCTCGCCGGCCTGCGCGGCGCCGGAGGGCACCGGCGGCACGCACGCACCCAGCAGCGGCGCCACCATCCACACTCTATTCACAAGCTTCTCTCTGTGTCTCTGTGCCTCTGTGTGAGGCATTCACCTGGCCATCCCGTTCAGCAGCTCGATCATGCGCGTGTCCCACGGGTCGGCGGAGGGGTCGTCATCCGCCACCTCGGGGTTCTCCTGCGGCGTCTCCAGGATCAGCGGGATGCCCCGGCTGCGCGGGTCCGCGAGGAGCCACCTGAACCCGTCGGCGCCGATCTGCCCGTCGCCGATGAGCACGTGGCGGTCCTTGTTGCTCCCCAGCGCGCCCTCGCTGTCGTTGAGGTGGATGAAGCCCGGGTGCTCGCCGGTGGCATCCTCCCACTCGTCCAGGATCTCGCCCACCTTCTTCCTGGACTCGTTGAGCGCGTAGCCGGACGCGAACAGGTGGCAGGTGTCCAGCCCGTACCCCGTGCGCTCGCGCAGCTCGTCCGGGACGTGGCGCAGGATGTCGGCCACCTCGGCGGCGGTGCGTCCCAGCGTCTTGCCGGCGCCCGCCGTGTTCTCCACCAGCACCCGCGTGGACCCCTCCACGGCTCGGAGCGCGGCGCTGATGGCCCGAGCCACGCGCTTCGCGGCGGCCGCCGTGTCGCCGTCGCTGGCGGAGCCGGGGTGGAAGCAGATGGCGCCCACCCCCAGCGCGGTGGAGCGCTCCAGCTCCTTCGTCAGCCCCGCGCTGGCGCGGACCCACTTCGCCTCGTCCGGCGTGGCGACGCCCAGCACGTACGCGCCGTGCACCACCACGTGCCGCGGCTCGATCCCGGCCTCGGCCAGCGCCTCGTGGAAGCGCTTGGCCTTTTCCGGCTTCATCCCCGCCCGCTCGCCGTAGAAGCGCGGCGGGGCCGTGAAGACCTGCAGCGCACGGGCCCCCGCGCTCCCGGCGCGCAGCGCGGCCATGTGGATGCCGCCGTTGTCGATGGCGTGGGTACCGAAGAAGTGGGGCATGAGAGAGCGGGCAAAAGGGTCTGGGACGGGGAGCCGCACCCAACCTCCGCGCCCGCCCGCCGCGCCGCAACCCCCGCGCCCCAAACGCTTGTTGCCATTTTCCGCCCGCGCGAGTAGAGTGGACAGCTCGCGCGCCGCCGTGCCGCGGCTCGGCATCCGCAGCACCCGCCGCGCGGGTGGGGGTCCTCCCACCTGTTCCCGTCATCCGCACGAGGAAACATGAAGCCCATCCTGTTGGCAGTCCCCCTGCTCGCCCTGGCGCCCGCCGTGGCCGTGGCGCAGGGCGCGCAGCGCGCGCCGGCCGGCGAGGCCATCCGCATCAGCTACACGGAAGAGACCCTTCCCAACGGGCTCAAGGTGATCTACCACGTGGACCGCTCGGCCCCCGTGGCGGCGGTGGCGGTGTGGTACAACGTGGGGAGCAAGCACGAGGCGCCCGGCCGCACCGGCTTCGCGCACCTCTTCGAGCACATGATGTTCAAGGGGAGCCGCAACGTGCCGGACGGCAAGCACTTCGCCCTGCTGGAGGACGCCGGGGCGCGCGCCGGCTCGGACATCAACGGCACCACCAACACGGACCGCACCAACTACTTCGAGACGGTGCCCAGCAACCAGGTGGAGCTGGCGCTCTGGCTGGAGAGCGACCGCATGGGCACCCTCACCGAGACGCTGACGCCGGAGAAGCTGGAGAACCAGCGCGAGGTGGTGAAGAACGAGCGCCGGCAGGGCGTGGACAACCAGCCGTACGGCGTGTGGCAGGAGCGGATGCTGGGCAGGGTGTTCCCGGCCGGGCACCCGTACCACCACTCGGTGATCGGCTCCATGGCGGACCTTTCCGCCGCCACCCCGGCCGACGTGACCAACTTCTTCCGCACCTACTACGCGCCCAACAACGCGGTGCTGGTGGTGGCGGGCGACATCGACGTGGCCCAGGTGAAGGGGATGGTGCGCAAGCACTTCGGCGACATCCGCCGCGGGCCCGCGCCGCCCCCGCTGCGCAGCATGACCCTTCCCGCCGTCATCGGCCAGGGCTCGCGCGAGGTGATCGAGGACGCCAACGCGCCGGCCCCGGCCGTGTACGTGGGCTTCCGCATGCCCAACGCGCGCGGGCCGCAGGGCAACGCGGTGCAGGTGCTGGCGGCGGCCATCAGCTCCCGCACGGGGCCGCTCTTCCAGTCGCTGGTGCGCGGGCAGCAGGTGGCCACCGGCGCCGGGGCCTTCAACTTCGGCTTCGTGGACGGCGCGGACCTGATGGTGGTGACGGCCACCGGCAAGCCCGGCGCGCGCCCGGACTCGCTGGAGGCCGCGCTCACGGCCGAGCTCGACCGCATGGCCGCCGCCATCACCCCGGCGGCGCTGGACCGCGTGAAGGCCAACCTGCGCTTCTCCATCATCAACGGGCTGCAGACGATGGGCGGCTTCGGCGGGCGGGCGGACGTGCTGGCCGAGGGCTACACGTTCTACCGCAACCCCAACTGGATCAACACCCGCCTGCAGGCCATCCAGAACGTGACCCCCGCGCAGGTGCAGGCGCTGATCCGCGAGCGGATGGGCGCCAACAACCGCGCCACGCTGGTGTTCGTTCCCAAGCCCCGCCCCGCCCCCACTGCCATGCAGGTGAACCGATGAACCGCCGCTTCCTCCTCCCGGCGCTCGCGGGCGCTCTGATCGCGCTGCCGGCCGCGGCGCAGCAGCCCACCGAGCAGCCGCCGGCGCCGGGGCAGCTCCGCCCCTTCACCATCCCGCCGGCGCGCGAGTTCCGCCTGCCCAATGGGGTGCGCGTGGTGGTGGTGGAGAAGCACACGCTTCCCATCGTCACGGGCCGCGTGCTGGTCGGCGCCGGCAGCATGTACGAGCCGGCCGAGAAGAACGGGCTGGCCTCGCTGACGGCGCAGGTGCTGCGCGAGGGCACGCGCACCCTGACCGGCCCGCAGATCGCCGAGCGCATGGAGGCGCTGGGCGCGTCGTTCGGCACCGGCGCGGGCTTCGAGTTCGCCACCGCCAACGTCACGGCGCCCAAGAGCACCTTCGGCGACGCGCTGGAGCTGGCGGCGACCACGGTGACCTCGCCCGCCTTCACGGAAAGCGAGCTGCTGCGCGTGCGCGGCCAGATGGTGGCCGGCGCGGTGCGCCTCAACTCCACGGTGGAAGGGCTGGCCGGGCTGGCGCACAACCGCGCCCTGTTCGACTCCGCCACCGGGTACTCGCGCCCCGTGGCCGGCACGGCCGCGTCGCTGCCCCGCATCACGCGCGGCGACGCCGTGGCGTACCACCAGCGCATGTATTCCCCCGCCAACACCACGCTGCTCCTGGTGGGCGACGTGACGCAGGACGAGGCGCGCCGCATGGCCGAGCGGGCCTTCGGCTCGTGGAACGTCGCGGGCGGCACGGCGGCCTCGCTGCCGCGCCCCGCGCTGCGCCCGGTGAACGCCACGCGCATCATCCTGGTGGACCGCCCGGGCTCGGTGCAGTCCGGGATCCGCGTGGGCCACGCGGCGGTCACGGCCAGCGATCCGGACCTGATCCCGTACACCGCGCTCTCGCAGGTGCTGGGGGGCGGCTTCCGGTCGCGCCTGATGATGAGCCTGCGCGAGCGGCACGGCTGGACGTACGGCGCGGGGAGCGACCTGATCGCGCGCCCCCTCTCGGGCACCTTCATGATGGCCACTTCGGCGCGCACCAACGCCACCGACTCGGCCGTGGCGGAGATCGTGAGCCAGTACCGCCGCATCGCCACCGAGCCGGTGCCGGCGGATGAGCTGCGCGCCGCCGCCGCCAACGTGGTGGGGAGCTTCCCCAGCTCCATCCAGACGGTGCAGGGCCTGGCCGACCGCATCCAGCAGCTCCTGCAGAACGGGCAGCCGCTGGACTACTACAACACGTACCGCGAGCGCTTCTCCGCCGTCACCCCGGCCGACGTCGCGCGCATCGCCCGGACGCGGCTGACGCCGGACGCGCTCACCATCGTGGTGGCCGGCGACCTGTCCAAGATCGAGGCGCCCATCCGGGCGCTGAACCTGGGCACGGTGGAAGTGCTGGATCCGAACGGGGTCAAGGTTCGATAAGGGGGCTCACACAGAGACACAGAGGCACAGAGATTGGGTCTTCTCTGTGCCTCTGTGGCTTATGGAGTAAGGATGAGGTACATCGTGGCTCTGCTGGGGGTGGCGCTCGCGGGCTCGGCTTCCGCCCAGACGCGGGTGGATTCGCTGCTGGCGCGGATGACCTTGGAGGAGAAGGTGGGGCAGATGACCCAGCTCACCCTGGCGGCCGTGGCGGCCAGGGGCGGGCCCGCGCGCGACAGCGTGCGCCTGGATTCGGCGAAGCTGCGCGAGGCGCTGGTGGACCGGCACGTGGGGTCGCTGCTCAACGTGGTGGGCGGGTCGCTGACGCTGGAGGGTTGGCACGCACTGATCGGCGAGATCCAGGACGTGGCCGTGAACCGCACGCGGCTGCGGATCCCCGTGCTGTACGGCATCGACTTCGTGCACGGGGCCAACTACACGCGCGGCGGCACGATCTTCCCCCACAACCTGGGGATGGCGGCCACCTTCGACCCCGCGCTGGCCCGGCGCGCCGGCGAGGTCACGGGCGACGAGGCCATCGCCTCCGCCCTTCCCTGGAACTTCGCGCCCGTGCTGGACGTGGGGCGCCAGCCGCTCTGGGCGCGCTTCTACGAGACGTTCGGCGAGGACCCGCTGGTGGCGTCGCTGCTGGGGCGCGAGATGGTGATGGGGATGCAGCGCGACGGCCGCGTGGCCGCCACGCTGAAGCACTACCTGGGCTACGGCGTGCCGCGCACCGGCCGCGACCGCACCCCCGCCGACCTCACGCCGCGGGGCGTCCGCGAGCACGTCCTCCCGCCCTTCGCCGCCGCGGTGCGGGCCGGGGCGCGCGCGGTGATGGTCAACTCGGGGGAGATCGACGGCGAGCCGCTGCACGCCAGCCGCTACTGGCTGACGGACGTGCTGCGCGGCGAGCTGGGCTTCGGCGGAGTGGTGGTGACCGACTGGGAGGACGTCATCTTCCTCCACACGCGTCACCGGGTGGCGGCCACGCACAGGGACGCCGTGCGCATGGCGGTGGAGGCGGGGATCGACATGAGCATGACCCCGCACGACTTCGGCTTCGCGGACCACCTGCTGGCGCTGGTGCGCGAGGGCACCATCCCGGAGAGCCGCGTGGACGCGTCGGTGCGCCGCATCCTCGCGCTCAAGGAAGAGCTGGGGCTGTTCGATTCACCCCTTCCCGATCCCGCCCTGCGCGCGCGCTTCGCCACGGAAGAGGCGGCGGGCGCGGCGAGGCAGGCGGCGCGCGAGTCCATCACCCTGCTCCAGAACGACGGCGTGCTGCCGCTGAAAAAGGACGCGCGCGTCCTGGTGACCGGCCCCGCCGCCAACTCGCTCACCGCCCTCAACGGCGGCTGGACGCACAGCTGGCAGGGCACCGACGCGTCGCTCTTCCCGCCGGGTTCGCCCACGCTGCTGCAGGCCATGCTGCGCCGCGGCAGCGACGTGCGCTACGTAGGTGGCTCGCGCTTCACGGACCCCATCGACATCGCCGCCGCCGCCCGCGCCGCCGCCGACGCGGACGTGGCGGTGGTCGCCATCGGCGAAGACGCGTACGCCGAGTGGGTGGGCGACATCGGCGACCTCACCCTTCCCGAGCCGCAGCTTCGCCTGGTGGAGGCGATCCAGGCCACCGGCACCCCCGTCGTCCTGGTGCTGGTGGAGGGCCGCCCGCGCATCATCAGCCGCGTGGCGGACCGCGCGTGCGGCGTGGTGATGGCGTACTGGCCGGGGATGCACGGCGGCGACGCCATCGCCGACGTCCTGTTCGGCGACCACAACCCGGGCGGCAAGCTCCCCTTCACCTACCCGCGCCACCCCAATCACCTGCTCACGTACGACCACGTGCTCACGGAAACGCTGGGCCCGGGGATGGACCGCCGCGCCACGGCCTTCAACCCCCAGTGGGAGTTCGGCCACGGCCTCAGCTACACCACCTTCGCCTACTCCGCCCTGCGCGCCTCCGGCGAGGTCGCCCCCGGCGATTCCCTGACGGTGGAGGTCACCGTCACCAACACCGGGGCCCGCGCCGGCCAGGAGACGGTACTCCTCTACACGCGCCAGCACTACGCCTCCGTCACCCCGCCCGTCCGCCGCCTGCGCGCCTTCCACAAGGTGGGCCTGCAGCCCGGCGCCTCGCGCACCGTCACCTTTCGCCTCTCCACCGACGACCTGCGCTTCATCGCCCGCGACGGCCGCCCTACCCTGGAGCCCGGCGCCTTCGACGTGATGGTGGGGGGCCTCAGAGCCACCTTCCGCGTCCTGGACCCGGCCGTGGACGCAGATCGGAGGTAAAGGCGCGGTTCATCGCGCCCGTGCCATCGGCCCATTCGGCGTGTTGCGCCCGGTGGTCCCGGACGTGACGGAACGGCGGAAAGCGCGGGCGCGATGAACGGCGCCCCTCCCCGGGAGGTATTCGAAAGCATGGACAAGCACCCGTTTGGAATCAAACCGGAATCGTGGCTCGTCTCGGCGGGGCGCCCGTCGGAGCCCGGCGCTCCGCTGAACGTGCCGCTGGTCCCCGCGTCCAACTTCATCATCGGCGCCGGGCGCGACTACTCGCGCGACGAGGGCACGCCGACCTGGGAAGCACTCGAGGAAGTGGTCGGCGGGCTGGAGCTGGGGAGGGCGGTGGCGTTCGCCTCGGGGATGGCCGCCATTGCCGCGGTGTTCGACCAGCTCCAGGCCGGCGCCGTCGTGGCGCTGCCGGACGATTGCTACCAGGGCGTCGCGGGGCTGGTGGCGGCGGGCGCGGAAAAGGGGCGCTGGACCGTGCAGCGGGTGGCGGTGGACGATACGGCCGCCTGGATCCGCGCCTGCGGCGCCGCCGACCTGGTCTGGCTCGAATCGCCCTCCAACCCGCTGCTCACCGTGGCGGACCTGGAGGCCGTCTGCGCGGCGCCCCGCAAGCCGGGGACGATCGTGGCGGTGGACAACACCTTCGCCACGCCGCTCAACCAGCGGCCGCTCGACCTCGGCGCCACCGTGTCCATGCAGTCGGCCACCAAGTTCATCGGCGGCCACTCCGACCTGCTGGCAGGGGTCGCCACGACGGGGGACGATGCCCTGTGGCACGCTCTCCTCAAGTCCCGCGAGCTGACCGGCGCCACACCCGGAACGCTGGAAGCCTTCCTGGCCGTCCGCGGCGCGAGGACTCTGGCCCTGCGCCTGGAACGCGCCCAGCAGACCGCCACCCTGCTCGCGGAGCGGCTCGAAGCGCACCCGCGCGTCGCCCGCGTCCGCTTTCCGGGCCTGCCCTCCCACCCGACGCACGCGGTCGCCAGGCGCGTGCTCAGGGGCTTCGGCACCATCATCTCCTTCGACGTCGATGGCGGGGCCGAGCTGGCGGACGCGGTTTGCCGGAACGTGAGGCTCATCCGCCACGCCACCAGCCTGGGAGGCGTGGAATCCACCATGGAACGCCGCGCCGCCATCGCGGGACAGGGACACCTTCCCCCTTCGCTCCTGCGGCTCAGCGTCGGCATCGAGGACGCCGACGACCTCTGGGCGGATCTCGACGGGGCCATCCGCTCCGCCGCAGCTTAACCCCTCTGTGGCGCTGCGCTGGCATCAACTCTGCAATGCAAAGTACTTGACGACACGG
Source organism: uncultured Gemmatimonadota bacterium (assembly GCA_902805735.1). Taxonomy (GTDB): domain Bacteria; phylum Gemmatimonadota; class Gemmatimonadetes; order Longimicrobiales; family Longimicrobiaceae; genus Longimicrobium. The sequence goes on along the minus strand of CADCTW010000001.1, from coordinate 59,229 downwards.
CTGAAAACATCTACCGTATCCAGCGTGGCTGTCGTCCCCACACGATCTCTGAGTGAGGTGATCAACATGTCCAGTCTGGCCAACGTCCTGTACCCGCCTCCCGATTACCGCCGCACCCCGCTTTCCACGGTGCGCTGGTGGGAGTCGCGCCGCCTGGTGTTCAACAAGGCGGTGGGCGCCGCGGGGCTGGTGACGCTCGCGGGAATGTCGTTCTTCTTCGCGCTCCCGCCGTTCTCGTCGCCCATGCCCTTTCCGGAGGTGCTGGGCCCCGTGGCGGCCTACGCGATCATGGCGAACCTGTGCTACACCTTCGGCTGGCAGGCCGAGCTCCTCGCCCGCCGACTCTGGGGGCGAAACGCGCCGGACCTGGGGCCGATCCTGTTCCGCCAGGGGCTGATCTTCTCGGTCGGCCTGACGCTGCTGCCGCTCCTCCTCGCGGGCCTTCTCTGGGTGGCGCGCAGCGTGGTGTGGCTCGTGTCCTGAAGGGGCTCACCCTTCTCTGTGCCTCTCCACGTGGGACAGAAAGGAGGCCTGCTCGTCCACCGCGACCCCGAGCCGCGTGACGGGGCGTGAGATCCCGTACGGACCGCGCACGCGCACGGGGTGGCGGAGCGTGACCACGACGTTGGGCTCGCCCAGGGGCGTGGCGCGGAGGTGGCCCGGGGCGCGACGCGGGAAGGGCGCCGCGCCGCGCGGCTCCACCGCCTCGATGTCCGCCCAGCGGAGGCGCACGTCCCAGCGCAGCCCCACGCGCACGTGCAGCGCATCGTCCTGCACCAGCGTGGGGCGCAGGCGGATGGCCTGCAGGTCGCCCAGCATCCACACAACGCCGTAGATGCTGAGCGCGGTCAGGATCCACGCCGCCGTGACGCTCCAGCGCGCGGCCAGCAGGTGCACGATGGTGCCCTCCACCGCGCTCATGATCACCACCGCCAGCACCAGTCCGGCGTACCCGCTGCGCCGGTGCGTGCTGAACGCGGCGGCGCCCGCGGGCACGTGCGGGCGGGCGCGCCAGGAGAGGAGCGCCAGGTAGAAGAGGGTGATCTCGTACGCCACCGCGTCCGCCGCCGCGCGGTGCGGGAGCGCCGCGCGTGCCGCCTCCCCGATCCGCTCCACCATGTCGCCGCCGCGCGAGAGGGAGCGCACGATGCCGCGCAGCACCAGGCCCACCGCCGCCACCTCCAGCGGGACCAGGAGGAAGCGCGCCGAGTCGATGATGCCGCGGTGCCCGGGCGGGAGCACGGCCCACGCGCCGGCCAGGCTCAGCGCGATCACGGGCACCACGCGCAGGGTCGCGCCGCGCCCGCGCAGAAAGAACCACCAGTACGCGGCCGGCAGGGCCACGGCGAGGTCTAAAACGACGGCGGCCGCCAGCACTCCGGGCGCCGGCGAGCCGGCGATGTGCTGAGCGGCCACGATCTCCGCGGCGTACACGGCCGCGGCGAGGAGCGCGAAGGGAAGCAGCGGCGAGCGCTGCCTGAGGGCGTTCATGAGTGGACTCCCGTTGCGGGGTTGCCCCGCCGTGCGGTGCGCGGGACATCCGCACGGTAGCTTCGCGCACCGGCGCGCGCAGCAGGAGAATCCCTGAACCGTGCGGGGACTTTCCTCACACCCCCTGGTCACGCCGGGCGGCCGCGTCGTGCAGCAGAGACGATCCAGCAGCACCTCGTGGCATGATATTGGCCTCAGGGACTGGGGTGTCGGCAGGAATCCAATTCGTTACGTGGCAAAGGCATATGCGAGTATCTGGTTGGTTTTGGGGCGTGGCGCTGGGGCTGGCCGTGATGCCGGGGATGGCGGAAGGGCAGCGCACCGCGCCGCGCGACACGGGGCTGATCGTCTCCACCATGGAGTCGGCGGTGTCCCAACGGTTGGACAAGCGCGAGGCCCTCAGCGTGACGGTCGACCTGTCGGACCGCACGCTGTACCTGATGGACGGCCAGCGGATGGTGCGGCGCTTCCCCGTCTCCATCGGCGCGGAGAACTATCCGACGCCCAAGGGACAGTTCCGCATCAGCCACATGATCTGGAACCCGAGCTGGCGGCCCCCGCCGTCCGGGTGGGCGCGCGGCAAGTCGTACGAGCCGCCCGGCTCCCCGGGCAACCCCATGGGGCGCATCAAGATCTTCTTCCGGGCGCCGGACTTCTACATCCACGGCACCGGCCTCACCAGCTCGCTGGGCCGACCCGCGTCGCACGGGTGCGTGCGGATGCGCAACATCGACGCGGCGGAGCTTGGGCGCATCCTGATGGAGCACGGCGGCTCGTCGCGCCCGCCCGAGTGGTACCAGGAGACGCTGGCCAAGTCCGACACCTCGCGCGAGGTGCGGCTCTCGAAGCCGGTGGCGGTGCTGATCCGGGAGTAAAGAAGCTGGGGGTCACACAGAGACACAGAGGCACAGAGAAAAACCAATCTCTGTGCCTCTGTGTCTCTGTGTGAGTCAACGAAGGGGGACCTCCAGGCCGAGCCGCGCTCCGAGGCCGGCGCGCCAGTCGTGCTTCCGGTTGGTGGACAGGGCGGGGCCGGGCTCGCCGTGCTCTCCGAACTCGCGGACCACCACGTCGTAGGGGACGCGGAACCAGTTGCGGTCCAGGTCCAGCGCGACCCGCACGCGTCCGCGCGTGCGGATGCCGGCGGAGGCGACCAGGTACGGGAGGTCCTGCGGCGCGAGCCATCCGGCGCCCGCCGCCACCACCAGCGGGAGGCCCAGGGGGAGGCCGTAGCGCACGCGCATCTCCGCCGCGAGGTGCGCATCGCCGCGCTCGAACGGGTATTCCACCGCCGGGTGGATGCCAGGCAGATGCACTTCCTCCGAGAGGATGATCAGGCACTGCGCGTACCCCGCCAGCAACGCGGCCCCCCGCGCCTCCACCGCCACCCTGCCCAACGACAATCCGGCGCGGATCTCCCCCGCCGAGCGCGCGTCGCTGGTGCACCCGGAGAACGCCTCGGGCAGGCTGCTCCCGCCCACCGCGAAGCCCAGGAACGGAACCGGCCCGCGCGTCTGCGCCGCCGCGGGCAGCGCCAGGAGGAGCGGGAGGAGAAGAGCAGCAAGGCGTTTCATGTCTGCGTCACCGTGGCGAGAAACGGATGGGAGTCCACGGAGAATGCCTCAGCACCCCGGATCAGGACAGCGGCTCGGCGCGACGCGATTCCCTTGTGCTTGCCGGGCCCTGTCGGTACGATGTGATCCACAGAGTGACTCTTGACCTGCTTTGCTGCATGGGGCGGCAGGGCGGCTCGACTCCTCACCTCCGGAGACAGGGATGAACGACACGCGGGCGTTTCAGCGCGGCTTGCTGGCCGGGACTCTCATGATGTTAGGTGCAAACGCCGTGCATTGGTTCATCTCGCACCCTGAGGTGAGCACGTCGCGCACGGTCATGGTGGGCCTGCAGCTCGCAATCGGCCTGGGCGGCGCAGCCTGGCTCGTCTTCCGGCACCGCCGCGCCCTCGCTGCCTCACACGCCTGATCCGCAGCCGGTGGTCGCGGACGAATACGAGGGTGGCCGCAATCGCGCGGCCACCCTCGTTGCGTGGTGGTCGCGTGCCAACGGCAGGCGCGATGAATCGCGCCCCCACATTGCGCGTCGTGCCGGCGCGTGGAAATCGCCCCCCTCTCCCAGCAGTTTGGGAGAGGGGGGTCGGGGGGGTGAGGGCCCCTCAGAACAGCGACGTCTGCTCCGCGAGCGTGGAAGGGTCCACGGGGCGCTGCCCCAGGCGGCGCTGCATGTCGCGGGCGGTGGCGGGGCTGTGGCCGGAGAAGTGGTTGTTGAAGAAGCCGAAGATGTCGATGCCCTTCGTGGCCACGCGGCCGAGGGCGCCCGTCCAGGTGTCCAGCTCCTCGCCGCGGTCGAAGAGGACGCGCGAGTAGTCCACGATGTCGCGGTTGGGGCCCATCCACCGCACGTAGTGAAAGGTGGAGGTGGGGCGCCCGGCCAGCTCCGTCATCGTCTCGCGGCGGATCCAGCGGCCGTCGCTGAGGGCCAGCGCGGCCTCGTGCTCGGCCAGCAGCGAGAGGAGCTCGGCCAGCACCTCGGGGCGCGTCCACCTGTGGTTGCGCACCTCCACGGCGAAGCGCACGTCACGCGGCAGGCAGGGGAGGAAGCGGCGCAGCGAGTCCAGCTCGGGGGGCAGGAAGTCCGGCCCCAGTTGGATGAGCACGGGGCCCAGCTTGGGCCCCAGCTCCCGCGCCGCGTCCATGAACGCCGCAACCACGTCGTCCGCCCCGCGCAGCCGCCGTTCGTGCGTGATCTCCTGCGGCATCTTGAGGGCGAAGGTGAACCCCTCCGGCGTACGCTCGGCCCACCCGCGCACCGTCTTCGCGGCCGGGACGGCGTAGAAGGTGGAGTCCACCTCCACCACGTCGAAGGCGCGCGCGTACAGCCCCAGGAAGTCGGCGGGGCGCGTGCCGCTGGGGTAGAAGGCGCCCACCCAGGCCGTGTAATTCCACCCCTGCGTGCCGATGCGGATGCGGCCGGGCTCGCTCATTCCGTGTCTCCGCGAGTTCAGTCCCGCGCCGCGCTGGCGCGGGCGAGGAGGCGGTGGAGGAGGGTGCGCGTGGCGGCGACGTACTCGCGGTAGGGGCCGCGCTCGTCCTCGGGGATGGGGCCGTTCTCCAGGTCCGCCTCGGCGCCGTGGAGGTGCTCCAGGTTGTCGGCCACCAGCGCGGGGTAGTCGCGCGGGCGTTCTTCCATGAAGGCGGAGCCCAGCGCGTACACGTAGCTGCGCAGGTGGTCCAGCGCGAACTCCACCGTGAAGCTCGGCGCGACGCTGCGGTTGGAACGATACGCGTCCACCGGGAGCGGCGTGTGGCGCCACAGGTACCACGCGCGGATGAACTCGCGCTGCGCTTCTTCCGTATCGCTCATAGCTGCTGGGGAGGAGAAATGCCGAGTCGCAGGCCCTGAGCGCCGAACCGCGGTGACTCAGGCCCTGGCACTCAGGACCCGGGATTTCGTTTCAAATTCGATACCTGTGAAACTCGCGGACGAACCGCCCCGTAGGGCACCCGACGAACGCCGGAACTCAACTGCGTGCCACCTGGAGGGACCCGTGTCCAGCACCAATCGCGACCTCGAAAACATCCTGAAGTGGGCCGTCATCATCATCCTTGCCGTCGCCGCGCTCAAGGTGGCACTGGCCGTCTTGGGTATCGCGTGGCTGCTCGGCGGGTTCCTGCTCTTCCGCGTGCTGCCCCTGGTGCTGCTGGTGTGGCTGGCGCTGAAGGCGTGGGAGTGGTTCCGCGGCCCCCGCGGCACGTCGCCGACGCCGCCTCCGTCGAGCTTCTGAAGTAGTGCCCAGTGCCGAGTGCCCAGTGCCTAGTGACTGCAGTTACTAGGCACTAGGCACTAGGCACTAGGCACTAGGCACTAGGCACTAGGCACTAGGCACTTCTACTCCACAACCAGCGGCCCTCTTCCATCACCACCCCGAGAGCGCCGCCGCGCTCCATGGCCGCGAGGAAGCCGAGGAGAGTGGCGCGGTTGAGCACCCACGACGACGGGTTGTCCAGCCGCATCCCCAGCGCGCCCGCGAACTCCACCAGCAGCGTTTCGGTGGATGCGGGCTCGCGCGCGACCCGCTCGTCCAGCCAGGCGAAGGCGCGGTCCAGCGCGGCCACGTTCTCGGCGAACACGGGCGCGTGCGCGTCGTCCACCGGGTCGCCGTGGCCGGGGACGAACCAGGCGGCTTCGATGGCCGGCAACCGCCCCAGGCTGTCCCGCATCCCCCGCGCATCCACCAGGTAGGGGACGCCGTGCTTGGCCAGCGGCTCGCTTCCAAAGAACGAGTCCGCCGCGAACAGGACGCCCTCCGGTGTGCCCAGGCCGACGCCCACGCCGGCCTGGGCCATGCTGTGCCCGGCGAGGTCCACCAGCGCCAGCTCGCGCCCGTCGATGACGACCGTCTCGCCGGGACGGACGACGTGGTCCACGGGCGAGGGCTCCGCCTGCAGGAACTTGTTGGCCAGCCCCGTCACGGGCAGCGCGCCGCCGAAGAGGTAGATGGGCTCGAAGCGGGGCTCGCGGATGACGGCTTCTTCCACGGCAGGCGCGTACACGGGGATGCCGAAGCGGCGCACGAGCTGCGCGTTGCCGCCGTGGTGGTCGGCGTGGGCGTGGGTGTTGAGGATGGCGACCAGGGGGCGCCCCAGCTCCTCCGCCGCGCGGGCGATGCGGTTGGCCGCGCCGCGGTCGATCCCCGTGTCCACCGTGAGCAGGCCGTTCTCCGTCTCCACGAGGCCGCTGTTGACGGCGCCGCGCAGCACGTGCACGCCCCCGCCCAGCGAGGTCAGCTCCATCCGTTCCACTCGTCGTGGAAGCGGCGCAGGAACTCTTCCATGAAGCGGTGCCGCTCGTCGGCCAGGCGGCGCGCGGAGGCCGTGTTCATGCGGTCGCGGAGGAGGAAGAGCTTTTCGTGGAAGTGGGCCGTGGTGCCGCCGGAGCCGGCGCGGTACGCGTCGAAGGTGGCGTGGTGCTCCGGCGCGCTCTCCGGGTCGTGCAGCGGCCGCCCCCGGCTCCCCCCGAAGGCGAAGGCGCGCGCGATGCCCACGGCGCCGATGGCGTCCAGCCGGTCGGCGTCCTGCACCACCGCGCCCTCGGGGGTGCGCATGGGGGTGGGCACGCCCGCGCCCTTGAACGACACCCCGGCCACGATCTCGCAGACGTGCGAGATGGTGGCCTCGTCCGCTCCCGCCGCGGCCAGCCAGCGGCGGATCTCGCGCGGGGCCACCGTGTCGTCGCCGCCGTGGAGCTTGTGGTCCCACACGTCGTGAAGCAGCGCCGCGAGCTCCACGACGTGTTCATCCGCCCCCTCTTCGCGCGCCAGGCGCAGCGCCGTGCTGCGCACGCGGTGGACGTGCCACCAGTCGTGCCCGGAGCCGTCGCCGTGCATGCGCTCGCGTACGAAGGCTTCGGTGCGGGCGAGGAGGCCGGTCATGGTGCGGGGGGTGCGTGGAAGCGTGCGCGCGAAGCCGGCAATGTACTCCGCGGCACACGTCCGGCAAGCGCGCGGCACCGGGCCTGCGTAGCAACCCGGCGCGGTCCAGCCCCCACCCGAGCCCAAGATCCGCCGATGGCGACGCCACTTTACCGCGTTCCCCTGCACTTCGACCGCGCCGCGGACGGAATCAGCGACCCCGAGCGGCTGCGCGAGGGCCTTTCCGCGGTGGAGCGCACGGGCGACTACCTGTGGCTGGCGTGCGACGAAACGCCCACCATCGAGCGCCTCACGCTGCGCCCCGACGGCAGCTTCGGCGGGCACGTGACCTTTGCGCTGGCCGACTACGTGGACCTGCCGGACGACGGCGAGGTGGACGTGGAGGGGATGGCCTACGCCGCGCCCTACCTGTGGGTGGTGGGGTCGCACAGCCGCAAGCGGAACAAGGCGAAGGAGGGCGACGACGACCAGGCGTGCATCGACCGCATCGCCAGGGTGGAGACGGACGCCAGCCGCTATTTCCTGGCCCGCATCCCCCTGGCGAACGACGACGAGCTGGGGCTCGTCCCCTGCGCCCGCCGCCCCGATCCGGAGGACCCGGACCGGGAGCTGACGGCCGCGCGGCTGCGGGGGCGCGGGCCCAAGGGCGGCATCGTGCGCGAGCTGCGCGACGACGAGCACCTGCGCCCATTCCTGCGCATCCCCGGCAAGGACAACGGCTTCGACGTGGAGGGGCTGGCGGTGATGGGGGAGCGGGTGTTCATCGGGCTGCGCGGCCCCGTGCTGCGCGGGTGGGCCATCATCCTGGAGCTCGAGCCCGTCGCCGAGCGCGACCGGGCGGACCGGCTGCGCCTGCGCAAGATCGGCGAAGACGGCGAGCGCTACCGCAAGCACTTCCTGGAGCTGGAGGGGATGGGGATCCGCGACCTGCGGCGCGACGGCGACGACCTGCTGGTGCTGGCGGGCACCACGCTGAGCGACGAGGCGCCGATGTCGCTGTGGCGGTGGCCCGGCGGCGCGAGCCCGGACCTGCCGTCGCTGGTGCGCGGCAACGAGCTCCGCCGCGTGCTGGACCTCCCGTTCACGAGGGGGCAGCGCGACGACCACGCCGAGGCGGTGGCGCTCTACGACGGCCTGCAGCAGCCGGCGGTGATGGTGCTGTACGACTCCGCGGCCCAGGACCGGCTGTTCCCCAACGGGGTGTACACGGACGTGTTCGAGCTGCGCGGCTGAACGGCGGGCTCACACAGAGACGCGGAGAGCGGCCGTGCCATCGCACATCTTCATCAAGAAGGGCGACGCGCTGCGCGAGGTGGATGCCGCGCTGCGGCGCCTGGAGGAGCGGGGGGTGGACCGCGCGGCGGCGGGGTTCACGAAGTACCTTTTCGCCACGCAGGCGGAGCAGACCATCGTCTTCCTCGCGGCCCGCGACGTGCCGCTCGCCGCCGAGCTGCGCGCGGGGCGCGGGTGGAGCGAGCCGGGGGACCAGGAGCTCCGCTGAAGGGGCCCTCACCCCCCGACCCCCTCCCCCAAACTGCTGGGGGAGGGGGCGATTTCCCCAGGCTCGTGCGTGGACGAGGGCCAGGCGTAGCCGCGGCCCTGATGAACAGCGGGCCGCTCGCCGACACTGAAGATGCGCCCCCCTCTCCCAGCAGTTTGGGAGAGGGGGGCCGGGGGGGGGTGAGGGCCCCCGCACCAACGTTTTCCGGAGATCCGATGCAGACGGGAGAGATCGCCCTTCAACCGCTCCAGGACGAGCAGCTGAAGCAGGAGCAGCTCACCACCATGAAGCGGCGCGCCACGGGGCTGCTGGTGGCGGCGTTCGTGGTGTACGTGGTGGCGCGGGGGCTGGAAACCCGCTGGCCCGGGTTCGGCTACCTGCGCGCCACGGCCGAGGCCGCCATGGTGGGCGGGCTGGCGGACTGGTTCGCCGTCACGGCCCTCTTCCGCTACCCCATGGGGCTGCGCATCCCCCACACCGCCATCATCCCCAACCGCAAGGACCGCATCGGGCGCAGCCTGGGGAACTTCGTGCAGAACAACTTCCTGTCGCCCACCGTCATCCGCGCGCGGCTGCGCTCGGCGGGGGCGGCCCGAAAGGGGGCCGAGTGGCTGGCGCGGCCGGAGCACGGCGAGTCCGTGGGGCGGCACGCGGCGGCGGCCGTGTCCGGCGTGGTGCAGGTGCTGCGCGACGAGGACGTGCAGGAGATCATCCAGGACAACGTGATGGGGCGCGTGCGCAAGACGCCGGTGACGCCGGTGGTGGCGCGCGTGCTCTCCCTGGTCACGCAGGACAACCGGCACCAGGAGCTGCTGGATGCCGCCCTGCGCCTGCTGGGGCGCCTGGTGGACGAGAACCGCGAGACCATCCGCGCGCGCATCGGGCGCGAGACGCCGTGGTGGGTGCCCACCCAGGTGGACGACAAGATCTACGAGAAGCTGGTGGGGAGCCTGGAGAACACGCTGCACGAGGTGGCGGTGGACCCACATCACCCGCTGCGGGGCCGCTTCAACGAGGCCGTCGCCGAGTTCATCGTGCGCCTGCAGGACTCGCCGGACACCATCGCCCGGGGCGAGCACCTCAAGGAAGAGGTGCTGCAGCACCCCGCGGTGCGCGACTACTCCGCCTCGCTGTGGGGCGACCTCAAGGCCTCGCTGCTCAAGAACGCGGCGGACCCGGAATCCGAGTTCCGCCGCCGCATCGGGCACGCGGTGACGCGGCTGGGGCAGTCGCTGGTCGAGGACGAGGAGCTGCTGGAGAAGGTGGAGACGTGGATCGAGAACGCCGTGATCTACGTGGTGGAGCAGTACCGCCACGAGATCGCCGACCTGATCTCCACCACGGTCGCCGCCTGGGACCCGAACGACACCACGCGCAAGATCGAGCTGCAGATCGGCAAGGACCTTCAGTTCATCCGCATCAACGGCACGCTGGTGGGCGGGCTGGCGGGGCTGGTGATCTACAGCGTGGGGCGGGTGTTCGGGTTCTGACGAACCGAATGGCTCACAAGAGGCACGGAGCACGGAGGAGAAACAAACTACGAGATCGTTGCGTACGGGGCCCGGCGGGCGTTAGCATCCGCTGCAGCCCGCCGTTCGCCCCGCCGCAACGATCCCCAAGGAGATCCCGATGACCGATTCGTACGCTTCCGGCACGCCCTACGCCCGCCGCTCCATCACCGAGCGCGCCATCGGGGCGGCCAGGCTCGACATCGCCACCTACGAAGAGGTGGAGGCGGACCGCGGCGCCACCGGACAGGCCGCCGTGGTGGTGATCGTGGCCGCGATCGCCTCGGCCATCGGCGCATGGAACGGGGGGCTGGCGGTGATGATGGGCGGGGTGATCGGCGCGCTCTTCAGCTGGGGGGTCTCCGCGGGGCTCGCGTACTTCGTGGGGACGCGCTTCTTCGGCGGGACGGCGGACTGGGGCGAGCTGCTGCGCACGCTGGGCTTCGCGCAGGCGCCACGCGTGCTCAACGTGCTGGGGATCATCCCGGGGCTCGGCTGGCTGATCATGGCCGCCGTGTGGCTGTGGGTGCTGGTGGCGCAGGTGGTCGCGATCCGACAGGCGCTGGACGTGGACACCGGCAAGGCCGTCCTGACCGCCGTCATCTCTACCCTGATCGCGTTCGCGCTGGCGCTGATCCCGATGCTCCTGCTGGGCGGCGCACTCGCGGCGGGCGCGCTGCTGGCGGGGTAAGGGGCTGGCGCCGGCGGTGCGGCTTCACAGACACGGAGGCACGGAGAAGAAGATCTCCGTGCCTCCGTTTCATTTGTGGGAGCTTCACCGTCTCAGCGGGCTGGCGCTTCCAGGAAGACCGGGGCGTAACGCCGGTGGAAGACGGGGGCCAGCCTGATGCAGAAGTCTTCAGCCGTCCCACCGCGAGCCAGGTGGCGGCGCATCAGCGCGCACTGCAGTGCCGTGTACGCCGCGAACGGCGACGGGAAGCTCTCCACGTACCGACGAGCAACTTCCATGAGCAACCCTCCTTGGGGGCGGTGGCCTCCGCCCTCGGATGCGTGGAAGTGCATCGGGCGTGCCGCCGCGCAATCCAATAAACGTCAAGCATTTGCGTGGAGTTTCACCCGCGGGCGCCCGGCGGGTGTCCCTTCCGGGGCACGCCGATTGGCCCCTCCGTGGGGCAGATGCGTAGCAGACCGTTGACGATGCCCGGCCGCTCGGGTAGGTTGCGCGTCCCCATCCCCGATCCGCCCCTCCCACGCACCGCCCGCATCCCCGCCGACCCGATGTCGCACGACCTGTTGACCCCCGGAGCCACCGTCTCCGGCCGCTACCGCATCGCCGGGCCCGCCGACGGCGCATTCCGCGCCGCCGACACGAGCACGGGACGCGAGGTCGTGCTGCGCGCGTTCGCGACGGCCGACTGGGGCGCGGAGGAGCACGACGGGTTCCGGCGGCGCGCCTCGGCGGCGTCGCTGCTGGAGCACCCGCACGTGGCGGCGATGCTGGACACGGGGGCGGATGAGGCGCTGGGCCTGGCGTGGGTGGTGTGGGAGGCGCGGGCGGGCGAGTCGCTCGCGTCACTGCTGGCGCAGCGGGGGACGCCGCCGGCCGCACAGGCGCTGCGCATCGTGCGTGAAGCGGCGGCGGGTGTGGCGGCCGGGCACGGCGCGGGGATCGTGCACGGCGAGGTGCACCCGGGCACCCTCTTCCTCTCGCGCGGCGAGGAAGACCGGCGCATGCGCGTGCGGGTGCTGGGCTTCGGCGGGGGCGCGGGGATCGCGGTGCGCTCCGCGGCGGCGCGCTACGCCTCGCCCGAAGCGCTGCGGCGGCAGGCGCTGCTGCCGGCTGCGGACGTGTTCAGCCTGGGCGTGGTGGCCTACGAGCTGCTCGCCGGCCTCCCGCCGCAGTGGGGCGCCACGCTGGCCGCCCTGGCCCGCGGCCAGGCCGCCGCCATCCCCTCCCCGCGCGAGCTGCGCCCGGATGTGCCGGAAGCGCTCGCCGCCGCCGTGCTCCGCGCGCTGGAACCCGACCCCGCCCGCCGCTGGCCGGACGCCGCCGCCTTTGCGGAAGCCTTCACGCCGGCCGCACCCGCCGCTCCGCCTCCCGCGCCATCCGCCGCCGCGCACGTGTACGCGGCCCGGCGCGCGCCCCGCTTCGTGCAGCCCGCGCGCGGCCCCAATCCCGCGCTGATCGCCGGCGGCGCGGCGGCGCTCCTGGCGCTGTGCGCGTGGGCGGTGATCTGAACGGCGGGGCTCACACGGAGACACAGAGGCACAGAGATAAGTTCTTCTCTGTGCCTCTGTGTCTTTGGGAATAGGGCGCCTGGGGACACCGTGCGCCTCGCAGCGTTCGTGAGGTGGCGAAGGTATGGCGGTATGTTGGAACGGCGGTTGCCGCCGGGTAGATTGCGCGCATGGACTTCCGTTTCCAGTGGGACGCGGCGAAGGCCGAAAGGAACCTGCGCAGGCACGGCGTGCACTTTCGAGATGCGGTCACCGCGTTTGCTGACCCGCTCTCGATCACGGTCGCCGATCCGGTCCATTCGGAACGGGAGGAACGCTTACTGCTGCTGGGTAGGTCCGCGTCGGGACGTATGCTCGTCGTCGTTCACACCGAACGCGGCGGGGTGATCCGTATCATCAGCGCGCGGCTGGCATCCCGCCGCGAAAGCAGGAAGTATGAGCAAGAAACCGGGTGGTAAGGGTACGTCGGAAGACGACGAGATGCTTCCGGAGTACGACTTCAGCGGAGGGGTCCGGGGCAAGTACGCGGAGCGATTCGCACGCGCCAGAAATGTCGTGGTGCTAGACCCCGACGTGGCGGAGGTCTTCCCCGATTCCGAGACCGTAAATCGCGCGTTGCGTGCGATGGCGGCCGACATGCGCGAGCAGCGGGCTCACGATCCTGCCGCGTGAACAGCGGCTCACACAGAGACACAGAGGCACAGAGATAAGTTCTTCTCTGTGCCTCTGTGTCTCTGTGTGAGCCCAGTCAGTCCACGTACGTCTCGAAAAACCCCGGGAGGCGCGCCACGACGCGGCCGTGCTCGCGGACGGTGGCGGTGCCGCGCATCTGCACGAAATAGCGGCGGCGGGGGCGCTCGCGGTCGGTGACGTGGACGGCGGTGACGTCGACGGCCACGTGCAGGCCGCTGTCCGCGTCCTCGAACTCGAAGCGGCGGGGGACGCGGACGCGGGCGTCGCCGGAGCGAACGGACTGCGATTCGGTGAAGCGGATGGGGCCGGGGCGGTGCACGCCGCGCACGCCGCGCGCGTCCACCAGGTACGCGAAGAGGCCCTCGGCGGCGGTGGAGTCGCCGCGGACCACGCCGTAGAGGAGGGACATCTCCTCGGCCGACGCGGAGCCCCACTCCCACGACACGTTCCGCCACACGCCCCAGTTGTGGTCGTGGTACGCCTGCGCTCCCCGCACCGCCTCGCAGCGGGGCAGGCACACGGTGCCCTCGGCGCGCGCGAAGAGGGCGGGCGCCACGTACCCCGAGACCAGCGCGGCCCCGCCCAGGTCGGTGGACGGGAAGTAGCGGCGCGGCGCGGGCGTCACGCGCAGGTCCACGCGCGCGCCGCCGGCGTCGGCGGTGACGTGGTACACGCCGCCCGCCTGCCGCACCCCGGCGCGAGGGCCGAAGCGCAGGTCGGCGGAGGCCGTGTCGAAGGTGATCTCGCGGTCCGTGAGGTTGCGCGTGAGGGAGCGGTGGGTGCCATCCGCCTCGCGCACCGTCATCAGGATCTGCCCGCCCCACATCCCCGGCACCCGCACGCGCCCGCCCACGGCGAGCGTCACGTAGACCCAGCGCCGCTCGTCCAGCACCACGTTGAAGTAGTGCCACTCCGCCCAGGTGCTGTCGCGCGCCGCCTCGCCCGTGGGCAGGTGGAAGTGGTCGATCTCGCGGAACAGCTGTTCGGGCGACGGCGCCGCCCACGCCCGGTCCGCGGGCGAATCTTCCCAGCGCCCGCGCTGCAGGTCGCGGCGGGCGCCCGCCGCGCGCGCACGGGAGGGGATCTCGCCGGTGGCGACGGCCTTCCACACGCGGCCCCGCGCGAACAGCTCCACCTGCTTGTTGTCCAGGAGGGGCGAGGCGGCGAGCACGCCGTGGTCCTCGCGCCCGCGGGGCGTCTCCAGGAGCTGGCGCTGGATGAAGCGCGCGTGGTCGATCCCCAAGAAGAGCGACGAGGTGCCGCCGGACTTGAGCATCTCCGCGCTGACGCCGGAGGGGACGACCACCACGTCGCCGCCGCCCACCAGCTCCTTGTCGCGCGCCTGCTCCAGCATGGCCTCGCCCACGGCGAGCAGCACCACCATCACGGCCACGCCCAACGCGTAGCCGCCCAGCAGGAAGAGCGCGCGCCCCGGCCGGTTGCGCAGCTCCGCGAGCGCCAGCCGCAGGATCACCGGCGCACCCCCGCGTCCACCACCAGCCCGTCCGCCATCTCCACCACGCGTGGCGCGTGCTCCGCCACCCCCGGGTCGTGGGTGACGACGACCAGCGTGGTGCCGGCCGCGTTGAGGCGCTCGAAGAGGGCGATGATCTCTGCGCCGGTGCGGCGGTCCAGCTCGCCGGTGGGCTCGTCGGCGAAGATCACCTCCGGCCGGTTGGCCAGCGCCCGCGCGATGGCGACGCGCTGCTGCTCGCCGCCGGAAAGGTGGGGCGGGCGGTGCGTGGTCCTGTGCCCCAGCCCCACGTACTCCAGCAGCTCGCGCGCGCGGTCGCGCCGCTCGCGCCTGGGGACGCCGGCCTCGGCCATGGGGAGCTCCACGTTCTCGGCGGCGGTCAGCACGGCCAGCAGGTGGAAGCGCTGGAAGATGAACCCCACCCGCCGTAGCCGCATCCGCGAGCGCGCCGCCTCGTCCAGCGCGTACAGGTCTTCGCCCAGCAGGCGCACGGTGCCCTTGGTGGGCCGGTCGATCCCGGCGAGCACGTTCAGCAGCGAGCTCTTCCCGCACCCTGAAGGTCCCACCACCGCCACCATCTCCCCCGCCTCGATGTCCGCGTCGACGCCGCGCAGCGCGCGCACGGCATCGCCCTGGTAGGGGTATTCCTTGACGATCCCGCGCGCCTCGATCACGCGCCGTGGCTGGTCGCTCACCTGTGTCCCCTGGTCTGGCCCTCACCCGGCAGCTTACAGCTGCCACCCTCTCCCACAAACAGCGTGGGAGAGGGGACTACTTCGTGTGCGTTTACGGCCGAAGCCGATGCGTGCTGAGTTCTCTGTACCGCTGGGCCTTTGCTCGCCGCACACGACCTGGTCCCCTCTCCCAGGGCAGTTTCTGGGAGAGGGTGGCGGCTCTCAGGCCGCCGGGTGAGGGCCCTCACTCTGCCTCCTCGCGCAGCGCCTGCGACAGCGGCGAGCGCACGGCGGCGAGGCCGGGGATGCACCCCGCCAGCGCGCCCACCGCGATCACCAGGCCCATGGCCAGGGCCACGCGCTCGGGCTCCCATGCGAAAAAGGTCATCTTGGCCGGGATGCCGGGGAAGGAAAGGAGGATGCGGTCCAGGCGGCGCGCCATCCACAGGCCCAGCGGGAGACCGGCCAGGCACCCGGCGCCCGCCAGCACCAGCCCCTCCGCGACCACGGCGAGGAGGATGCGGGCGCGCGACACGCCGATGGCCCGCAGCGTCGCGATCTCGCCGAAGCGCTCGCGCACGCCGATGGTCACGATGGTGGAGACCAGCAGCGCCGTCACCACCAGCGCGATGCTCCCCAGGATGGTGGCGAGCTGGCGGAAGTAGAGGAGGCGCCGGTCCGTTTCCGCCAGCAGCTCGCGCGTGGACAGGGCCGAGACCTCCGGGACCGCGGCGGCGATGCGGCGGGCGAGCTCCTCGTCGTCCACGCCCTCCGCCGTCGCCACGCCGAAGAGCGACACTTCGCCCGGACGCCCCGTGGCGCGCTGCACGTCCGATATCGGGATGGCGAGGGAGCGCTGGTCCGCGTAGTCGTAGAGGAAGTCGCCCACGCCGCTGACGCGGAAGTCGCGCGTGTCGCGGACGCGGCCCAGCGACACGTCCGCGCCGCCGGCCAGGCGCAGCGTGGCGCCCACGCGGATGCCGTCCAGCCGCGCCATGGGCTCGCTGACGACCACCTCGCCGGGCCCGGGCTCGCGCCCCTCCACGACGCGGTAGAGGAACTGCGCGCGCGGGTCGATGCCGGTGGTGAAGAGCGGCGGGCCGGCGGAGTCGCCGCGCACCACGCGGAACTGCGCGCCCAGCACCGGGGCCACCGCGCGAACCCCCGGGATGCGGCGGATGCGCTCGCCCACCGCGTCGCCGCCGGGGATGGCCGCCTCGCTGTCGAAGGGGAGGATGCCCTTGGGCGTGACGCGCAGTGCGTATCCGCTCACCCCCAGCAGCTCGCCAAAGGAGCGGGTGAGCCCGGAGGCGAGCATGGTCATGTCCAGCAGCAGCGCGGCGGACACGGCGATCCCCGCCAGCGCCAGCGCCGTGCGCCCGCGCCTGCGCCCCAGCGCGCGCAGCGAGGCGGAAACGATCATCGCTCCCCCAGCTTCTGCGGGGCCACGCGCACCACGCGCCACGCGGCCAGCGCGCCCGCCACGGCGCCCAGCGCCAGCCCCAGCAGCGCCGCCAGCAGCACGATGCGCGGCGTGACCAGGGCGAAGCGCAGCGTGGTGTCGTAGACCTGCGCGTAGTACGCGTTTACGATGCGTGCCACGATCACCCCCAGCACCGCGCCGGCCGCGCTCCCCAGCACCGCGATCCCGATGGCCTCCAGCACGATGGCCCGGAAGACGGTGCCGCGGCTCACCCCGATCAGCCGCAGCACCCCCATGTCGCGCCGCCGCTCGTCCACGCGGATCACCATCACGCAGAGCAGGAAGATGGCGCTCGCCAGGATGGTGACGATGCCGATGGCGTCATGGAAGCGCGAGACCACCGCGAAGGTGGCGCTGGTGCGCTCGGCCAGCGCGGCGCTGGAGTAGGCGCGCGTCCCGAACGCCGTCGTCTCGATCCAGCGCGCCGCCGAGTCCGCGTCGGCGCCGGGGGCCAGCACCACGGCGAAGCGGTCCACCCGGTCGCGCGTGGGGAGGAGCCCCTCCAGGTCCGGGAGGTGGAGGCGTACCTCGAAGTCGTTGCGGGCGATGCGGCTGGGATCGGCGGCGCGCTCGAAGACGCCGGACACGACGAACACCCGCGGCTGGAGCCCGCTGGCCAGCGCGCGCACCCGCACGGTGTCGCCCACCTCCAGCGGCACCGACTCGGCCAGGCGGCGCTCCACCAGCAGGCCGGGCGCGGGGTCGCCCGCGAGGGCGAGCAGCAGGGTGATCATGGGGGGGAAACTAGCCTGTGCAAAGCTGGTACGTCCAGCGGAGCGGGGCTCACATGGAGGCGCAGAGTCACGGAGGAGCGAAGCGGTCCGGGGGCACGGTGCCGCCGGGGCAGAACGGCTCCCAGGTGGCGTAGAGCTCGTGCGCGCGCCCGGCGTCGGCCAGCGCCCGGAGCGCGCGCCTGCCCTCCGCGTCGGGCCAGCGCACGAGCGGGTAGCGCACGGGCTGGGTGGCCGCGGGCGGCGCCTCGCCGGTGCGGAGGATGGCCTCCACCGTGTCCGCCATCATCCGCACGGCGAGCCGGCCCGCATCGCGCTCCAGCTCCTGGAGGGGGACGGCGCCGGGGCGCACGGGAAGGAGGCGCCGGTCGATGATCGCGCCCGTGTCGATGGAGCGGTCCACGTAGTGCACGGTGGCGCCGATCGGGATGCCCCGCGCCAGCGAGTGCCCCACCACCCCGTTGCCGCGTACCCACGGGAGCAGGGCGGGGTGCGCGTTCAGCACCCCGCGACGCGCCGTGCCGATGGTCTCCTCCGACAGGATGCCGAGCCCGCCCAGCACGATCCAGTCGGGCTCCAGCCGGCGCAGGTCGCGCAGCACCTGCGCATCGTTCAGCTCCCCCGTGCCGATCACCCGCGCGCACCACTCCCGGAACACCCGTCTCCGCCGCAGCCGGAAGACGATCTTGCGGCGCGCCGTGGCGATCCACCCGCGCCGCCGGGGCGCACGGAAGCTCCCGGTGAGGACCACGATGGCATGAAGGGGGATGCCGCGGGCGTGCATCTCTCCGATCAGCTGCCGCGCCTGCGCGTTGTCGCCGGCAAGCACCACCACGCGCTCCCTCTGTGTCTCTGTGTCTCGGTGTGAGATCACGGCGTCCGCGGCAGAGTGAGCAGGAACCTGCTTCCGCCGCCCGGCACGCTGCTCACGGTGATGTCGCCGCCCAGGATGCGGGCGTACTCGCGGGCCAGGGGGAGGCCCAGGCCCGTGCCCCCTTCGCGGCGCGTCATGGTGGGCTCCACCTGGTAAAAGGGCTCCCAGATCCGCTCCACGTGCTCGGGGGGGATGCCGGGGCCGGTGTCTTCCACCTCCACCTCCACGTCCTCCGCCTCGCGCACCCGCACGGTCACGCCCCCCTGCTCCGTGAACTTGAGGGCGTTCCCCACCAGGTTGGTGAGGATCTGGCGCATCATCCCCACATCCGTGCGGATGCGGCCCACCCGCGCGGGCTCCATGTGGAGGGTGAGCCCTTTCTTCTCCGCCGCGCCGCAGAGGGCGTCCACCACGGAGCCGGCCAGGGCGGCGGGGTTGACCTCCTCCACCTCCGGGTGCTTGGCGCCCGCCTCCAGCCGCGCCACGTCCAGCACCTGCTGGATCAGCCCCAGCAGGTGGTGCTGCGAGGCGCGCATCCGCGACAGCGCGTGCGCCTGGCGGGGGTTGACCTCGCCGTAGATGCCGTCCGCCATCAGCGACGCGTACCCTTCCAGCGCGTTGAGCGGGGTGCGCAGCTCGTGGCTCATGGTGGCCAGGAAGTCGCTCTTGGCGCGGCTGGCATCCTGCGCCCGCTCGTACAGGCGCGCGTTGCGCACGGCCACCGCCGCCTGGTCCGCCAGCAGCGCCAGCAGCCGCAGGCTCTCGGGCGTGAAGGGCGGAGCGCCCGCGGGGTGGATCACGGCGATCACCCCCAGCGGCTCGTCGCCCACGCGCAGCGGCGCCACGGCCACCGGGCCCACGCCGAGGCTCGCGAACTGGGTCACCGTCGATCCCCCCGCCGGGTCGCCAGCGTCCAGCAGCATGGGAGCGCCCGCGGCCAGCACCCGCTCCGTCAGCGATCCCGCCAGGGGGACCTCCGCGCCGTGCAGCGGGGTGAGCGGCCCCGTGGCCACCGCGACGCGCACCCGCTCGCCCGCGATGAGCGCCAGCCCCGCCCCCGCCGCGCCCGTCAGCTCTTCCGCGATCCCCACGATGCGGGCGGTGACCTCGGCGGGGTCCAGGGTGGAGGAGAGCGCCTCCGACGCCGCCAGAAGGGCGCGGCTCTCGTCCGCGCGGCGGCGCTCCTCGGCGTGGAGGCGCGCGTTGTGAATGGCGAGGGCGGCCGAGTCGGCCAGCGCTTCCAGCACCCGCGCGTCCTCGCTGGTGAAGGGCTCGGCGCGGTCCACCACCCCCAGCACCCCGAAGGTCTGCCCGAACGCGCGCATGGGTGACAGGATGAGGTTGCGCACGCCCTTGCGCTGCAGCGTGGCGAGCACCTGGCTCCCCGCGGGGACCTCCTCGGGCGAGTTGAAGACCATGGTGCGCCCCTCGCGGTGGAGCCACTCCACCGTGGAGCCGGCCAGGGGGAAGGTGGCGCCCTCCACCTCTTCCAGGATGCCGAGCGCCGGCCCCACGCGTAGCGTGCCGTCGCCCAGCGGCCCGTTCACGTAGGCGCCGCGGGCACCCAGCAGCTCCAGGGCGGCCCTCGTGGCCAGCTCCAGCACGCGCGCGGGGTCCAGCACGGAAACAAGCGCGCGGCCGATCTCGCGCAGGGCGCGGCTCTCCTCGGCGCGCAGCGCGGCGTCGGCGGCGGCGGCCACGGCCTCCGTCTGGCGCTCCATCAGGGCGCGCTCCAGCCGCAGCCGGTCGCTGATGTCGTAGAAGGCGACCATGGCCCGCTCCACCTCGCCGGAGGCGTCGCGCAGCGGCACGCCCGTCCCCAGCACGGTGCGCTCCCCGTCCGGCAGGGCGAGCACCATCTCCACCTCCGGGGTGGTCTCGCCGCGAAGGGCGCGCACCAGGGGGATCTCGTCGGCGGGGAAGGGGTCGCCCGCCGGGGTGCGCAGGGGCCAGTGGTCCAGGTAGCTGCGGGCGCCGTCGTCGCCCAGCTCCTCGGCCGTGCGCCCGCCCAGCTCCGCCGCGGCGGGATTGACGTAGGCGATGCGCCCCTCCGGCGCCCAGGCCACCACCACGCCCACGGGCAGCGTGTCCAGGATGTCGAAGAGGGCCCGCCGCTCCGCCTCGGCCGACCTGCGGGCGCGCACCAGCCCCGTCACCTCCATCACCATGGCCAGCAGGTGGCGCCGCCCGCCGGGATCGTCCACGGGGCGCACGCTCACGCGCAGCCAGCGCGCCCCCGGGCCCGTGGGCGGCACGCGCAGCTCGGGCGCCTCCCACGGCTCCCCCGTTTCCGCCACCCGCCGCACCCGCGCCTCCGCCTCCGACCCCCGCCACCCCGGCACCACCTCCTCCGGCGTGCGCCCCGCCAGGCTCCCGGCTTGCGGGAGGAGGGCATGGGCGGCGGGGTTGGCCTCCACCACCCCCAGCGTTTCCCCGTCCAGCAGCGCGATGGCGACGGGGACGCCGGCGAGCATGGAATCCAGCCGCCCCTCGCGCCCGCCCGCGCCGGTGCGGACGGCCGCGGCGCGCGCGCTGGCGTTGCGCACGAACACGCGCAGGTCGCCGCCCGCGAGGGGCTCCGCCTCCACCTCCCACTCGCGCCCGGCCCCGCGCTCCCGCGCCACGCGGAAGCAAACCGCCGCCCGCTCGGCCATGGCGTGCCGCAGCGACTCGGCCTCCGGCGTCCCCTCCCACTCCGGCAGCGCCTCCCACAGCGACGCCACTCCCTCGCGCGTCCCCAGCAGATCGAGGATCTCCAGGAGCGACGCGTTGGCGTAGCGGAAGCGCCAGTCCGGCGCCAGCACGCACACGCCTTCCCGCACGGTGCCATAGCGCGCTTCGTGTTCGCGTCGGGCTTCGGGCGTCGGCATCGCGCGGGTCCGGGGACGATTGCGTGGTGGAATCGGGCGCGTCGTGGCAAGAAGACGGCCACTGTCCGTCATACTTGTGGCGCGCTGGCCCGGTGCTCGCGGACCTACGGGGTTCGCACCTACGCACCGGAGGCACAGTTCTGGATGGTACCCGCGCGCTTCTACAAACACGGAGGCGCTTCGGGTCGAAGCGCCTCCTGTGCATTCTCTGGGGATGCCCCCCTCTACCTCCCGGTCGGTTCCGACAACGGACGGATGCCGGGGATGCTCTCCACCATGGCACGCTCTTCAGTTACGAGTTCGAGAAGGTGCCGGGGGTCGCCCGTGATGTGATACTCGGTCCCTGCGCGAAGCAACCTCACTCCGAATCCGAGCTCCGCTGAGATCTGCGCGAGTGATTCCCACGTATCGGCCCACGTACGCGCACGTGCGGGATCCATGTTGGCGCTCACGATGCTCGCTAGCGATTTAGCGATTGCGATCGAAAGGATTGTAACGATCCCGGCCTCAGTGTACACCTCGGCGATCACCTTTAGCTCCCTAAGCCATGTTGAGCTCGGCCGAGACACTAACCAGACGCCCAACAATGCATCGGCAAGCCCTGCGTCGCCGACTGGTCGGCCGTCTTCTTGCCGAATCGCCTGACGGAGAGATGCAAGTGCCTCTTCCCATTCACCGCTCTTCGCTAGTGCGAGAGGCAGGCGGAGGTACGGGGTACGATCATCGATCCGGCCCTGAATTGCCCGGCGATAGAAGCTTACAGCCTCTCGGGTTTTCCCGACGTTCTCAAAGCATACGCCAGTGAGCACCTGGATCTCAGGAGAGGTGGGGTTTAGTTCGCTGGCTCGAAGAATGGAGGCGAGTGCTGCCTCCGTTTCTCCTCGGCTGACCTGCAACAAACAGAACTGAGCCCACGCAAGCGGATTGCCTGCATCGAGATCCAGAGCGCGTGCAGACTCAACCTGTGCATCGTCCGCTCGCCCGACCGCAAAAAGTGCCGCCGCGAGGCGCGCTCTTCGATTCGACGTTTCTTGTATCTGGTTAGCGGTACGAAGCGCATCCACGCCATCCTCTGGCCGGCCAACCATCACAAGGAGAGCGCCCGTGACTTCAAGTACCCAAGCATTCGTTCCCGAGTCGGGCACGGCCGCAACCAGCTTCAATGCTTCATCGAATCTTGCCTGCCGCTGCAGGCACAACGCGAAATCGACGCGCAGATCAGAGTTCTGCGGATCAAGTCGTAATGCCGTTTCGTAGGCGGCCAGCGCTTCTGGTACGCGTCCAAGGCTGGTCAGGATCTCTGCACGTATGGCCCATCCAAGGGATGGTAATTCGTCCGGAGTGGCCGACCCATCGACGATCTCTAGTGCTTCAGAAAAGCGGCCGAGTTTAGTGTAGCCGTAGCCCAAGGCTAAGATGACGCCTTGATGGGACGGTGCGAATCCGTGGGCCTCCTCGAGGCAGGATAACCCGGCTTCTGAATCCCCCAAACCGAATAAGCAGCCTGCTTTCAAGATGTAATCGGCAGGATCTCCACGCATATGAACGAGTGTGTCAGCGAATTCCAGTGCGCCAGCGATATCCCCATGTTGGAAGCTTTCAACCAGCTTTTCTGCCCATTCCTGTACGTGTATCTCACTTGTGAGTGAAAGCTGATCCCACTGCTGAAGAGTCCGTAGTAGGTACTCTCTGTCCGTAGGGCTCACCATCTGGGCTGTAAGTAGTCTGGCCTCCAGTTCAGGCCGTGTATACCAGAAACGCAGAAAATCGATAAAGAGGCGGATGGGTTCACCTCGTTGCTTCTTCACCTCTAATGAAAGGCGAAGCAGTGGTTCCAGAAGTTCATAGTGAGACTCGCGGCCGACGGTGAACGAACGAACGAAACCGCGCTCCTTCAGGAGCTTCAGTTGAGCGGATGCCGTTTGTTGGCTGATGAAGCAGCGCTGAGCAATCTCTTTCACTGAGACGGCATGCCGGACGTCGCAAAGGTAATCGATGATCTTCCGCATCTGCGGAGAGAGCGACTGCATCCGTGCCTGGTAGTACGGCGTCAGGTGATCCATCGTGGTGAGGAAGGGCTCCACGAGGTCGTCTAGAGTCTCGCGAGTCAGGAACTCCGAGAAGATGACGTAGATCCGGTGGTTGCCTCCCGCGAGGTGGTGCACGGCGCGGATGCGGGCACGCCCCACCGGCGTCTGGACGAAGGAGGCAAGCTCGTCGCGTCCGCCTATCTCCGCGATCTTCTGGAGGAGCTCGACCGCTTCGTCTATGGAAAGCTCTTTCAGGTGTTGGATTCGGAAGAACCCGTAAAAGGGCGAGCTCTGGAGCGAGATTCCGTTGAACAGGCCGGGTGCGGTGGCGAGGATGGTCCAGGTGGCGCGGTCCTGCAGGTAGGCTCGGAATTGCTGCTGGCCTACGTCGTCCAGCCCCTCGAATAGCTGGTCCAGGTTCTCCGTGATCAGGAACACGGTTCGCTCGCCGACGAACTCGTCGAGGATGGCGACCGCCTCGCGCTCGGCTTGTTCCGGATTGTGGGCAAACAGGCCCTCGATCCTGCCAGCGAGTTCGGCGTCTGGGTATCCCTCGTCGAGCGCGCGGAGGATGCGGATGACGAAGTCCAGAAAGGACGCGATGCCCCACTCCTCCTCGCGCAGCCACGCGATCCGCATCTTGTCCGCGACATCAGGCATTCCGCGGACGCGGTGGTAAACGAGGGAGGCGAGGTGCGTCTTTCCGATGCCGCGGGGACCGACGATCAGGGTGTGGTGCTTGGCCGTGCCCAAGACGCTTTCTCGGATGAGAGTGACTAGGCGGCTCGCCAGGCGCTTGCGCTGGACGAAGATCCGCTCGATCACGTCCTCAGGCATCATGCTCGGCGTGAAGTGCGAGAGGAAAGTCACCATCGTCAGAGCCCTCGGTTGAAGCGCCACCAGCGGCGGATGATCGGAACGCGGAAGGCGTACGTGCCATCCTGCGGGTGCTGCGTGAGGTAGTGATCGCGCTTCAGGAGATCGAGCGTGTCGTGCACGTCCTGCTTCTCGGTGGTGGCGATTTGCGCATCCACCGCGTTGCGCAGCTCCGCGAAGGAAAGACCGTCCGCCGTGGCCAGCCGGTCGAGCACCGCGAATGCGATGGGGACGATCGGACCTTCGTAGTACGTCGTGATGCGCTCCTCGTAATGGCGAAGATGCCAGGGATCCTGCGCGTCCGTGAGGCGATCCGTGATGATGGCGTCCACGGCAGCCGCGCTGTGTTCGTCCTTCTCGGTGAGCCCATCCACGATGTGATGGATGTAGAATGGGAAACGGTCGACCGCCGTCGCGATGTGCGCCGCCAGTTCGTCGGGATCGGCGGGCGTGAGTTCTTCGCCCTGCACGAGACGCAGGGCCAGGGTACGCGCATCCCGATCCGACAGCGCCGGCACGTCGACCGAGAACATGTCGTTGACGGGCGCGTTCGCGTACCCACCGCGCTTCAGCGAAGAGAGCACGTTGTGAAGGCCGATGGACCCGGTGAACACCATGCGCACGGAGGGGTGGTGCTGCCGCAGAGCCCGCAGGGAATCCAGCACGTCCATCGCGAGCTCCTCGCTGTAGCGCTCCTTTAGGTTGAACAGCATCAGCGGGATCTCATCCCAGAAGAAGAGCACGCGCTGCTTCTGGAAGGTCGCGAGATCCTCGATCGTGGCATCGAGGAGCGCCTTCCAGTCCGGCTCGGCCGATGCGGGGAACTTGATGATCGATCCGAGCTCGAACCCACCGAGAGATTTCATCAGCGCACGGGCGCGGCTTTTCCCGCGATCGCCTCCGCTCAGGTTTCCGTCGACATCCTCCAGGACCTTCTGCACGAACTCCAGCGGCGTCCGCACCCCTTCCAGGTCGCGGTAGAAGATGAGGGTGCCCTGGGGACACTCCTTCTGCATTTTCTTCAGCACGGATGTCTTCCCGACACGGCGCTCGGCGGTGAGGAGGACGCTCTGTCGAGAGAGCACCCGCCATAGACGCTCGATCAGAGGGTCTCTGCCAATCACCTCTTCCGCTGCGATCTGCCCGCCCGGGTTCGCTCTCACGGCAGCCCCATCGTACGGTGTTTTCGTTGTACGTTGCTTCCAACGTATGATTCTCCTCTGCCAGACACAAGACCTTTCTGCCGTCGTTGCCGTGCGGGAGAACATCTGTTTTTGGAACGTTCAGTATTGACTGAACGATGTGAACGCTTTAGCTTGGCCACCTACGAAACCCCCTGCCTGCGGTGAGACATGGAAGGATCGGTACAGCAGTTCGTGGAGCGGATGGGGCTTCTTTGCGAGCGCGAGGGGATGCCGCGCGGCGCTGGACGGCTGTTCGGGCTGCTGCTGGTGAGCGACCGCGCGTACTCGCTGGACGAGCTCACCGAGAGCCTGCAGGCCAGCAAGGCGTCCGTGAGCACCAACGCGCGCATGCTGGAGTCGCTGGGGCTCATCGAGCGCGTGTCGTCGCTGGGGGACCGGCGCGACTTCTACCGCGTGGGCGACGATCCTTGGGAGCGCATGCTGCGCGTGGCGCAGGGGCGCTGGGCAGACATGATCCAGGTGTTCGAGGAGGCGCAGGCAAGCTTCCCCGCCACGCGGCGGGTGGGGTGCGAGCGGCTGGCCAGCGCCGCGCGCTTCCACCGCCTCCTGGTGGAACGGGTGGACGGGCTCATCCAGAGCTGGCGCGAACACCGGCGCCGGCGCACCGACGACGCCGCGTGAACGATGTTGCGCGAGGCGTGTAACAAGTTGAATGCAAGCACTTGCTTTCACGCTCTGGACGGATTACCGTAGCCCCATGGATGTACGCGAAAGATTGATGGAAGCGGCCCTGCGGGTCTTCGAGGAGGCGGGATCGCGCGGCGCCACCACCCGGCGCATCGCCGCGGAGGCCGGAGTCAACGAGATCACCCTTTTCCGCCACTTCGGCTCCAAGGGCGCCCTCCTGTCCGAGGCCATACTCGCGGAGGCGCAACGGGGGCTGGACTACCAGCTCCCCGAAGTGCCCGAGGACCCGGCGGCGGAGCTCACGGCATGGTGCCGGGAGCACCTGGCCCACCTGCGCCGCAACAGCGGGATGATCCGCACCTGCATGGGCGAGATGGAGCAGGCGCCCGAGATGAGGGCGTGCGCGCAGGCGGGCCCGCAGCGGGTGGCGGAGGAGCTGACGGGATACCTGCAGCGGCTGCAGGGCCGGGGGATGGCGGACCCCGGCGTGGACGCGAGCGCCGCCGCCGCCATGCTGATGGGCGCGCTCTTCACCGACGCAATGGGGCGGGAGATGATGCCCGAGCGTTACGCCTACTCTCCCGAGGAAGCCCCCGTGAAGTACGTGACGCTGCTGCTGCGCGGGATCGGGGCGACGCCCCCTCCCGCTTCGCGAACCTGAACGGACACCCGGCCATGAGATCGTCCAACGGGGCCCGCCTCCGCATCGCGGCGGCCGCCCTCGTGGTTCTAGCCTTCGCGCCCCCGCTGCGGGCGCAGACGCCCCGGGGCGCGTCGCTTTCCCTGGAAGAAGCCCTGCGCCGAGCCGAAGACGCCAGCGAAACGGTGGACGTCGCCCGCGCCGGCGTCACCCGCGCCCGCGGGCAGGTGCTGCAGGCCCGCAGCGCGCGCCTGCCGCAGGTGAGCGGGAGCCTTTCCTACTCGCGCACGCTGGCCTCGCAGTTCGCGGGGTTCGGCGGGCCCCCGGCGGCGGGGGACACCGCGGGCGGCGGCGGCGGCACGGGCGGGCCTCCCCCGGGATGCCCCGCCACGCCGCCCGGCGCGCCGTACCAGCCCAACCCGGCGCTGCCACTGCAGGAGCGGGTGGACTCGCTGGAGCAGGCGCTGCGCTGCCGCCAGCCGGGCAACCCCTTCGCGGGGCTGAGCCGCGCGGGCTTCGGCAGCGAGAACACCTGGAATTACGGGCTGAGCGCGTCGTACAGCGCCTTCAACGGCGGCTCCGTGGCGGCCCGCAACCGCATCGCGGACGCCGCGCGGCGCGTGGCCGAGGTCACCTTCAGCACGCAGCGGGCGCAGCTCGCCCTGGACGTGACGCAGGCGTACTTCGACGCGGGGCTCTCCAACCAGCTCGTGGACATCGCCGAGGCCACGCTGGCGCAGGCCGAGACCACGCTGCGGCAGACCCAGCTCGCCCGGCAGGTGGGGAACCAGCCCGAGTTCGACCTGCTGCGCGCCCAGGTGTCGCGCGACAACCTGCGCCCCGTGCTGATCCAGCGCCGCGCGGAGCGCGACCTGGCCTTCCTGCGCCTCAAGCAGCTCCTCGACCTGCCGGCCGACGAGCCGCTGACGCTCACCACCCCGCTCAACGACGAGCGGCCGGTGCCGGTGGGGCGCTTCGCCAGCAACCAGGGGGCGCTGGGCGACACCAGCACGGCGCTGCGCGCACCCGTGCGGCAGGCGGCCGAAGCGGTGCGCGTGCAGGAGGCCGAGCGGCGCATCGCGCGGGCGGCGGCGCTCCCCAACGTGGCGCTCAGCTTCACGTACGGGCGGGTGGCGTTCCCGGAAAGCCTGGTGCCGGCGCTGGACGAGTTCCGCACCAACGCCAGCGTGGCGGCGGGGCTGTCGGTGCCCATCTTCACGGGCGGGCGGCTGCGCGGCGAGCGGCTGGTGGCCGAGGCCAACCTGGCCGAGGCGCAGGCGCAGTTCCGCCAGGCGCGCGAGGCCGCGTCGCTGGACACCCGCACCGCGCTGGAACAGCTCGACGCCGCCCGCGCCGCGTGGCAAGCGTCGTCGGGCACGGTGGAGCAGGCCCGGCGCGCGTACAGCATCGCCGAGATCCGCTACCGCGAGGGGATCTCCACGCAGATTGAGGTAGCCGACTCGCGCATCCTGCTGCAGCAGGCGGAGGCCAACCGCGCCCAGGCCGCGCGCGACCTGGCGGTGGCCCGTGTGCGGATCGCGCTGCTCCCCGACCTGCCGCTGCAGGGCGCGGGGCAGGGGGGGCAGCAGCGGCAGGCCCCGCCGCAGCAGCGGCAGCAGGCGCCGCCCCAGCAGCAGCAGCCCCAGCAGGGCGCCAATCAACCCCAGAGCGCGTTCACCGGAGGCGGGCAATGATGAATAGAGGAAGCGGGCTGGTGGTGGGCGCCGCGCTGGTGCTGGCGGCGTGCGGGCGCGATTCGGACGCGGCGCAGCCCAGGGGGCCCGCCGAGGTGCTGGTGGGGCCGGAGGCCATCGAGGTGGTGTCGGCGCGCGAAGTGTCCACCGGCCCCACCCTTTCCGGGACGCTGGCGGCGGAGCGCGAGGCCACCGTCACCGCGCAGCTCGGCGGAACGGTTCTGCAGGTGAACGCGGACCGCGGGGTGGCGGTGCGCGCCGGGCAGACGCTGGGGCGCATCGACGACTCGGCCATCAGCGACGCCGTGACCTCGGCGCAGAGCGGGGTGCGGTCGGCGCAGATCGCGGTGAGCACGGCGCAGCGCAACGCGGAGCGCGCGGCCACCCTCAACCAGGCCGGCGCCGTGGCGGACCGCGACCTGGAGCTGGCGCGCTCGCAGCTCGCCGGCGGGCAGGCGCAGCTCGCCGACGCGCGCACGCGGCTGGCGCAGGCGCGGAAACAGCAGGCCAACACGGTGATCACCGCTCCCATCTCGGGAGTCGTGAGCGCGCGGCCGGTGAGCGCGGGCGACGTGGTGCAGCCGGGCACGCCCCTCTTCACCATTATCGACCCCGGCAGCATGCGGCTGGAGGCGGCGGTGCCGGCCGAGCAGCTCGGCGCGCTGCGCGTGGGGACGCCGGTGAGGTTCACCAGCAGCGCCTACCCGGGGCGCACCTTCACGGGCACCATCCAGCGCATCTCCCCGGCGGCCGACGCGGCCACGCGCCAGATCCCCGTGGTGGTGACGCTTCCCAACGAGGACGGCGTGCTGGTGGCGGGGCTCTTCGCCGAGGGGCGGGTGCAGGCGTCGGCGCGCATGGCCATCACGGTGCCGGCCGACGCGGTGGACGAGCGCGGCGTGTCGCCCACGGTGCTGCGGCTGAAGGGGGGGAAGGCGGAGCGCGTCCCCGTGCAGGTGGGCACGCGCGACTCGGAGACGGACCGCGTGGAGGTACTCTCGGGGCTGGCCGCGGGCGACACCGTGCTGGTGGGCGCCTCGGTCGGCACCACCCCTGGCACTCCGGTGAAGGTGCGCGCCGCCGGCGCCGCGCCCGCCGGGGCGCGGTAAAAGGAGCGCCCGCATGCTCATCTCGGATTTCGCCATCAAGAAGCCCGTCGTCACCGTGGTGACGATGCTGGCGCTGGTGGTGTTCGGCATCTTCGCGCTGATCAACCTGGACACGGACGAGTTCCCGGAGGTCAACCCTCCCATCGTCAACGTGGCCGTGCCGTACCCCGGCGCCTCGCCGGACATCGTGGAGCGCGAGGTGGTGGAGCCGATGGAAGAGGCGATCGCCGGGATCAGCGGCGTGGACCGCGTGACCTCGCAGTCGCTGGACGGCTTCGGCACCATCCTGGTGGAGTTCAATTTCGAAAAGGACCTGCAGCAGGCCACCCAGGACATCCGCGACGCCATCTCGCAGATCCGGGCCGACCTGCCGCAGGAGATGGAGGAGCCGATCCTCACGCGCTTCGACCCGAACGACCAGCCCATCGTCTCGCTGACCCTGTCGTCGCAGGCGCTGCGCTCCCCCGAGCTCACGCGGCTGGCGGACCCGGGGATCACCCGCCAGCTCCGCGGGCTGCAGGGCGTGGCCGAGGTGAACGTGGTGGGGGGCGTGGAGCGCGAGCTCACGGTGGAGGTGGATCCGCAGCGCATGCAGGCGGCGGGGATCGGCATCCCGCAGGTGGTGCAGGCGGTGCAGTCGCAGAACCTGGCGGCGCCGGTGGGGCGCATCAACGGCGCGCTGGACGAGCGCACCATCCGCCTGCGCGGGCGGCTGCAGGACCCGGCGGAGTTCGCGCAGCTCGTGGTGGCGTCGCGCAACGGGCAGGTCATCCGCCTGAGCGAGGTGGCCAGCGTGCGCGACGCCACGGAGGAGCCCCGCTCGGTGGCGCTCTTCAACGGCCGCCCCGCGGTGGGCATCGAGGTGGTGAAGTCGCAGGGGTACAGCACCACCGCGGTCAGCGAGCGGGTGATCGCGGAGATCGAGAAGCTGCAGGGCGCCCTCCCCGCCGGCGTGAAGCTGGACGTGGTGCAGAACGCGGGCGAGCGGGTGGAGAACTCCGTGGACAACGTACAGGAGACGCTGATCGAGGGCGCCATCCTCACCGTGCTCGTGGTGTTCCTCTTCCTCAACTCGTGGCGCTCCACGGTGATCACCGGCCTGGCGCTCCCCGTGTCCGTGCTGGCCTCGTTCACGGCGGTGTGGGCCTTCGGGTTCACCCTCAACACCATGTCGCTGCTGGGCCTTTCGCTCGCCATCGGCATCCTGATCGACGACGCCATCGTGGTGCGAGAAAACATCGTGCGCCACGTGGAGATGGGTAAGGACCACTACACGGCGGCGCGCGAGGGGACGGACGAGATCGGGCTGGCGGTGGCGGCGACCACCTTCTCCATCGTCTGCGTGTTCGTCCCCATCGCGTTCATGGGGAGCCTGGCGGAGCAGTGGTTCGCGCCTTTCGCGCTCACCATCGCCTGCTCGGTGCTGGTCTCGCTCTTCGTGTCGTTCTCGCTGGACCCCATGCTCTCGGCGTACTGGCCCGACCCGCACGTGCCCGAGAACGAGAAGTGGTGGATCACGCGCACGCTGGACCGCTTCAACCGCTGGTTCGACCACCAGGCCCACCGCTACCGCGGGGTGATCGGTTGGGCGCTGGACCACCGCCTCTTCATCGTGATGCTGGCGCTGGGGATGTTCCTGGGCGCCCTCCAGATCCCGGCCACGGGCATCCTGGGCTTCGCGACGGTGCTGGGGATGGCGCTGCTGGCCTCCGTCGTGGCCCCCCTGATCCCCACCGGGCGCGGGCGCGGCGGGCAGATCCTGGGCGGCATCGGGCGCACGGCGGTGGTGCTGGGGGCGCTGGTGCTGGGGCTGAACCTGGCCGGGGTGGTGCCGGTGGTGTTCAAGCTGGGCGGCGAGTTCTTCCCGGCGGACGACCGCTCGGAGTTCATCGTGGAGATCGACACTCCGCCGGGCTCCAACCTGGCCTACACGCAGATGAAGGCCGAGGAGGTGGCGACGCTGGCGCGCGGCAAGCCCGAGGTGCGCTACACCTACACCACCGTGGGCGGGCGGGGCGGCGCGGTGGACGAGGCCTCCGTGTACGTGCGCCTGACGCCCAAGGGCGAGCGCGCGCGCGGCCAGGACGAGATCGCGGCCGAGCTGCGCGAAGAGGCCAAGCGCATCGGGGGCGCCGAGGCGGCGCTGGCCACGGGCGGCTTCGGCAACCAGAAGCAGATCCAGATCCAGCTCCGCGGGCCGGACCTGGCCACGCTCAACACGCTGGCCGAGCAGGTGATGGGCGAGGTGAAGCAGGTGCCCGGCGCCGTGGACGTGGGCCTTTCCACCAAGGGCCAGCGCCCCGAGCTCACGGTGCAGCTCGACCGCGGGCTGGCCGGCTCGCTGGGCGTGACGGCGGGGCAGGTGGCCCAGGCGCTGCGCCCCGCCTTCGCCGGGATCGACGCGGGCGACTGGGTGGACCCCTCGGGCGAGACGCGCGACGTGTACGTCCGCTTCTCTCCCGAGGCGCGCAGCCGCACGGCCAACCTGGAGGCGGTGCCGCTGGTGCTTCCCGCCCCGGGGCCGGCGGGCGGCCCCGTCTCCGTGCCGCTGGGGCAGGTGGCCCGCGTGGAGCGCAACCTGGGCCCGGCGGTCATCAGCCACCTGGACCGCGAGCGCGTGATCAACGTGGAGGCCAACACCGAGGGCGTCCCCCTGACGGACGTGGTGGCGGGGATCACCGAGCGGCTGCAGCGGGTGAACGTGCCGCAGGGCTACCAGGTGAGCCAGGGCGGCGAGACGGAGGACCAGAACGAGGTGTTCGGGCGCATCTTCTTCGCGCTGGGCGTGGCGGTGATGCTGATGTACCTGATCCTGGTGGTCCAGTTCGGCTCGTTCCTGGACCCCATGGCCATCATGCTTTCCCTGCCGCTGTCGCTGGTGGGGGTGATGCTGGGCCTGCTGCTCACGGGCAACACGCTCAACATCATGTCCATGATCGGCGTGATCCTGCTGATGGGGATCGTGGCCAAGAACGCCATCCTCCTGATCGACTTCGCCATCTGGTCGCAGGAGAAGGGGATGCCGCGGCGCGAGGCGCTGATCGAGGCGGGCGCCATCCGCCTGCGCCCCATCCTGATGACCACCTTCGCGCTGATCGCGGGGATGATCCCGGTGGCGCTGGGCTCCGGCGAGGGCGCGCAGTTCCGCTCGCCGCTGGGCGTGGCGGTGATCGGCGGCACCATCACCTCCACCCTGCTGACGCTGGTGGCGATCCCGACCTTTTACGAGATCCTGGACGAGCTGCGCGAGCGCACCATGGGGATGTTCGGGCGCAAGGGCACGCACGACCACGCGGCCGGGCAGGGCACGGGCGGGCACAGCGAGCGTCCGCGCCGGGTGGTGGTGACGGAGCCGGAGCCGGTGCCGGGAGACTGAGACCCTCACCCCCCGACCCCCTCTCCCGATAACAGGAGAGGCTGCGCCTCTCGTTATCAGGAGAGGGGGCGCATCTTCGGTGTCGGGCCGGAACCCCGGAGCTCTCTCAGGGCCGCGGTTCCGCCGGCGCTCCAGCGGCGCGCAGGTGTGTGGAAATCGCCCCCTCTCCCGTTATCGGGAGAGGGGGACGGGGGGTGAGGGCCCTCTCGGCGCGCTCCACCCCCATGGCGGGACGCCGCGGTTCCGCCGGCGCTCCAGCGGCGCGCAGGTGTGTGGAAATCGCCCCCTCTCCCGTTATCGGGAGAGGGGGACGGGGGGTGAGGGCCCTTCCGCCCGGCAATCCATCTTGGCGCCTGGAGCCGTACCCCGGTGCAGCAGGTGGAGGAGAGCTAAACGGGCGTTTGGGTTGCGATTACCGGTAAGTGTGGGTAAATTAAGGACTTACCTGCATTTCCGGTGAAACGGGGCGCGGGCTTGAAGGTGGCGGTGCGGGCCGAGGGCGAGCCCGATCCTTTTGCGGCGGACAGGCGATGCAGGCGACCAGGGAAGCGGCGGAGCAGGCCCCGCGCAGGCGGGTGAGGCCGCTCAAGCCGGTGGAGACGGGGCTCGGCAAGCTGGGGCGGAGCTACGAGAACATCATGGCCAACATCGGCGGCCTCGGCATGCTGGTGTGGCAGACGGTGGTATACCTCTTCACGGGGCGCATCCCGCTCCGCGAAGTCGTGAAGCAGATGTACTGGATGGGCGTGGCGTCCATCCCCATCGTGATGGTGACGGGGATCCTGGCCGGCGTGGTGACCTCGCAGCAGGGGGGCTACCAGTTCACCGGCTCGGTGCCGCTGTACGTGCTGGGCTCGGTGGTCACCTCGTCTGTGGTGCTGGAGCTGGGGCCCATCATGACGGCCGTGGTGCTCATCGGCCGCGTGGGCGCGCGCATCACCGCCGAGCTGGGGACGATGACCGTGTCCGAGCAGATCGACGCGCTGCACTCGCTGGGGCGCGACCCGGTGCGCACGCTGGTGTCGCCGCGCATCATCGCCGGCGTCATCGTGGTGCCGGTGCTGGTGGGGATCGCCAACACGGCCGGCATCCTGAGCGGGATGTTCGCCGCGCAGGCCACCATAGGGCTCAGCCGCGACGCGTTCCTCTACGGCGCGCAGCTCTGGTGGCACAGCTGGGACCTGTTCTACTCGCTCAGCAAGGGCGTGGTGTTCGGCTTCGTGATCCCGCTGATCGCCAGCCACATGGGGCTGGCCACCCGCGGCGGCGCCGAGGGCGTGGGCAAGGCCACCACCAGCGCCGTGGTGATGATGACGCTGGCCGTCCTCTTTTTGGACGCGCTCTTCCCGCCCCTCCTGCTCAACTGAGGGAGGGACGATGAACGAGACGCCCATGGTGCGGTACGTGGACCTGCACAAGCGCTTCGACCGGCCCATCCTGGCCGGCGTGGAGCTGGAGGTGGGGCGGGGCGAGACGATCGCGGTGGTGGGGCACTCCGGCACGGGCAAGAGCGTGCTGCTGAAGACCACCATCGGCCTCATCGTTCCCGAGCACGGCGACGTGGTGATCGACGGCGACTCGGTGGTCGCGGCCAACAAGCGCACGCTGGACCGCATCCGCCGCAAGGTGGGGTACGTGTTCCAGAACGCCGCCCTGTTCGACAGCATGACGGTGTTCGAGAACGTGGCGCAGGGGCTCTCCGACCGGGAGCAGAAGGAGCAGGGCGAGGGCGAGGTGCTGCGCCGCGTGGTGGACGCCCTGGAGCACGTGAACCTGGACCCGGCCGCCGTGCTGGGGAAGCTTCCCTCCGAGCTTTCGGGGGGGATGAGGAAGCGGGTGGGGATCGCGCGGGCCATCGTGTCGCGCCCGCAGATCCTGCTGTACGACGAGCCGGTGACGGGGCTCGACCCGGTAAACGCGACGGTGGTCCACCGGCTGATCGCCCGCCTGGCGGCCGAGCTGGGGGTCACCTCCATCATCGTCACGCACGACATCGAGGGAGCGCTTCCCATCTCCGACCGGGTGGCGATGCTCGACCACGGGGCCATCCGCTTCGTGGGGACCCCGGACGAGTTCCGGGCGAGCCCCGACCCGCTGGTGAGAGCGTTCCTCGAACGAGACGTTCCCGACTCCGACCTCCTCGAGGCAGTATGATACAGCGCGCCGATGGCGGGGCACCGAATACGGCCCCGCGCAACCGAATCCCTAGCGAGGACCTCGCCGCCGTGAGCGTCGCACGCACTCCCCGCCGTGAGGTGCAGGTGGGCCTCTTCGTACTGGCCGGCATCCTCTCGGTGCTGCTCGCGCTCTTCCTGCTCACCGACCCGGGCACCTTCCGCGGCCGCTACTACGTGAGCACGCTGGTGGAAACGGCCGGCGGCATCCGCAAGGGCGACCCCGTGCAGCTTCGCGGCGTCAACATCGGCCGCATCCGCTCCTTCGAGATCCAGGACAACGGCGTCCGGGTGCGCATGGAGCTGGAGGGCGAGTACCCGGTGCCCGCCGACTCGCGCGTGCTGCTGAGCAGCAACGGGCTGCTGGGCGGCGTCGTCGCCACCATCCAGCCCGGCCGCTCGCAGGCGCGGCTGGCGGACGGCGGCATCCTGGAGCCCGCCACCTCCGTGGCCGGCTCGGGCGACATCATGGCCACCGCGGGCGCCATCGGCACCCGCGCGGACACGGTGCTGGGCCGCGCGCAGGCCCTGTTGAGCCAGCAGACGATCGGAGCCGTGCAGACGAGCGCCACCGAGCTGCAGGGGCTGCTGGTGGAGCTCTCCGCCCTGGCGACGGAGCAGCGCCGCGAACTGCAGGGCCTTTCCGGCTCGCTGCGCCGCTCGGCCGCGGGGGTGGAGGGCGCCGCCACGCGTCCGGAGCTGGCGCGCGCCATCGCCCGCACGGACAGCATCACCGTGCAGCTGGACGCGGCCACGAAGTCGCTGAACGCCGCGGGGCAGTCGCTGGCCAGCGTGGTGGGCCGCATCGAGCGCGGCGAGGGGACGCTGGGCAAGCTCAGCCGCGACGAGTCGCTCTACAACAACATGAACGCGGCCGCCACCAACCTGAACACCACCGTCACGCGCTACGGGGCGCTGGCCGAGGACATCCAGGCGAATCCCAAGAAGTACATCAACCTGCGGGTCTTCTAAAAGTTGGGCTCACACAGAGACACAGAGGCACAGAGATGACTTCATCTCTGTGCCTCTCCGTTTTTCTCTTCCGCAAACGGGGTGGATGTGTTACGTTGGCGCGTAGCACGTCCCCTTCCTTCCGAGCCACCCCCCCCCGGCTACCCGATGAGCAACCACATCCACCGCTGCGGTGCCCCCATGACACGCAGCCGCATGCCCCTCGTGCTTCGCTCGCTGCGCATCATCTTCCCGCGGCTGGCGTACTGGCGCTGCAGCCGCTGCGGGGGCCGGAGCCTGGCGCGCCGCTGAGCGTTTTAGAAGGTGTAGCCGATCCCGAAGTAGCGGGCGCCGGGGAGCAGGATGGGGTCGCCGCCGTCGTCGCTGCCGCCCAGCAGGCGGCGCGCGCCGAAGCCGAGGCCCACGTACAGGCGGCGGTCGCGGCCCACCAGCCAGCTGTAGTCCACCTCCAGGCCGAGGGTGGGGCCGGTCATCTTGTCGTCGTCGTCCCCGAGCTCGAACTCGCCGTCGTCCGCGTCTTCGTTGAAGCGGCCGTAGCCCAGCGACGCGCCCAGCGCCAGCCCGGAAAAGACCTGGGCCTGCGGGTAGTAGCGGAAGCGGACGTCGCCGGCGGTGGTGTTGTCGCCGTCGGCGGTGGAGCGCTCGAAGGCGAGCGACAGGCTGGTCACGTTGCTCAACGCCCGCTCCACCTCGACGTTGTAGTAGTCGGTCAGCACCCCGAGCGGGTTCACGGTTATCAGGGTGCGGTACGTCGGCAGGGTATCCTGGTCCTGCGCGTGGGCGGGGGCGGCGAGCAGGAGGGCGGCGGCGACGATCAGCTTCTTCATGGATGGGTGCTTGGGTTCGGAGCGTGGGTTCGCGTCTGCAGGCAAATGCGCCGGCGCGAGGCTTTCTGACGGAGGCGCGCGGCGCGGCGTCACACCGCCCAGCGCAGCTCCGGAACCCGTGGGATCTCGCCGATCTCGGCGGCCAATGCGTAGAACGCGCGTAGCCCCTCGATCATGGACGCGTCCAGCTCGAACGACAGGTCCGCCCAGTAGCGCTCCAGGAATCCCGGAGCGAAGCCGAAGTGCGGCCCCCACCGCTCCGCCAGCCCCGCGCGGTGCCGCGCGCCGTACGCGCGCGACGCCAGCAGCGTGCGGTGCAGGCGCGCGAGCGCCTCGCGACCTCCCCCCGCCACCTGCCACACGGCGAAGGCGAAGGGGAGCCCCGTCTGCTCCCACCACACCTGCCCCAGGTCGAAGCGGAAGGGGAGGGCGGGGTGCAGCCCCCCGCGCAGCGCCACGTCGCCGATGAAGAGCGCCGCGTCCGCCCCCGCGCCGAAGGGGTCGTCGCGCGCCTGGTCGAACCAGGTGAAGCGCGGGGCCACCCCCCAGCGCGTGCGCAGCAGGATCTTGAGGAGCACCACGGAGGTGGCGGACGCGGTGGGGAGGGCGACCACGGCGCCGTGCAGCGACTCCGGGGCGCGCCGGGCCAGGAAGAGGATGCTGCGCACCGGCCCCCGCGACCCGATCACCAGCTCCGGCATCACCCCGTACCGCTCCGCGTGCCGCGCGAACTCGATGCTGGACGAGGGCGCCACGTCGATCTCCCCCCGGTCCAGCAGCTCGTTGAGGTACGACGGCACCCCCTCCACCACCCGCAGCCCCGCCCCCATCCCCCCGTCCAGGATCCCGGCGTGCACCGGAAAGCAGTTGCTGTACGTGATGTGCCCCAGCGTGAGCGCTCTATCGGTTTCCATCCCCTCTCTGTGCCTCTGTGTCTCTGTGTGAGAACAGCCGGTTCGCGGCCTCCCAGATCAGCTCCGCCGAGCCCTCCACGCCGAAGCGGTGGGTGTCGATGCTGAGGTGGTAGAGCGCCGGGTCCAGCCACTCGGCGCCGAAGTGCTCGCGCACGTAGGCGCGCCGGTCCGCGTCCGAGCGGCGCACGCGCTCGGCGGCGGCGCGCTCGCCCACCCCGAAGTGCTCGCGCACCCGCGCCAGCCGCACGTCGAAGGGGGAGTGGAGGAGAACGTGGAGCGTGGCCGGGCTGCCGCGCAGGATGCACTGCGCGCCGTGCCCCACGATGACCGCCGGCTCCTCCGCCGCGGCCTGGGCCACGATGCGCCGCGCCGCCCGCGCCGTGGCCTCGGGCGACAGGGCGGCCGGGAGCGCGGCCCCGGGAAGCGCCTCGGGGAAGCTCTCGGAAAGGTACATCCCCAGCCGCTCCACGAAGCGCTCCACCCGCTCGGTGGTGGCCTCCACCTGCTCCGGCGCCACCTCCAGCTCGCGGGCGATGCGCTCCACCAGGGCGCGGTCCAGGAGGCGCCAGCCCAGGGCGCCGGCCAGCCGGTTGGCCACGGCCTCGCCCCCCGCGCCCAGCTGCCGCGCGATCGTCACCACGGTCATCCACAGCCTCCGGCCAGGGTGCGCGGTGACAATGCCGTGCCCGCCAACCCTTGTCAACGCGCGGGCCCCGCCCTAACGTGCCACACCCATCCCGTCCGCCTGTTTCTTGCCCGCGCCTGAAGGCCGCTCCCGTTCCCCGTTCCCCCTGGTCAGCCATGCCCGGTCCGTCCCCGTCCGGCTCCACCCCGCCCCCGCCCGACGAAGGGTGGGCACGCCTGGAGAGCGAGCCCGAGTTCCGCGCGCTGGTGGCCGCCAAGCGGCGCTTCATCCTGCCGGCCACCCTGTTCTTCGTGGTCTACTACTTCGCGCTCCCCGTGCTGGTGGGGTACTTCCCCGGCATGATGGGGCGCGACGTGGTGGGGAACGTGAACGTGGCGTACCTCTTCGCCCTTTCGCAGTTCTTCATGGCCTGGATCCTCATGGCGATGTACGTGCGGCGCGCCCGCGACTTCGACGCGCAGGCCGCGAAGATCGCCGCGGGCTCCACCCTGGGAGGTGACCGGTGACCACTTCGCTCCTGATGTTCCTGGTCTTCGTGCTCCTCACGCTGGGGATCACCTTCTGGGCGTCGCGCCGCACGCAGACGGCGGCCGAGTTCTACAGCGCCGGGCGCAGCATCACGGGGTTCCAGAACGGGTGGGCCGTGGCGGGCGACTACATGAGCGCCGCGTCGTTCCTGGGGATCGCGGGGCTGATCGCCTTCTACGGCTACGACGGCTTCATGTACTCGGTGGGGTGGCTGGTGGCGTACCTCACCGTGCTGCTGCTGGTGGCCGAGCCGCTGCGCAACACGGGGAAGTTCACCATGGCGGACGTGCTCGCCTTCCGCCTGCGCAGCCCGGTGGTGCGCACGGTGGCGGCCATCTCCACGCTCACCGTCTCGCTCTTCTACATGATCGCGCAGATGGTGGGCGCGGGGTCGCTGGTGAGCCTGCTGATCCCGCAGATCTCGTTCAACCTGGCGATCGTGATGGTGGGCGCGCTGATGCTGGTGTACGTGATCTTCGGGGGGATGCTGGCCACCACCTGGGTGCAGATCGTGAAGGCGGTGCTCCTGATGCTGGGCACCATCCTGCTCTCCATCCTGGTGATGTACCGCTTCGACTTCTCCTTCATCCAGTTCTTCGACGCGGTGGCCCGCGTGACCGGGCAGGTGTGCGCCGAGGGGGCGGTGAAGGACGGCGTGTGCCCGGGCGGCGGCGCTCCCGTCACCAAGGACTTTACGCAGCCCGGCCTCTACTACCACGGCAAGTGGGGCCCGCTCTCGCTGATCTCGCTGGGGATCGCGCTGATCTTCGGCACGGCCGGCCTGCCGCACATCCTGGTGAGGTTCTACACGGTGCCGTCGGCCGTGGCGGCGCGCACCTCGGTGGTGTGGGCGATGATCCTGATCGGCTCCTTCTACATCATGACCACCTTCCTGGGCTTCGGCGCGGCCACGCTGGTGGGGAAGGCCAACATCGGCCTGATGAAGAACGGCGCCATCGTACCCAACCAGAACCTCGCCGCGCCGTTGCTGGCGCAGGAGGTGGGGGGTGAGATCTTCCTGTCGTTCGTGGCGGCCATCGCCTTCGCCACCATCCTGGCGGTGGTGGCGGGGCTGACCATCGCGTCGTCCTCCGCCTTCGCGCACGACATCTGGTTCAGCGTGGTGAAGCGCGGGGTGGGGCACGACGAAAAGGAGCAGGTGCGCGTGGCCCGCATCGCGGCGGCGCTCATCGGCATCATCTCCATCGGCATGGCCATCGCGCTGCGCTCGCTGAACGTGGCCTTCCTGGTGGGGCTGGCCTTCGCGGTGGCCGCCAGCGCCAACGTGCCGGCCATCCTCCTCACCCTGTACTGGCGCCGCTTCAACACCACGGGGATGGTCGCGGGGATGCTGGTGGGCCTGATCTCGTCGGTGGTGCTGATCGTGATGAGCCCCGCCGTGATGGGCGTGGATCCGCCCACCGCGGCCACGCGCCGCCTGATCCAGTCCGCCGCCCTCTTCCCCCTGGACAACCCGGCGGTGGTATCGGTGCCGCTGGGCTTCCTGGCTGCGATCCTGGGCTCGCTGCTCACCCGCGACCCCGCCGCCGAGGCCGCGTACAGCGAGCTGAACGTGCGGGCGAATACGGGTCTTGGGGCAGTTTAGGGAGGGGAACGGGAGCGCGCCGCAGGCCCTCACCCCCCCGACCCCCCTCTCCCGATAACGGGAGAGGGGGGCGCATTCCGACCATCCAGCCGCGACCGGGCACCACCAAGGCCGCGGACTCCGTGGTGCCTGGTCGCGCGCGGACACGGAAGATGCGCCTCCTCCCCCAGCAGTTTGGGGGAGGAGGTCGGGAGGTGAGGGCCTGCCGGCGGTTTAGGGAGGGGAACGGGAGCGCGCCGCAGGCCCTCACCCCCCCCGACCCCCCTCTCCCGATAACGGGAGAGGGGGGCGCATTCCGGCCATCCAGCCGCGACCGGGCACCACCAAGGCGGCGGGCTTCGTGGTGCCTGGTCGCGCGCGGACACGGCAGATGCGCCTCCTCCCCCAGCAGTTTGGGGGAGGAGGCCGGGAGGTGAGGGCCTCCGTCCGTCCGCACCCGTCTCTCAACGTTCTTCCCCTCCCCCTATGCCCGTCTTCGTCCACCTTGCCCCGGAGCGGGTCCTGCGCTCCATCCGCCGCAAAGGGATCGTGCCTCCGCGCGTGCGCTTCGGGCGGCGCGGCGTGTACGCGCTGCCGGTTACGCACAGCTTCTACATCTCGCACCAGTGGCTGCGCGAGCTGCGCCGCTGGGGCGGAGGCACCATCGCGGGCGTCTACTTCCGCCTCCCGGACGACGAGCCCGTGGAGGTGGGGCATTACAACCGGGGGCGCGTGTTGATGACGGCCGCGGAGGCCGCCGGGCTGCTCTTCGAGGCGGAGGCCCGCGACCCCGCCCGCGCCCGCGCCGAAGACGCCGCGTCGAAGGCGGTACAGCGCGGGCGGGTCCTCCCCACCTCCGCGGAGGGGTACGAGGTCTTCATCCCCCGCGGCATCCACCCTTCGGAGATCCTGCGCATCAAGGCTCTCCCGCAGGTGGTGGGCTGGCGCTACCGGCCGGGCGCCAACGGCCAGCCTCCGTGCGCGTGCATCTGCTGCGAGCGCGGCCAGTACGGCATCCGCAAGCTCCTGGGGCGGGTGGAGGAGGCGGAGGCCCTGGACCGCCCCGCGAAGGCGGTGATCTTGGGCCGCGAGGACGCTTCCTTCCGGCGCGTGGAGCGGATCCGCAAGCTCCGCCGGGGCGAGTGAAGGGCGGGAGCGGGGAACGCGTTGGGAGCGCACCGCAGGGCCCTCACCCCCCCAACCCCCCTCTCCCGATAACGGGAGAGGGGGGCGCATTCCAGCCATCCAGCCGGCACCGGGCACCACGCAGGCCGCGGACTCCGTGGTGCCTGGTCGCGCGCGGACACGGAAGAAGCGCCTCCTCCCCCAGCAGTTTGGGGGAGGAGGTCGGGAGGTGAGGGCCTCCGTCCGCCCGCACCCGTCTCTCCCCGTTCCCCCCGGGAATGCCCCTTGCAACCGCCCCGCGCGACCCATCCGCGGCGCACACCGCGCCCGCCGGACGGACGGAGCCCCGGGAGGAACGATGGACGGATCGACGGATGAGCTGGTGTCGCTGGGTGAGCTGGGCGCGGGCGCGGACCTGGGGCTCACGGGCCGCCCCGTGTTCGCCGGTGACGGAACCCTGCTGGGCGAGGTCGCCGACGTGCTGGGCGACATCCGCGGCGAGGGGCCGCGCTACCTCGCCGTGACCCTGGAAGCCGCCGTGGCGCGCCAGCTCGGCGGGAAGCGCGTGTACGTCCCCTTCACCAGCGCGCGCGTGGATGATGCGCAGCGCGTGCACCTGGACGGCGTGACGGGGGAGAGCGCCACCACCCTCCCCACCGCCCCCACCGATACCCCGGCCGCCGACACCGACGCAACGGTGCTCGACCGCGCCCGCGCCGCCGACTCCCTGGCGGACGCCGGCATCGCCCCCGCGCCCGAGCCGGCCGCCCCCGCCGCCCGCGAGCTGGCCGGCGACGAGGAGCGCGTCGTCCTCTCCGAAGAGGAGCTGATGGTGGGGAAGCGGCAGGTGGACGCGGGCGAGGTGGTGGTGCACAAGCACATGGAGGAGCAGGTCGTCCGCCAGACCGTCCCCCTGATGCGCGAGCACGTGGAGGTGGAGCGCCGCCCCGTCCCCCCCGGCGTCGGCTTCGAGCCGCGCACCGAAGACGGGGTCCTCTACGTCCCCATCGTCGAGGAGGAGCTGGTCATCACCAAGCGCCTCGTCGCCCACGAAGAGCTCGTCATCCGCAAGACGCGCGTCACCGAGGACCAGGTCGTGGAAGAGACGCTGCGGCGCGAGCGGGCGGAGATCACCGGGCCGGACTGATTTGGGCTCACACAGAGACACAGAGGCACAGAGATGAACTTAATCTCTGTGCCTCTGTGTCTCTGTGTGAGTTCTTCAGTCCGCGGGAGGCGCGAGAATGGCGTCGATGCTGTCGACGGCGACGAGGATGGGGGAGTCCTTTTCGCGCTGCTCGATCAGGACGGTGACGATCCCGGTGTAGGGCTGCCGTCCGGCGGGGACGAAGTCGTCGCTGTCCTCCAGCAGGATGCCGTCGTCGACGAAGGGCTCGCCGTACGGGAACTCGCGCACCAGGATGGATGGGCCCAGGATCGCGGTGAGCACGATGCGGCTCCCGGCGCCTTTCACGATCCGGCCGCGGAGCTGGTGGGTGATGAGCAGGTGCACGGGCGCGTCGGTGCCGAGCACGGCGCGAAAGGCCACCGTCCGCGTGATGCTCTGGCCGGCGCTGCTGGGCGGGGTGACGGTGAACGAGTCGAAGTGCACCGTCAGGCTCTGCGCGCGGGCGGAGATCATACCGGCGGCATCCACCGTCACCGGAACGCCGGAGCCGCCCGTCCAGCGGGGGAGCGCGGATGCCACTGAATCCATCGTCACGGCTCATCCGGAGTTCGGGTGCCTGATCTGACGGACGCGCACCCGAAAATTCCGTCACAGGTGAACAAAGAGGCACGGAGACCAGGTCGTCTCCGTGCCTCCCTGTCCTGGTGAGCCGTGCGGCTCTTTCCTGCTCAGCCTGCGTGCACCTCAGGCGCGAACGGCGCGGGAGGTCGTAATGGCTTCGTGCAGGAGGCGGCCCAGGAGCGGGTTCTTCCAGTAGGTGACGTGCGCCTGGCCGAAGTTCACCGCGTCGCGGTCCGGCAGGTTCACCACGCGCCCGGCGACCAGCGTCACCGGGGTGGCGTCGCCGCCGGCCGGCGCGCCCTCCGGCGCGTCGTAGTAGTTCACCGGCCCGGAAACGGGGTCGAACGGGGAAAAAAGGTTGATCCACGGGATCTCCCGCGGCTTCCGTTCGCCCTCGTCGTTCCTCGGCTCGATCAGGGGCTGCACCGCCGCCGCGAGCTGTTCGCGGAAGTCCGCCTTCTCCTTTTGCGTGCGGAAGATGAAGGCGCTCTTGTCCAGTGGCGAGCCGAAGGTGATCAGCAGCCGCGTGCGCTCCTCGGCCTTCATCCTGCGGCCGAGCGCCACGTCTTCGTTGAGCACCGCGTTGAGGGTGTCGTAGGCCACCACGGAGCCCAGCGAATGCCCCACCACCAGCACCTCGTCGTACTCGAACACCGGCTTCCCCTCCCGGACAAGCGGCTCGCCCTGCGGCCCCGCCCGCTGCGCCCCGTAGATGGCGCACGCCGCCTCGTAGCCGGTCTTCCGGATCTGCGTGCGCAGATCGGCGAAGACGTTCAGGGTGTGCGAAGAGAGGTAGACCGCCACGTCGCCCATGTACTGGATGTACAGCGCGCGCAGCTGGTACGACGCGTACCACGCCGAGGCGAGGAAGAGGAAGACGAATCCGCGCGATTCGAAGATCGCCGGGCGCCCCGGCGTGCCCCTGGGGTCCGCGAGCCAGCCCACCGCGTCCCACAGGATCGCTCCTCCCACGAAGCATACCCACACGGCTGCCGCCAGGGCGGCCGTCGCGCACACCGCTCCCAGGGTGGCGCTCGCCCGTGCGGCGCGGGCCGCGTCCGGTGCCTCGGCTGCACCCTCCTTCGCCCGGCGCGGCGGGTCCACGTACGCGCGGCACCGCGGCAGGAATGCGCGATAGGCCGCGTACAGAAGCGCGATCGCTCCCGCCGCCATCGCCGCGAGCTGCTGCCCCGGGCGATCCCAGAACGTGGGATTCGCCAGCACCACCGGTGCCGCCGCGGAAGCGAGCGCACCGATCCCGATCAGGGCCGTCCACCGGCGCATGGCCGCGTCGTACTCCACGCCCTTGCGCCCCACCGCCGCGGTGCGTGCGATCGCCCGGACGGCGAGCCAGGGCACCAGCGCCAGCGACAGGACGAGGGGAGATTGCAGGAGGCGCCCCTGGAGCAGCGTGGCCAGCCCGGTGGCGACGGGGTCCAGGAACCCGGGCGCCACCACCAGCGCCAGCACCTGCATGACGGCCACGAAGCCGAGCGCGGCGTGAAGCACCAGCATCCCGATCACGGTGACGAATACCGCGATCAGGTACAGTACGCTCTTCCGGGTGATGGCGTACTTCCGCTCCTCCCCGTCTACCCAGCGGCTGAACTCGCCGCGCAGCCCGTAGCGGAGCCCTCGCATCCCCGCTTCCAGCAGGAAGCGGGTGACGTGGAACGCTTTCACGCGGCCTTCCGTCAGCGGGGCCCAGTACGCCTCGTACACGTGCGCCTCCACCTTTTCCGTCCCGGTCCCGAGCTCTACCTCGGCCCGGGGCAGCCACTG
The DNA here is from genome assembly GCA_902805735.1 of uncultured Gemmatimonadota bacterium. Lineage (GTDB taxonomy): Bacteria > Gemmatimonadota > Gemmatimonadetes > Longimicrobiales > Longimicrobiaceae > Longimicrobium. The sequence continues at coordinate 14,422 of CADCTW010000001.1, read as the reverse complement.
GTCGCCCAGCCGCACGAGGCGCACCCGGCTCGCGGGCTTCGCGGCGGCAGCTCCGCCCGCGCGGGACGGATCGTCCTTCAGCGCGCTCGCGACCAGGTCGATGTTCTCGAACGGCACCTGCTGGCCCATTCCATGGCAGACCAGCAGGGCCACTCTGCGGGCTGGCTGTCCTTCGCCGCACTCCGCCGCGGTCTCCCCTGCCTCCGGAGACGAGACCACGTTGAAGACCTTCAGAAGCGGGTACGACGCGGGGCTCTGCACGCCCATGGATTGGGTGCTCAAGGAGTCCACCTTCGATTGGGGGGTACAGCGGATGAAAACGGCGGGGCCTACATGATATGTCTGATGGACAGAATACGGAAGTTTCTCACACAGAGACACAGAGGCACAGAGGTGAAGTCATCTCTGTGCCTCTGTGTCTCTGTGTGAGCCAAATCTTTTACGACTCTTTCGCCTCGTACTCGCCCTTGAGCCGCTGCACGACGTTGGGGTCCGCGAGGGTCGTGGTGTCGCCCAGCGCCCGGCCCTCGGCGATGTCCTTGAGTAGGCGGCGCATGATCTTGCCGGAGCGCGTCTTGGGGAGGTCGCCCGCGAAGAGGATGGCGTCCGGGCGCGCGATGGCGCCGATCTTACGCACCACGTGGTCGCTCAGCTCCTTCTTGAGTTCCTCGGTGGCCTCCTGGCCCTCCTTGAGGGTGACGAAGGCGGCCACGGCCTGGCCCTTGAGCTCGTGCGCCTTGCCCACCACGGCGGCCTCGGCCACGGAGGGATGGTCCACCAGGGCGGACTCCACCTCCATGGTGCCGATGCGGTGGCCGGCCACGTTCAGCACGTCGTCGATGCGGCCGATCACCCAGAAGAAGCCCCGCTCGTCGCGCTTGGCCCCGTCGCCCGGGAAGTAGACGCCCTCGCCGGGCTGCGAGCCGCCCACGGCCTTCCCCGTCCACTTGCTCCAGTACGTCTCGCGGAAGCGCTCCGGGTCGCCCCAGATGCCGCGCAGCATGGAGGGCCAGGGGCGGCGGATGGCCAGGAAGCCGCCCCCCGTGGGGATGCACTCGCCCTGCAGCGAGAGGATGTCCGCCTGGATGCCCGGGAAGGGGGTGGTGGCCGAGCCCGGCACCGTGTGCGTGACGCCGGGGAGGGGGGTGATCATGATGGCCCCCGTCTCCGTCTGCCACCACGTGTCCACCACGGGGCAGCGCTCCCCGCCGATGAACTTGTGGTACCAGATCCACGCCTCCGGGTTGATGGGCTCGCCCACCGTGCCCAGCAGCCGCAGCGACGACAGGTCGTGCTGCGCCGGGAAATCCGTCCCCCACTTCATGAAGGCGCGGATGGCCGTGGGCGCCGTGTAGAAGATGGTGACCTTGTAGTCCTCGATCGTCTTCCACATGCGCGCGCGGTCCGGCCAGTCCGGGGCGCCCTCGTACATCACCACCGTGGCCCCGTTGGCCAGCGGGCCGTACACGATGTACGAGTGCCCCGTCACCCATCCCACGTCCGCCGTGCACCAGTAGACGTCGTCCTCCCGCAGGTCGAACACCCACCTGGTGGTGGCGTACACCTGCGTCAGGTAGCCGCCCGTGGTGTGCATGATCCCCTTGGGCTTCCCCGTGGTGCCCGAGGTGTAGAGGATGTAGAGCAGGTCCTCCGCGTCCATCTCCTCGGCGGGGCACCCGGCGTCCGCCCCTTCCACCGCGTCGTGCCACCACACGTCGCGCCCCGCCTTCATCTCCGCCTCGCCCACGGAGTCGGCGGCGGCGCCGTGGCGGCGCACCACCAGGACGTGCTCGATGGTGGGGCATCCGCCCTCTTCCTCCACCGCCTGGTCCGCGCTGCGCTTGAGCGCCACCACGCCCCCGCGCCGGTAGCCCCCGTCGGCCGTGATGAGCACCCGGGCCTCCGCGTCGCGGATGCGGTCGCGCAGGCTCTCGGCCGAGAAGCCGCCGAAGACCACCGAGTGCGCCGCGCCGATCCGCGCGCAGGCCAGCATGGCGATGGCCGCTTCGGGGATCATGGGGAGGTAGATGGCCACCCGGTCGCCCCGCTTCACCCCCAGCCCCTTGAGGGCGTTGGCGGCGCGGCCCACCTCGCGGTGAAGCTCCTCGTAGGTGTACGCGCGCCGGTCGCCGGGCTCGCCCTCCCACAGGAGCGCGGGCTTGGTGCGGCGGGGGCCGTCCAGGTGCCGGTCCAGGCAGTTGTAGGCGGCGTTCAGGGTGCCGCCCACGAACCACCTGGCGTCGGGCGGCTGCCAGTCCAGCACGCGGTCCCAGCGGCGGAACCAGTGGAGCTGCTCCGCCCACTCCGCCCAGTAGCCTTCCGGGTCGGCCTCGGCGCGGGCGTACACCTCGGGGTCCGAGACGAGGGCCCGGCGCGCGAACTCCGGCGGCGGCGGGAAGACGCGGTCTTCCTGGAGGAGGGAGTCGAGCTTGATCTCCGGCGTGGACATGCGGCGGCTCTCCGGCGGTTCGGGTGCGCTCGTGCGTGGCGTGGAGTCTTCCGCGCATCGTATGCCACGGCGCGCGCGCGCCGCAAGTGCCTGTGGCGGAACGGGGCACCGTGTCGCGCAGCGGGACACCGCCGCGCGTGACATCCGTTCAGCCCGCGCGCGCGCAACGCGTTGGGGCGGCGCGCGTTCCCCGCCGTCGTCCCGCGCGGGGGCGGCTAGAGCCTGATTTGCCCGGCCGGCGGGGAGCGCGGCACGTCCGCCGCGTGCTTCATCACCCGCAAGGAGCCGCCCATGAACCTGTTCATTCGGAGCTGTGCCCCCGGTACTCGCAGCCGGCCTCATCGCGTGCGGAGGCGGGGGCGACGGCGGCGGGATCACCGACCCGCCCCCTCCCCCCCCGTCTCCGCCCCCGCCGCCGGCGGGCACCGTGGTCATCCACCTGACCTCGGGCCTCAAGTTCTCGCCGGATGTCGTCACCGTGGCGCCGGGCACCCGGGTGCGCTGGGCGAACGACGTGGCGATGGGCCACACCGTCACCCCGGACAACGCCACGCAGGCGGGCGCGTGGCCCAGCACCTCCCTCAGCGCGGCCGGCGCGATCTACAAGACGGTGATGCAGACGGCGGGCGACTTCCCATACCACTGCAACCCCCACTCGGGGGTGATGCGCGGCACCATCCGCGTGAGGTAGCAAGCGGGGCTCGCGCCGGAAACCGGGGATGCGGAAATCAGTTTGTCTTCCGCGTCCCCGGCTGCCACGGCCGGACCCATCAGATACGGAAATATTTTCACGCGGCCGTACCTTCTTGCGTGGATCGGCATGGAAGTGGACGGGGGGTATCGCGACGGCACAAAAGACGCTACATTTGGGCACACGACTCCCGTGAAGGTCCCAAAGGCGCTGTCAGCAACGGGTTAGCCGAGGCTGACATGGGGCAGGACCCTCGCTCGCGCATCGTGCGGACAAGACTCGTCGTGAAATAAACAGTACGGCATCCGGCGTGCACTCCGTCCCGGTGCCCCCGACCGACAGGCGCCATCCGGGCCTGCTCCCGCGTTTTCCTTGCCTCCACATACAGCGATCCCATGATCCAGCCCGCTATCCCCTTCGTCCCCCGCAGCGTCCGGATCGCCGGCGCCGGCGCCTACGTCCCTCCCCGCGTGGTGGAGACCGCGCGGATGGTGGAAGCGATCCCCGGCTGGTCCGCGGAGTGGATCGAGGAAAAGACCGGGATGCGCGAGCGGCGCTTCCTGTGGGACGTGGACACCGAGGCGGGGGTCGCCGTGGTGCCCAAGGTGGCCGCCGGCGAGCCCCAGACCAACACGGACATGTGCGAGATCGCGCTGCGCCGCGCGCTGGACATGGCCGAGATGGACGCCACCGAGCTGGACGCCGTGCTCCTGGTCACCTGCACGCCGGACCGGCTGAACTTCAGCTACGACGCCATGGAGGTGCACCGCCGCCTGGGGTGCCGCGTGGACACCTACGCGCTCACCATCGACGACGGCTGCGGCGGGACGCCTTACATCATGGACATGGCGTACCGCATGATCCGCAGCGGCGCCGTGAACTCGGTGGCCGTGATCGGGTCGGCGTGCACCTCGGCCCTGATCGACCGGGACGTGTGGAGCGGCGAGGTGAGCCACACCCCCGGGCGCAAGCCGCTGAACGCCGCCTTCGGGATGTACGTCTTCGGCGACGCGGCCGGCGCCGTGGTGCTGCGCTCGGACCCGGACCCCAAGCTGGGGATCCTGGCCTCCGTGGCGGGCAACGACTACCAGGAGCTGGTGGTGCGCCGCGGCGGCGGGCTGCACGAGCGGCTGTACGGGAAGAGCTCGGCCGCCGAGGACGCCTTCGTGATCGACGGACAGCTCGTGGCGCGCTCGTACCGCGTGTTCATGAAGAAGTGCATCACCCAGGTGCTCGCCGACCGGCCCGAACTGGCCGACGAGGTGAAGCGCTACTACTTCCACCAGCCCAACAAGCGCCTCCTGGACCACTTCGTCGCCGACGTGGGCCTCCCCGCCGACCGGGTGGCGTGCAACGTGGACCGTTACGGCAACACCTCCGCCGCCGGCATGCTGGTGCTCCTGGCCGAAGACCTGGAGTCCGGCGCCGTGCGCCTGGGCAGCGGAGACCTGGTCCTGATCGCCGCCGTCGGCGCCAACGTGCACTACGGCGCGCAGCTGGTCAGGCTGTAACGAAGTGCGTGAGTGCGCCGGCAGAGACCTCGCTGGCGTCCGCGGGGGGCCCTCACCCCCCCGACCCCCCTCTCCCGATAACGGGAGAGGGGGGCGCACTCCGGCCATCCGGCCGCACCCACGGATCTCGATTCCCGCAGCTCGCGAAACCGCGGGCGCGACGCCGCCGATCACCGCGCGGTTACAGAAGATGCGCCCCCCTCTCCCGTTATCGGGAGAGCAGGGGCCGGGGGGGTGAGGGCCCTCTCAGCACGCACCAACGCATTCACGCACATTCCTTCCCCCGGAGATCCACACGATGTCGCTTGCATCCCGCTCCGCCGCTCTCGTGCTCGCCGCGCTCGCCCTCGCCGCCTGCGAAGACGGCCGCTCCACCCCCGTGCAGCAGGACGTCCCGGCCCCCGCGGCGCTGAACGCCGCTTCCGCCGGGTCTCCCGACAGCCACTCCGTGTCGCGCGACGGCGTGCAGGTGCTGCGCTTCCGCTCCGAGGAAGATCCTTCCGTGACGCCGGACCCGGCCGTGTGCGCGGCGGCGGGCTTCACCTCCAACGTGCGCTTCGGGGCCGTGCTCTACTCCGAGGCCTCCAACGGGCACGAGGGGCGCATCGTGAACCGCAGCACCCGCCGCATCGGCACCGCCACGGCGTGCGCCCGCATCACTGACCCGAAGTTCCCCGCCGACCTGCGGCAGGAGTTCTACGTGCGCTTCAACCTTCCCGAAGGTCCCGTGACGGCGCGCGGCGGGTGCACGCTGGTCAGCAACGACGTACCCACGGCGGGGCTTGTGCTGGCCGGGTGCCACCTCCGGGTGACCGAGGCGCCGTCGTGGTACAGCGGCGGCGCGGTCGCGTCGCTCTCCGTCTTCAACCCGCGCCGGCTCCCGGGCTTCCTGACGGGCTCGGACTACACGCTGCAGCTTTACGAGGCGCCGCGTAGCTGAACGGACGCGGGCTCACACGGAGGCACGGAGAGTGGATTCTCTGTGCCTCCGTGCGTGGAAATGGCGTATGCGGGCCGTTGGGAGAAGTGTCTCTTGACGACACTTCCTCGGTGCGCGAAGATGATGCGATCCTTCACAGCATGTTCGCCTCCTGGCGCAATCGTAGCGTGCCGCATCGGTCAGCGCGGTGTGCCGCGCGCAGCTTCCCATCCCCCCGCCCGATCCCGGAGAACGTGTGAGCACCGTCCCCTACACCGCGGCCCGGCCCGAGGTGGAGGCCGCGCGCGCGGTCCGCGTCGGTCCCCGCGCCCTCCCGTCCCCATCCCCCGCCCCTGACGAGCCGCTGGAGGCACGGCTGCGCCGCGAAGAGTGGCACATCCTGCGGGCCAAGACGGAAGACCAGGTGCGGGTGCGCTGGATCCTGATCGTGGGGGGCGTGCCGCTGGTCTTCCTGGTGCGCTACTTCTTTGGCCTCCTCACCATGCCGTACTTCACCCTGTTCGCGCTCGGCGGCGGGGTGTCGCTCGTCAACCTGCTCTTCTGGGTGGCGCTCAGGACGGGGAGGTGGACGCCCTGGCAGTTCTGGGCCAGCGCCGTATGCGACTGGCTCGTGCTCTTCGGCTTCACGGCCGGGCACGGGCCGTACGGCTTCCTGATGATGCCGTACTACGTCAGCCTCATCAGCACCCCCACCCTCGGTGTCCCCAAGGCGGGCTGGATGGGCCTGGCCGTGAGCACGATCGCCTACCCGCTGGCCCGCTGGACGGGCGCGCTCTCCGCCGGAGTCCCGCTCCCCGCGGCGATGATCCTGCTGGAGACGGGGGTGGTGGTGTCGGTGGTGGGAAGCACCCTCATCGGCCCCACCCGCTACACGCGGCGGCTGGACCAGGTGCGGCACGGGCTGGCGGCGGTGGAGGGCGGCGACTTCCGGGTGACGCTGCAGGCCGGCGCGCGGGACCAGATGGACTTCCTGGCCGCGGCCGTCAACCGCGTGGCCGCGTCGCTGGGCGGGGTGATCCGCGGGGTGCAGGAGCAGGCGCACGCCCTGGCCGCGGCGGCCGAGGAGCTCAGCGCCACGACGGAGGAGGTGCAGGCGTCGGCCGTGGAAGTGGGCTCGCTGGCCGCCGAGGCCGCGGACGAGACGGAGCGGGAGATGGCGATCCTCACCCGCGGCGGCGACGCGCTGGAGCGGCTGGCGGGCCGCAGCCGGGCGCTGCACGGCGGCGCCTCGTCCGCCGCCGGCGACGCGCGCCGCCTGGCCGCCGAGACGGACGTGCACGTGGGGCGCATCGCCCAGTCCAGCCGGCTGCTGGAGGAGGTGGGGGAGGAGTACCGGCGCTCGGCGCGGGCCATGGAGGCGCTGGGCGGGGCGGGGGAGCGCATCGGCGGCTTCGTGGCCACCATCCGCGAGATCTCGGACCAGACCAACCTGCTGGCGCTCAACGCCGCCATCGAGGCCGCGCGCGCGGGCGAGCAGGGGCGCGGCTTCGCGGTGGTGGCCGACGAGGTGCGCAAGCTGGCCGCCCAGTCCGCCGCCTCCGCCACCGAGGTCGGCGGCACCGTGGCGGAGACGCGCGGCGCCATCGCCAGCGTGCGCGGGCAGCTGGAGTTGGCCGAGAGCCGCCTGGCCGGCGTGGGCGCCGCGTCCGAGGAGGGGCGCGCGGCGCTGGAGAGCATGGTGGGCGGGCTGCGCGGCGCCGTGGAGGCCATCGAGCGCATCCACTCCGAGGTGGAGGCGCAGTCCGCGGTGCTCACGGAGCTGCTGGCCGCGATGCACGACGTGCAGCGGATCGCGTCGGCCAGCCGCGCACGCACGGGGCAGACGGCGGCGGCGGCGCAGCAGCAGGGCGCGGCGATGGAGGAGATCTCCGGCACCACGCAGCAGCTCGCCGGGATGGCCGCCGAGATGAACGAGGTGGCGCGGCGCTTCCGGGTCTGAAACGGCCCTCACCCGGCAGCTTACAGCTGCCACCCTCTCCCAGAAACCGCCCTGGGAGAGGGGACTACTTCGCGTGCCGCGAGCCGGGCGCCGCACGCGGCGAGGCATGCCTCGTCCTCCTCCGCGGCCGTTCGCGCGCGCTGAAAGTTCTTCCCCTCCCCCGCACGCGGGGGAGGGGTCATTCGTCGCGCAGATACGGAAGATGCGCCCCCTCTCCCAGCAGTTTGGGAGAGGGGGACGGGGGGTGAGGGCCTTGGTGCGCGATACACGGAGGGGCGCGCGCGTATGTTATGAACGCCGCTCACCTTGCCTGTTCCGCCGCATCATGCTACAGTGTCCCCTCTCCACCGCCTCCGGCCGTCATTGGGCCGGGGGCGTGCTGCACTCACGAAAGCGAGATGGATGCGATGGCCACGACGCTGAACCCTTCCACGGACGCACCCGCCTTCGGGCGCGAAAGCCGGCACGGGCTTGACAACCACGGGCTCCGCAACCCGGGCACCGTATTCTGGAACCTGACCCCCGCCGAGCTCGTGGAGCACGCCGTCCAGCGCCGCGAAGGCATCCTGGTGGAGGGCGGGCCCTTCAACGCGGTCACCAGGCCGCACACCGGGCGCTCGCCCAACGACAAGTTCGTCGTGCGCGACGAGAACACCGAGGCGGACGTGTGGTGGGGGAAGGTGAACCAGCCCATCTCGCCCGAGCACTACGCCGCGCTGCGCGAGGACGTCCTCACGCACCTGGAGGGGCAGAACCTCTACGTGCGCGACATGTGGGCCGGCGCCGACCCCGAGTACCGCCTGGCGGTGCGGGTGATCACGCCCAACGCGTGGCACAACCTGTTCGCCAACAACATGTTCCGCCGTCCGGACGACGCGGAGCTGGAGGCGATGGTTCCCGGCTTCACCATCCTGCACGCCCCCGAGTACGAGGCCGACCCCGCCCGCCATGGCACGCGCACCAGCACCTTCATCCTGGTCAACTTCACGGCGAAGGAGATCATGATCGGGGGCACGCGCTACGCGGGCGAGCTCAAGAAGTCCATCTTCAGCATCCTCAACTACCTGCTCCCCAGGCAGGGCGTGCTGGCCATGCACTGCTCGGCCAACATCGGGCCGGACGGCGACACGGCGCTCTTCTTCGGCCTCAGCGGCACCGGCAAGACCACGCTCTCGGCCGATCCGGAGCGTGGCCTCATCGGCGACGACGAGCACGGTTGGACGGACCGGGGGATCTTCAACTTCGAGGGCGGGTGCTACGCCAAGGCCGTGAAGCTCTCGCCGGAGGGTGAGCCGGAGATCTACGCCACCACGCGCATGTTCGGCACGGTGCTGGAGAACTGCATCGTGGACGAGAAGCGCCGGGTGGACTTCGACGACATCTCCATCACCGAGAACACGCGCATCTCGTACCCGCTGCACTACATCACCAACTTCGTACCGGACGCGCAGGGCGGGCACCCGCGCAACATCGTCTTCCTGACGGCGGACGCGTACGGCGTGCTCCCCCCGATCTCGCGGCTGACGCCGGAGCAGGCGATGTTCTACTTCCTCTCCGGCTACACGGCCAAGGTGGCCGGCACGGAGCGGGGGGTGAAGGAGCCGCAGCCCACCTTCTCCGCGTGCTTCGGGCAGGTGTTCCTTCCCCTGCACCCGGGGGTGTACGCCGACCTGCTGGGGCAGCGCATCGCGGAGCACGGCTCGCGCGTGTGGCTGGTGAACACGGGGTGGACGGGCGGGCCGTACGGCGTGGGCTCGCGCATGAAGCTGTCGTACACGCGCGCCATGGTGCGCGCCGCACTGGCCGGCGAGCTGGACGACGTGGAGACGGTGGAGTCGCCCTTCTTCCGCCTGCACATCCCCACCTCCATCCCGGGCGTGCCGTCCGAGGTGCTGGTGCCGCGCGAGACGTGGGCGGACAAGGACGCCTTCGACAAGCAGGCCCGCGAGCTGGCCGACAAGTTCATCCAGAACTTCGAGCAGTTCGCGGACCGCGTGCCCGAGGCGGTGCGCACGGCCGGGCCCAGGCCGGCGTAAACCGCGGGGGCTCACACAGAGACACAGAGGCACAGAGAAAGGACATCTTCTCTGTGCCTCTGTGTCTCCGGGCGAGCATCCGCGGGGGTCCTTTTCTTGCCGCGTCGGTGTGGGAGCCGCTTTGTCGCATCCCTCTCTGCCGAGTTCCTATGCCCAAGATCTCGCTGGAGCGCCGCGAAGACCGCCGCGAGGCCATCTTCCAGGCCGCGGTGGACTGCCTGGCGGAGCACGGGTCCGCCGGCACCAACATGCGCACCATCGCCGAGGCGGTGGGGCTCACGAAAGGCGGCCTGTACCCGTACTTCGACAGCAAGGAGGCCATCCTCCTGGCCATCGCGGAGCGGTTCCTGGAGACGCAGGTGGCCCTCCTGGCCCCGCGCGAGGGAGTGGGCGCGCGTCTGCAGCTCGAAGAGTTCCTGGAGAGCTACAAGGAATCGTCGCAGGATCCCCACGCCACCGCCGCCCGGCGCGCCGTGGTGGACCTGTGGCTCTCCGCGGGCGACATCCCGGCGGTGCGCACCAGCATCCAGCAGCGCCATGAGACGTACCTGGCCTCGCTGGCCGCCCTGGTGCGCCGCGGCCAGGACGAGGGCGTCTTCCGCCTGGACGTCCCCCCCGAGCACGCCGCCGGCCTCATCCTGGCCGCGCGCGACGGGATGCTCTTCCAGTCCGTGAAGCTCGGCGTCCCCGTTCCCATCCCCCAGCTCATCGACTGCCTGCGCCGTGCGCTGGTGGATTACCTGACGGCGACGCCCGGGGCGGGGAACGAGAAGTTGGTGAACAACTGAGCTCACACAGAGACACAGAGGCACGGAGAAAGAACGATTTTCTCTGTGCCTCTGTGTCTCTGTGTGACATGCTGTTCAGGGCTGGCGGTGGACGACGCCGCTGCGCATGACGAACAGGGGGCGCTCCATCGCGCGGATGTCGCGGGTGGGGTCGCCGGGGACGGCGACGATGTCGGCCATCTTGCCGGCGGCCAGGGTGCCGACCTCGCGGTCGATGCCCAGGAGGCGGGCGGCGTTGAGGGTGCCCGCCTGGATCGACTGCATGGGGGTCATTCCGCCCCACTCCACCATCAACATGAACTCGCGGCCATTGGCGCCGTGGAGGCCCACGCCCGCGTCCGTGCCCAGCGCGACGGGGGCGCCGGCGCGCAGGGCCACGCGGGTGGCGTTGCGCATGGCCTGGCCGGCGGCGCGCGCCTTCTCCGCGCGCTGGCCCGTGAGGACGCCGGAGTCCGCGGCGCGCAGCACCGCCTCGCCCGCGCTCAGCGTGGGGACCAGGTAGGTGCCGCGCTGCGCCATCAGCCGCGCGCCCTCGTCGTCCAGGAAGGAGCCGTGCTCGATGGAGTGCACCCCCGCGCGCACGGCGGCGCGGATGCCCTCGGCGCCGTGGGCGTGCGCCATCACCCGCCGCTCCAGCAGCTTGGCCTCCTCCACCGAGGCGCGCAGCTCCGCGTCCGAGAACTGCTGCACGCCCACGGCGTCGCCCTCCGAGAGCACGCCGCCCGTCGCGCAGATCTTGATGACGTCGGCGCCGTACTTGGCCTGGTAGCGCTCGGCGGCGATCACCTCGTCCGGCGTGTTGGCCAGCCCGGTGCGGTAGTCGCCCTCCAGCAGCCCCGGGCGGAAGCCGTTCTCGTCGCAGTGACCGCCCGTGATCCCCAGGGCATGGCCGCTGGCCAGGATGCGCGGCCCCACCACCATTCCCTGGTTGACGGCGTTGCGCAGCGCCACATCCGCGAAGCCCTCGGAGCCGGCGTTGCGCACGGTGGTGAAGCCGGCCATCAGCGTGCGGCGCGCGTTCTCCACCCCCAGGATGGCGCCCGTGGCGGGGAGGTCGCGCACGGCCGCGTCGTCGCCGGCGGGGTCGCCCAGCGTGCGGCCGATGATGTGGACGTGCGCGTCGATGAAGCCTGGCAGCAGGGTGGCGTCGCCCAGCTCCACCACCCGCGCCCCGGCCGGCACGGCCACGCTGCCGCGCCGCCCGGCGGCCACGATGCGGTCGTTCGTCACCACCACCACCCCATCCGCCACGGGCGCCGCGCCCGTGCCGTCGATCAGTCGCGCCGCGTGGAGCACCACGGTGCCGGTGCCGCGCACGGGGTAGTTGGTGGGGCGCGGCTGCTGCGCCGCGAGCGTGGCCGCTGCGAGCGTTGCCGCGAGGGAGAGAGCGAGCGGTGCGCGAATCACGGAGCCTCCGATGGGGCGGGTCGCGGTCAGGGGGGACGGTTGCAAGGTACGAACGTTTGCCCGCGCACGAAAGTAAACCTCCTCTGTGTCTCCGTGCCTCCGTGTGAGCCGCTGCTCGCTGCTTGACAATTCCGCGGGATTCGGCAATATTCCGCCGCGCGATAAACGTCGGATGGGACCGACGCTGATTCCAGTGTAAGAAGGGACCTGGACGCAGATTCGTCCGGTCCTTTTTTCGTTTTCCGCGAACGCCCGAAGCGGGGGGCGTAAGACCCGCAGAACACAGGCGGCTGGTTGGTACGGACAATTCCGCACCTCGGCAGTCGGTAACAAACAACGGAGTTCGGAATGCGTACCAGCGGCACCGTGAAGTGGTTCAACGACAGCAAGGGCTTCGGCTTCATCACGCCGGACAACGGCGACAAGGATTGCTTCGTGCACCACTCCGCCATCCAGGCCCAGGGTTTCCGCACCCTCGCCGAGGGGCAGAAGGTCGAGTTCGACGTGGTCCAGGGCCAGAAGGGCCCCGCCGCCGAGAACGTGACGCCGGTCTGACCTCTCTCGTCTTCGGACGATTGGGATAGAAGAAGGGCCGCCCCGGAGACGGGCGGCCCTTCTTTTTGCACGCATGCACCGCAACAGCAGGTCTCACGCAGAGGCGCAGAGACGCGGAGAAAGAAGAAGAGAGGGAGGAGGGTCACGTTCCTCTATTCCTCTCGTTGTTCTCTTCTGCGTCTCTGCGCCTCTGCGTGAGACCCTTTACAGCCGGCGGGGGAACCATTAGCATCCCCGCGCATATAAGCTCGCCACACGAACCGGACCCGAAACCGCAAGATGACCTTCGCAACCCTCATGTGCTGCCGCATGTGCATGTGTGCTCGCTCCCACGAGGGCGGTCACGGTTGCGGAGCTGTTCCCTGCGGTTGATGGTCTGAACGCAGCGGCGAACGCCCGCACCGGCCCGCTCTCCCATACGGAGAGCGGGCCTTTTTGTTTTTGCCTCAACCGGAAGTGGCATGGTGAACGACCAAGCGAGCACTCCCCCCGCCGAAGTGGTGCGGCTGGAGGGAGTGAGAAAGGGATACCGGACCCCGGCCGGATGGGTGGACGCCCTCCGCGGCGTCGACCTGGGCGTGGCGCGCGGCACCATCCAGGGGGTGATCGGCTTCAGCGGCTCCGGCAAGAGCACGCTGGTGAGGTGCCTCGCCCGGCTGGAGCAGCCCGACGCCGGCCGCGTGCTGGTGGGCGGCGACGACCTGGCCGTCCTCGACGGCGACGCGCTGCGCGAGGCGCGCCGCAAGATCGGGATGGTGTTCCAGAGCTACAACCTCCTCCGCTCCGCCACCGTGGCGGAGAACGTCGCGCTCCCCCTCTCGCTGGCGGGCGCGTCGGCCGGCGAGGGGCGCAAGCGGGCGCTGGAGATCCTGCGCTGGGTGGGGCTCGCCGAGCGCGCCGACAGCTACCCCGGCCAGCTCTCGGGCGGGCAGCGCCAGCGCGTGGCCATCGCGCGCGGGCTGGTGGCCCGCCCGGAGCTCCTCCTGACCGACGAGCCCACCTCCGCGCTCGATCCCGAGACCACGGCGACGGTGCTCGACCTCCTGCGCCGCGTGCGCGACGAGCTGGGCCTCACCATCCTCCTGGTGACGCACGAGATGAGCTCCGTTCGCGCCCTGTGCGACCGCGTGGCGGTGCTGGATGCGGGCCAGGTGGTGGAGGAAGGGGCCGCACGCGACGTCCTCCTCCGCCCCCGGAGCGCCGCCGCCCGCCGTCTCCTGTCGCCGCGCGAGGCCGGACCGGCGTGGAGCCCGCCCGCGGGAAGCTCGGCCGCGCGCCTCTCCCTCCAGTTCCTCGGCCCGGTCACCGGCGAGCCGCTGCTGTGGGAGGTGGGGCACCGCTTCGGCGTCACCGTCAACGTGCTCGCGGGCGAGATCGACCGCACCACGGCCACGCCATACGGATCGTTCGTGGTGGACGTCACCGGGAGCGGCGAAGCGCTGGCGGGCGCGGTGGACCACCTGCGCGGGCGCGGCGTGGAAGTGTCCCGGCTGGAGGCCGCATGACCGGCTTCTCGTCCGCCCTCCTCCCCATGCTGGGCCGGGCGACGATCGAAACCCTGCTGATGGTGTCCGTCTCCACCGTGCTCGCCGGCATCGCGGGGCTCGCGCTCGGCGTGCTGGTGGTGGCGACGGAACGGGGCGGCGTGCTGCCCGCGCCGCGCGCGCACCGGGTGCTGGGCGCGGCCATCAACGTGGGGCGCAGCATCCCTTTCATCATCCTGATGGTGGCCATCATCCCCTTCACCCGGCTGGTGGTGGGCACCTCCATCGGCACCGCCGCGGCCATCGTCCCGCTGGTGGTGGGCGCCATTCCGTACGTGGCGCGACTGGCGGAGGCGGCGCTCAAGGAGGTGGACCGCGGGGTGGTCGAGGCGGTGGTGACGATGGGCGCCACGCCCTGGCAGGTGGTGCGGCGCGCCTACCTGCCGGAGTCCGTGCCGGCGCTGGTGCGCGCGGTCACGCTCACGGCCATCACCCTGGTCGGCTACTCGGCGATGGCGGGCGCGGTGGGCGGCGGCGGGCTGGGCGACGTGGCGATCCGCTACGGCTACCAGCGCTTCCGGCCGGACGTGATGGTGATGACCGTGGTGGTTCTCGTGGTGAT